>NC_023033.1:1940312-2240312 GCF_000505665.1 Thermosynechococcus sp. NK55a | reverse complement strand
CAAATAGGGTAGCAACGATAGCCAAGGGGTTAGGCGAATAACTGGGCATAGTCATTTTAATTCCGATCAGGCAAGCAGCGGATATGGCAACAGGGATCACCACTCCGTAGCGGTACCAATCGTTCTTCTCATGTTGCAGCAGCTTTTTGTACATGAAGCGAATCCCGACGGCCACATAGCCCACATTGAGCACAAGCCAGATCCACGCCGCAGCAATGGCGCCATAGATCGGCACGAAGATAGCGATCGCCGGCACAAGAAGCGTCACCGCGGCCAGGTTGATCTTTACCGCCAGACTGGTCCATCCGTAGGCGAGCTGGGTTTGATATGGCACATGCATGAATGCATTGAACATCGTGCCAAGCGCCAGCAAGGAGAGCATGGGAGCAGCCTCATGGGCGAGGGTGGGGTTGCCTGTCCACAAGGCGAGGATTTCATGAGCGAACACTGCCAGCGTCATCGCAACAGGTACGATGGCCGCCGCCACCGACTGGGAGGCTTGGCGATAGAGCTGAACCACCCCGGCTTCATCTCCCCGCGCGACCAACTCGGCCAGCCTTGGGGCGACGGCCAACGTAAGGGGCATGACCAGAAACGACAGCCCACCGGCGACGGTTGCCGCTAGCATATAGGCCCCATATTGCTCCAGCGTGAGCAGCCTGCTGAGCAATAACTTGTCTATCTGGGTCAGCAACAGCGCAAGAAACGTGATCAACCCTATCCCGCCGCTCACGTGCCGGATGGCCCATAGCATCCTGAAATCCGCTCGAGCTTCCTTGACTGGCGACCCGAGGACATGGTGCGTTTTCCACCGCAGCGCAACCACAGACAGTAGAGACACAAAAGCCTGCCACCCAAAAAACGCCTCAAGCGTCGGCCAGCGCATTATCACGACGGCAGCGCCGCCCCAGCGGAGCGTCGCCAGCACGGAATCCGCCGCGTTCAGCCAAACCTGATGTTGTAGACCTCGAAGCGCGCCACGGTAACCCTGTTCCAGCACACGTCCTGCGAGCACAACACTGCTGATTTGCAAGGCAGTCGCGAAGCGATCTGCCTGGCCACCAGGGCTCGCAAGCCAGTTTGCGGTGATCCACTGCGCGCCCAGCACGCCTACCGCCACGACGAGCGCCCCGGCACTCAAACAGACCAGCTCAAAAGCCCGCAGCAGGCCGCCAATGGACTCCGCCGTATAGATGCCTCCTGTGAAGCGCGCCATCTCCCTGCTCACTGCTGGTGTCAACCCCATGTCCACCAACAGAAGCCAGGCCTGCAGAGAACTCACGAACGCCACCACACCCCAAGCGCCAATCCCCAGGTACTCGATGTAGAGGGGGATGAACGCCATCCCCATCAGCGCCATCCAGCCCTGGCCTAGATAGTTGGCAATGAGATTGCGCTTGACCACGGGCACACCGTTAACTGACACGCTTCAAATAGCCATCCGGCGCGACCGTGATGAGAAGCTTGTGCTGAATGCTCTTGTCGATCTCGAACTCTGGGTGGGTCCTGAGGTACTCCCACACCGCGGTCTTGGGGTTGTTGCCCGGCCCCCAAGGGCGATCGGGGAAAAGTTCTTTGGGCATATCCTCGACGATGGTGTCGAACACCACGCAATAGCTACCAACACTCACCAGAGGTGCATACGCGTTGAGCTCTGCCAACACGTGGTCGTGGGTGTGGTTGGAGTCGAGGCACACGAGAACGCGCTGGTACCCTTGAGCGATCTGCCGCACCTGCTCGATGATTTCCGGCGCGATGCTGGAGCCCTCGAGCATCTGGATGCGGCTCCTCATTGGGTGGGCATCGATGGCGGCTCGATTATGCGGTCGAATCTCGATATCGATGCCCAGCACCTTCCGACGGGATTGCCTTGGATCGATCACGGTACCCGCTTCGATGGCCTCGCACACATCGAGCAGCGCGAGCATTGAGGCATAGAGAATCAAGGAGCCCCCATGGGCAATGCCGGTCTCGATGATGAGATCCGGCTTGATTTGCCAGATGAGCTCCTGCATCGCCACCATGTCTTGGGGGTATTGGATAATGGGGCGGCCAAGCCACTCGAAATGGTAGGAATACTTGAATTGCGTAACCGATTTAATCCAACTATTTGTCAATTTTGCCAAAGCTGGGAGCTGCCCCATTGCCGCAATTTCTGTGTTGCCTTCTGCTTTGAATTTGCGATACATATCACCTTCCATATGTCTCTACCTCGCATTCTTGATTAAGATTTATTTTGTCCGCCGACTCTTGTTTCGGCTTGCGATGAAATGAGGACGAACCAAAGGGTAGAATCAGCTTAATCATTCGTTCCAGTCAATCAAATTTAGTTCAATGCCAGCCTTGGCTAGCAGTTGTAGGTTTTCTTGTCGGTAGTTTGGGTTCATCAGCAGGGCGTTGCGCACTCCACGAGCAGGCAGATCGGCAGGCGCAACAATCGGATGGCCTGTGCCCGGAATGAAGCAGCCCTGTTTGTTGGGATTCAGATCGATGACACAATCGATCAGAGTGCAGTCAGGATCGACCAGATTGGCAAAGGTCGCGCCTTTGGCGCCAGCGCCCCACAAGGCTACTTTCCCGTTCTGACGCAAGTTATGCAGGCGTGCCAACCAGACTTCTCTGAGCTTCTGTTCATCGGCTGCGTAGGTCATTGCCAGTCGGATGGTTTCACTAGCGATCGGCAAGGTTTCATCGATGTCCGCTACTCGGGCTTCTAGCCACAGATACTGCCCACCAAAGATGTGCTCAACGCGCTCTACAGCAAAGCCGGTGCGCCGGAAGGCCAGTCCCAGAGAGTCTGCGGTAAAAAGCGAGCAGTGCTCGTAGAAAAAATCCCAGATTACCCGGTGGCGCAAAATCCACTCGACACAGGGTGTCTCGAAAAACACTCTGGCCTTCGGCGACGACGCCAGGGCTGCACGCACCGAGCGGAGTATTTCCAAGGGCTCAGGAACGTGCTCGATCACATGGCGACAGACCACCACGTCTGCGGCTATGTCAGTACAGCTGTGGTTGTAGTAACAAGTACGAAATTGCAGTCGCCCGTCCAAGTCAGTCAGCGGCCCCACATAGCTGGGATCGAATCCAAAGCCTGTGTTGTTGGCGCCCGGGTACCTGACCAGCTTCTTGAGAAAGTGCCCCTTGCCGCAACCGACCTCCACAATCGTGCAGTTGCGTACGCCCTGTCGCTCCACCATGTCCTGCACCAGGCCATCCAGATAGGCGTCGAAATAGGCAGAGCAAGACTGGGTATTGTCATAGGCCTCGCCGTAACTCAAGCGCGACAAGTCAAAAGCCTGGTTGAAGACAAAGCCGCATGCCTCGCAAATGACCAAGTCGAGCTCACCGCGCGTCACCGTGCGGGCGGCATCCTGACTGGTCATTACCAGATTCTGGTGAACGGGAACCTGGGAGCGCTGTAAGAAAGGTTTGAGTTGCGCGTGCTCGCACACTGGGCAGCGATGTGTCTTCATGATTTTTCCCCGTGGAGCGTGCGTTCAAGGCCTTGCGCCAGCGTGAGTGTGGGTCGCCATCCGAGCGCCTTGAGTTTCAGGTTCTCACCGATGAGCAAAGAAGGCTCCCCGGGCCCCTCCGTGGCCAAGGCGAGAACGGGCTCTGGATCTGCCCCCAGCAAGGATGCCAAAGTCGTCACGACCTCAGCCACACGCACGGGCTCGCTCGAGCAAATGTTGAATGCGCCACTGACCCCGGTGGTGAGTAACCGGACGAGCCCCTCTACCACATCGGTTACGTGCAGAAAGTCACGGTACGAGGCTGCATTTACTCCAAAAGGCGCACGCTCACCGCGGAACACGTCGATCAGCGAGGGAATCAGTCGCCTAGCGGATTCACCATAGCCGTACGGCAGAAAAATCCGCCCCCAGGCACAAGGCACTTGATGCTGCGCGCAAACCGCCATGACCAAGCGACGGGTTGCATCCTTAGCCGTACCGTAGAGTGTTGCCGGGTTCAGCGGCGTGCTGTCCTCCCTACAGTAGCCATGCGCCCAATCGTATTCAGCACAGGTACCGGCGACCACCACCTGCTGCCCGGCAGCAGCGCAAAAAGCCTCTACCAACCGTGTCGTCGCTTCAACCCAGCGTAAATTCAGAGGCGACGTCCAGTATTTGCCGTGCTCGGCGTACCAGGCCAGATGCAATAGATGAGTCGCCTGAGCTTGCTGCATCAGCGGACCAAAATCGGTGATGCTTAAGAGATTGGCTTCGATAAACCGCACGGGAGCTTGCGGTCGGGTACGACCGATCGCAACCACCTCGAGCCCCTGTCGTTGCAAGGCCTTAAGCGCATAGCGGCCGATAAATCCACTGGCTCCGGTCAGCAACACCCTCATGTCATCTTACCCTTTGACACTTCAAGCGCTGGCACAGCGATGACGAATTGTCCCCCCCATGCCTGCACATAAGCCAGCTGCGCCATGATCTCCTCGCGCAAGTTCCAGGGCAGGATCACGATATAGTCGGGTTGGGTTTCCTTGAGTTTTTCTTCACTGACGATGGGAATGCGGCTTCCCGGGAGATATTTGCCCTGTTTGGCCGGGTTTTTGTCCACCACAAACGGCAGGAGATCGGGCTTGACGCCAGCAAAGTTGAGAAGCGTGTTGCCCTTGGCCGCCGCGCCATAGGCAGCGACGCGTTTACCTTCCCGTTTGGCGGTGAGCAAGAACTCAAGGAAGTCGTCCTTGATGCGCTCCGCACGTTCCTGAAAGCCGCTGTAGGTCGCACGCTGGGTCAGCCCGGCGGCGCGCTCTTCCTCAAGCAGGGCATCGACACGGTCACTGATGGGCTGTTTACCTGTATCGGCGCGCTGGGCATAGATGCGCAGACTGCCGCCGTGGGTGGGCAGGGCTTCGACATCGAATATCGTCAGGCCGGCGCGAGTGAAAATATGCTCCACCGCGGTCAGCGAGAGGTAGGAGAAATGTTCATGATAGATCGTGTCGAATTGCACTTCGGCCAAGAGCCGCAGAAGGTGTGGAAACTCGAAGGTGGCGACACCCTGGGGCTTGAGCAAAATGGTAAAGCCGGCAACAAAATCGTTGATGTCGGGCACGTGGGCCAGCACATTGTTGGCAATCATGAGATCGGCCTGTCTGCCCTCACTGGCGAGCAGCTGCGCCAGCCGGACGCCGAAGAAATCCTGGACGATGGCAATGCCCTTGGCCCGTGCGGCGGCTGCAGTGCTGGCAGTGGGTTCGATGCCCAGGCAGGGAATGCCCCGCGCCTGAACGAACTGGAGCAGGTAGCCATCATTGGCGGCCACTTCCACCACATGGCTGTCGGGGCCCAGCCCGAAACGCTGGACGGCCTCCCCCACGAAGCGCGCGCAATGGGCAAGCCATGAGGAGGAGTAGCCGCTGAAATAGGCGTAATCGGGGCTGAAGAGCTCTTGAGGTTGCGCAAAGTCTTCTGTCTGCACAAGCCAGCATTGCTCGCAGACGAGTACACGCAGCGGATACCAGCGCTCCGGCATGCGCAGGGCTTCGGCGCCAAGATAAGCATTGGATGGGGGCTGCGTCCCCAGGTCGATGAGTACAAGCTCAAGGGGTGCGTTACAGTGACGGCAGTTCATAGGACAAGCCCCTCGAAGGCGTCATTGATCCATGGGTGGCTGGCATCGCGCTCGGAGAGCTGCGAAACCGGTAGCGGCCAGCCGACATTCAGGCGAGGGTCAAGCGGATGAAGACCGCCTTCAGCCTCGGGATGGTAGGGCGCGGTATGGAGGTAGAGCATTTCACAATCATTGGTCAGGGTCTGAAAGCCGTGGGCAAACCCTTCGGGGATCACGAGGGTTTTGTGGTTATCGGCGCTGAGCACCTCTGCATGCCACTGAAGAAGCGTGGGCGAGCCTTTCCGAAGGTCCACGGCCACATCAAAGACTTCCCCGCGCAGGCAGTGCACAAATTTCATCTCGGCATGGGGGGGATACTGGAAGTGAAGCCCGCGCACGGTCCCTGCCTGGGCTGTGAAGCTGTGGTTGATTTGCACGATGGTTCGGCCGGCCAGCAAGGCTTGCAGCTCATCGCTGCAGAAAAGCCGCTCAAAGTAGCCGCGCGCATCCCCAAGGGTATGACGCTCAAGGATCGCAAGCCCTGCCAGGGGCGTGGACGTGATGGTCAAGTGGTTCATGGCGCGCCCTCGCCGGCTTGACTGGCGTCATGCTGATAGTCGGCGATGGCGGCAAGGCACAAGGCACGCGCATCGCCCCCCGACTCACGGCCTTGTACCACGACACGGTCCGCTCGATGGCCTGAGTGAGGTTCCACCTGGGCTTGACCTTGAGGAGCGTGCGCGCCTTGGCGGTCTCCAGCGCCAGCCAGTGGGCCTCATGGGGCCCTTCCGGCGAGCTGGCGTATTGCACTTCTGCCGCACCGAAAACCTGCCTAGCCTGCTCGACCACTTCCCGGACCGTCGCCGCCTCGATGGGATCCGGACCGAAATTGTAGGCCCCGGCCAGTTCCGGCTGCGCCCAGAGCTTTTCGGCCAGGACGAGATAGCCATACAGGGGCTCGAGCACATGCTGCCACGGGCGGATGGCATTGGGCCGACGTACCAGAAGGGGCTTTCCAGAAAACCACGCGCGCATCGCGTCCGGAATGAGCCGATCCTCAGACCAGTCACCACCGCCGATGACGTTGCCGGCGCGGGCCGTGGCAATGGCCACACCTTGGGCGCGCAAAAAGGCATCGCGATAACTGGCGACCACGATCTCGCTGGCGGCCTTGCTCGCACTGTAGGGGTCATGGCCGCCCAGGGGATCCGTTTCACGGTAGGGGTAGGGCCACTCGCGATTTTCATAAACCTTATCGGTGGTCACCATGACGGCAACACGCACCGAATCCAGACCACGCAGGGCATCCAGCACATGGGCGGTGCCCATGATATTGCTGGAGAAGGTGCCCAAGGGGTCAATGTAACTGGCCCGCACCAGCGGCTGGGCAGCCAAATGGAAAACGATCTCGGGTGCAAAGCACCGAATCCGAGTCGCTACAGCATTTGCGTCCCGGATATCGACCATATGGCCTTCGATATCTTCGCCGATGCCGGTCAGTTCGAAGAGGGATGGCTGCGTGGCAGGCGGCAAGGCCAGACCGCATAGTGTGGCACCCAGCTCGCGCAGCCATAGGGAGAGCCAGCTGCCCTTAAAGCCAGTGTGGCCGGTGACCAACACCCGCCTGCCTTGCCAAAACCCCATGTTCATTCCCAAATCTTCCAAGGCGCCTTGCCCGAATTCCACAGCTCCTCCAGATGGTTTTTGTCGCGCAAGGTATCCATGGGCTGCCAAAAGCCCTCGTGAACAAATGCCACCAATTCGCCCATCTGGGCAAGCTGAGCGAGCGGTTCACCTTCAAAACTGGTTTGATCCCCGGCGATGAGGTCCAAACACTTTGGCGATAGGATGAAAAAGCCTCCATTGATGTAGCCGCCGTCCCCCCGCGGCTTTTCCGTAAACCCACAGACCCTGTTCCCCTCCATCTGAAGCGCGCCGTAGCGGCCCGGTGGCTGGACCGCCGCCACTGTGGCAAGTTTTCCATGCCGCAGATGGAAAGCGATCTCCTGCGTCAGGTCGATGTCAGCCAAGCCATCGCCATAGGTAAAGCAAAACGCTTTTTCATTTTCGACGTAAGCCGCAACACGTTTCAAGCGACCGCCGGTCAGCGTCTGCTCACCCGTATCGACGAGCGTCACCCGCCACGGTTCGGCCTGGCGCTTGTGGACTTCCATGGTGTTGTGCGTCATGTCGAAGGTGACGTCCGACATGTGAAGGAAATAATTGGCGAAGTATTCCTTGATCAGGTATCCCTTGTAGCCACAGCAGATTACAAAATCGTTTACACCGTGGGCGGCGTAGATTTTCATGATATGCCACAGAATGGGCCTACCGCCAATTTCAATCATCGGCTTTGGTTTAAGATGAGTTTCCTCGGAGATGCGGGTGCCTAAGCCGCCGGCAAGAATAACAGCTTTCATTATTGATTTGCTTAATCGCTGTAGCATCAATATGATAGAATAAGCCCGTTAGTAAAGGCAAGCAAAGGACATCAGCACAAGAATACGACGAGATTTATGACCGACTTATATCCAAGACTTTCTGGGCATGCCGTTGGGCTTGGTCGTATCGAACAGAGGGTGTACCAGTGGGCGCACAGAGAGATCAAGCAACTGCTGCGTCTCAATGGGTTTAAGTGTGGAAATCAAGGCTGAATACGCAGCCCAAATTCAATCCCCAGTTCAAACACAGTCGGTCAAGCCATTCAAGTCTCGAAGCGCAATGGCACATTTTCTGGAGCGCTAAGGTCAATACTTGCTGCGTACTGAAACATCTGGGTGCCAATTCTGCAGTACAACTGAGCAATGATAATGATCATACCTTAGAGTTCAAAAACATCGCGTCTTCAATATAGCAATATAGCGCTTCACCTGGACGAACATACCGTAAAGTCGTGGAGCAACTGGCAGAAGAGACACCAAAAGAATACGCTCGAGGATGCTACTCTGCACTCCGTAACCTCTCAAGTTAGCGACAGCACGGTCAAGATCTGAATATTCTTGGTTGCCAGAACATAGATTGTGAATTCTCTTATAGAGAAACACCTCTTTAGTTGACTTAATGTTGCACTTCCCTAGGATATAGTACAAGAAATGCGTATCGGCAGCATAGAGTCCCGAGGAAAGGATGTTCATTGCGTCATCGCTTATAACTTTTTTTGGAAAAATCCCGTAGATTGGATTGGCTTTTCCCAAAAAATTAGGCTCTAGTGCGTACTTTAGGCGACGCAATAGTTTACTTCCAGAATAAGTGAAAGTGCCGTTGCTTGCAGGGTGGCTAATTAAGTTACCGACTTCATCTATCGTTCGGATACTGCCGAATGCAAGGCAAGAATTTTCAACGGCTATAGGCAAGAGTGCAGCAATCCAATCCCTATCCCATACATCGTCTGCAGTGGCCCACATGAAGTATTCGGCAACTGCTTGATCTAGAACATACTTAAAGTTGGCAGCTGCACCCATGTTGTGCGTTTGGCGGATATACCTTATCCGGCTGTCTTTTGCTGCGTATTCTCGGCAGATGGCCTCGGTCTCGTCCGTTGAGGCATTATCTGAGATGATCAGTTCAAAATCGGTAAAGCTTTGCCCTAACAATGAATTGAGAGCGTCACGAATAAATTTGGCACCATTATATACTGGCATGCCGATGCTTAGTCGTGGTTTTGGTCGGGTGGGAGCAATGCTTAAGGGATCAAGTAATTTTGGCTGATTGTTCACAATACCCCTAGTCACTGAATAACTTTTCACGCTGTTTTAATTAGTAGGGAGCCTAGGTGGGCTGCACCAGATGTTCAAGTCCATCTACAACCTTGGCTGAGAGAATTTTATCCCCTTGGCGCAGTTGCCGCAGAGTTTCTTCTCCTTCGACAACATAGCCAAAGACAGCATAACGGCCGTCCAAGAGATTTAATCCTGCTGGGGTCAGTTCAGGTTCAAAGAGCAAAAAGAAAAATTGCGACGAACCACCATTGGGATCATCGTTGGGACGCGCTAGGGCAACCGTACCATAGGCGGAAAAGGGCAACACGGGGTGGTCTAGGTAACGACCCGCATCCTCAAGGGTAATGCCATAGAGGGGATACTTATCTCCCTCCACAAGAATTTCTAAGGGAATGGCGCGGTATTGATTGGTCTTGGGATCGATAAAGCCAACCTCTGGTCCCGGTGGATCCCCTGCCTGCAGCACATAGGATTCCTCAGCACGGGTAAAGGGTAGGCCATCGTAGAAGTGGCGTTGTACCAAGTCCACAAAGTTGCCAGCGGTCAGGGGGGCACTGTAGCCATCGACAACTATTGTGAGCTTGCCTTTGCTAGTTTCCATCTCTACAGTGGCGCGACCCAACAATCGCGGCAAGTGCTCATAGCCTTTGGGAGGGGTGTAGCTAAAGTTTTGCACCATCATGGCCTCCAACTCCCCCACTTTGTCGAGGGCGGCGGCTTTAGCGGGTAAGAGTTGGCTGCGATCTTTGGCTTTGGCGGCTTCCTGAAGTGTATCGAGGGAAGTCTCTAACTCTGCTAAGAGGGTTTTGGCCGCTTCCTGTTTCTCGGCAGGGATCCTCTGGAGGAGTTCATCGGCGCGATCGCGGATAATAGTTTTCGCCTTGCTGATGTTGCTGGCAATTTTTGACCACTGTTTGCCCCGCACCCAAAAAGAGATTTGTTCCAGGTCCTTTTGCAGTTCTCGCACCGTTGGATTGTCAATAGGTAAGGCCCAACGGAGCAGGGCTTTGGGATCAGTAATGGCATTCCCTTGGGGCAGGGCAGCAATTAGTGGAGGTTCAACAGGCAGCGCGATCGCCAGCGGCGGCAACAGGAAGGTCCCCAACCAGAGGAGGAGTATCACCAAAAGAGCGAACCAGCGTTTGCGTCGTTTCACCATTTCTTCCCATGACTGTCTCCCCTCAGTGTATCGGACGGGGCGATCGCCCTCCAAGGGGGAGCTTTTCATTTTTCCTTCATTTTCCGCAGCATCCTGTGTTAGGCTGAGAATTATGAAAGGATTATGAAAGATTGCCCACCATGCGGGGTCTGAGTTGGTTGCTGATAGGAATTCTCTTGCTGGGTGGGTGTGGAGTCCCAGCCCCGGAGAATCGCCAAGAAACCCGCCCCACCCAAACCCATAGGGATGAACGCCCCTTAGTGCTGACCACATTTACAGTTCTTGCCGATATGGCGCAGCAGGTGGCGGGCGATCGCCTGCGGGTAGAGTCACTGATTAAACCGGGAGCGGAAGTTCACGGCTATGAATTTACCCCCAGTGACCTGGTGCGGGGACAGGAAGCCGCCCTCATTTTAGAAAATGGCCTTGGCCTCGAGCGGTGGGGCGATCGCTTCTACAACAGCCTACCGAATGTGCCCCGTGTCACGCTCACAAAGGGAATTAGCCCCATTCCCATTCAAGAGGATGCCTACCGAGGACAACCCAACCCCCATGCCTGGATGTCCCCCCAAAATGCCCTGATTTACGTTGAAAACATTCGCAAGGCTCTCACAGACCTCGATCCTGCTGGCGCCGAGATCTATGCCGCCAATGCCAAAGCCTACAAAGCCCAAATTCGCGCCCTTGATCAGGAGCTACGTCAGGCCCTTGCTACCCTTCCTGCCCACAAACGCTACATTGTCACCTGTGAAGGTGCCTTCTCCTACCTGGCGCGAGACTATGACCTGACGGAAGTGTATCTCTGGCCAGTGAATGCCGATCAGGAGGGGACACCCCGCCAAATTACGCGGGTGATTGACATTGTGCGACAGCAACAGATTCCCGCTGTCTTTTGCGAAAGTACCGTCAATGCAAATCCCCAACAACAGGTGGCACGGGAGTCTGGCGCTACATTTGCTGGCATTTTCTATGTGGATTCCCTATCACCCCCTGAGGGGAATGCCCCGACCTACCTTGACCTACTCAAGTACAACATCAACACCCTTATCCGTGGTCTCAGCGGGAGGACAACCCCATGATTTCTAGCCCTGCCATTGATTTACAAGATGTAACGGTGGCCTATCATCGCCATCTTGCCCTCCATGGGGCAACGCTGCAACTGCCCGCCGGCACGATCTGTGGGGTTGTGGGCATGAATGGTGCCGGTAAATCCACCCTTTTCAAGGCCATCATGGGATTTGTCAAGCCCATCCGAGGTCAGGTGCGCATTCATGGATTACCCCGCCAGCAGGTACAACGGCAGTCCCTTGTGGCCTATGTGCCCCAAAGTGAAGATGTGGATTGGCAATTTCCGCTGCGGGTCTGGGATGTGGTGATGATGGGACGCTACGGCAAGATGAACTGGCTGCGCCAACCGAGGGGGCGCGATCGCCAACGGGTACAGGAAAGCCTAGAGCAGGTGGAACTCTGGCCCTTGCGGCAGCGCCAAATTGGCGAACTCTCCGGCGGTCAAAAGAAACGGATGTTTCTTGCTCGGGCCTTTGCCCAAGAAGCACAGGTGTTGCTCTTGGATGAACCCTTTGCAGGTGTGGATGTGAAAACGGAGAAACTGATGATTGCTCTCCTCATGGCAGAGCGGGAGAAAGGGCACACAATTCTCATCTCTACCCACGATCTCTCCTCGATGACTACCTTCTGTGATCAGGTGGTGCTGGTGAACCGTAGTATCCTAGCCTATGGCCGCACCAGTGAAGTATTTACGCCAGAAAATCTAGCGCGCGCCTTCGAGGGATCCCTGAGGATCCCCCGGCGCTGGGACTAACGGCGACGAATCGGCGTACCACAGGGATAGGTGGCTACAGGCGCTTCAGTGGGCAGCTCCTTCACCTTGTGCTGAAGTTGGGCTTGCAGGTAGAGCTGCTGGAGGCGCTCGACCATTTCGCCGCGGCGATCGTAGAGCCGCTTCAGAGGACGGGGTTGACAGCGATTGAGGCAGTAGGCGGTGAGAATGGGGAGGGCGATCGTGCTATCGGTGTAGCAAACGACGGTATCCCGCAACCCTTGGGGATCCACTTTACCCCAACTGACAGCTTCACTGGGCACAGCACCCGACAGGCCACCGGTATCCGGACGGGCATCGGTAATCTGGATAAAGTAATCGTGCCCCCGTTCCTCGAGCCCCAACACTTCGTGGATTTGCGGCTGGGTTTGCAGCAGGAAGTTTTTCGGGCTCCCACCACCAATAATCAAGGCGGCACTTTTGCCTTTGCCCTCAGCGGCTTCACGGGCAAAGTAGGCAATGGCTGCGGTTTCATTGACATCAATGGCGGGGTCAATCATCAGTTTCGACCCTTCGAGGGCGATCGCCGCCACATTCATGCCAATGGAGCTATCCCCCGGGGAGGAGGTGTAGATGGGCACACCGCACTCATAGGCCGTGGCCAACAAACAGGAATGGGGCTGTCCCCGCTGCACCTCCAGTTCGCACACATAGCGCCCCAAGTGATAGTGAAACTCAGCTGTACCCATGCGGCGTTGGAACGTTTCACTGCGCAGCACCTGCCGCAAAAAGGCATCGGTTTCCAGGAGCACATCGTAGTCAAAGATAATGTCATAAATGCGGATTTTGCTTTCCTTGCGCAGTTGCACATCATCGACAAAAGGATGGGCCGCATAGAGATCCATGCCTAGGGCATAGTGAATATCGTGGTAGAGGTTTGCCCCAGTGCTAATAATGTAATCGACAAAGCCAGCCCGCACTAAAGGCGCTAAGGCTGAGATGCCCAACCCCGTGGGGGTCATCGCCCCTGAGAGGCTCAGGCCAACCGTCACCTCTGGCTGAAACACCCGTTGACTCAGGAGTTGGCAAATTTCCCGTAGCCGTGCTGAGTTATAGGCGGTGAAGTATTTGTCAATAAGTTCTGTTAAGGTGATGTTGTCGGGAATGGGTGCGGGGGTAATGGGGGTAGCAAATGCAGACATCGGTCGTTCCTCGCAAACTAATTCCACAGCAGGCATAGCCACTTAGGCAGGAACATTCCTAACCGCAGCACCATTGAGCCCGCTGAGGGGTGTCTAATTGGTTGAAGTTGTTAAAAACTTGAAGTGCAATAACAGTGATGAACACGCTCAACACTTCTGATCGACCCAGTTCACAAGGGTGTGAACCTCCAGTTGCAGGCCGATCAGTTCATACTCGGTCCTTCGCAATTATCCACAACCGACAGTGCAGGGATGGCTGCTCGCCGTTGGCGCAACCCCATTTCGAGATACCAAGTTGCGATGTTGGGATAGCCCATCAACGTCAATTGTTTCACTGTTGACAAGTCCCATGCCCTTACATTACGAGATCACTATAACACTTCATTACCGAATTTGCCGTGCGCCCCGCCTATTATGCTTTTGCGGCTTGTTTTAGCATCTTCCTCATTCTCTACGCGTTAAGAGGAATCGGTTGGCTGACGATGCTGCCGGGGGGAATTTTCCTAACCCTCGCCCTTGGCAGTTGGTTTACGGGGCTTTGGTCGGTTCTCACATTTTTGAAGCAGCGCTATTAGCCCCTGGAGGCCTTCCCTCTATGGGGCCACCGCCAGTTGAGGGGATTCTAGGGGCAGCGGTCGCAGGGGGACGGTCGTTGACACGCTTGGCAATAGGGCGGTACGAAACTGGGTTGAGTTTCCATGCCAAAACTCAGCAATAAAGGCAGTAGCGTTGTTGGTGACGACATTGACCACAGGATGCAAGCCCAAAAACAGGCCGCCAAAGGTAACCGCTAAATTTGGCAGAGCAATCAAGGCCACATTTTGATAGGTTCGCTCTAGGGCATCGCGGGCAAGGGCAATGCCACGGCCAAGGGCAGACCAGTCGCCGTCCAAAAGAACAACCACTTTGGCATTGGGGTCAAAGGTAGGGGGCCGCCAGCGAATCGGTAACCATGTGGGTTCAGGACAGGAACAGGTTTCACCAAAGCTGATCCAGCCGACCCGCCGCCGCTTACCCACCAGATAGGCCTGAAGATCAGGGAGGCGATCGCCCGTGACCTCTGTGGTCCCCTCAAGGGGCCTACCTTGATCTTGAAGCAGATAGATATCAAGGCCAAGCTGTCGCAATTGCTGAATCAGGATGTGGGCCTGTTGAGGCTGGGGAAGACCGGCGCGAGCATCAATCACCAAGCTCTCCAGTTGCGCCAGTTGTTCTAAAGTACCGGCAGTGGGTAGATACACCCCCTGTTGCACCGCGAATACCTGTGCCGAGAGCATCACCGTCCGCAGTGACAGCTGCACACCGCTGCCAAAGTCAAACTGTAGGGGGGCGATCGCTGGTCCATAGGCACCTGTCGTCAGCCAGAGGGCACCACTCAGGGCAAGCGTTGGCAGCACCGCATGGCGGGCAAATTCTCCCTGTTGGTGGGCAAGGGCACTGTCATAGACCGGTTCAGTGTGCAGCAGATCTGTCATCAAACCAAGGCGCGTTTGCCAACCGCTGCGGATCACCCACAGTTGAACCTGTCCCGTGAGAATTTGACAGCCTGCATAGAGGGCATCGCCGGGGCGGCAGATCCACACCTGTCGGGAGGGTTCAAAATGGGCAGGCTCCACCTCCGCCAATCCAGCCACAACGCGGCCATCCGCAGGCACAACATCCCCGGGCTGCAACCACAGCAGATCCCCAGCTTGCAACTCCTGAGTTTCAATCCTGAGGCAGTGACCTTGACGTTCCACCGTCAGGTGTTCATAGTGAGCCATCAAGACACTGGGATATCGATCCATCTGTTGCCGTCGCTGGCGATCGCGCACATCTGCCCGTGCCCCGGCCAACGTGGTCTTCAATGCAGGCGCTAAGAACTGGCCATTGACGGTATGCAGTACCATCCAAAGGCTATCGAGCAGATCTACATTGGGGGGATGCCCCTGACTCATCTGATGCCCCACCCGCTGAAACCAAGGCCAAGCACTGGCCAAGACCGTAGCCCCAACAACCGCGAAGGGCAATTCCAAGGGCGCACTGAGGAGGGAGACCCCTAAGGCCACCAAGGGCAGCCCCAAGCGTTCCCAATCGGTTTCAAGGCGAGCATCCGCCTCTACCTGTGCTTCGTAGTCTTCAAGGGCGATCGCCTCCGCAGGAGCCGCACTGTCCGGAAAGGGCTGCGGCACGGCCACCATTGCCTGTTCAAAACACTGCTTCAAACGTTCATAGACTGCTGCCTCATCGAGCAAATGGGGCTGATACTGCACCACCACTGTCGCCGCCTGCGGATTGAGACGCACCTGCTCAACAATGGCCAAAGACTCCAGCAACTGCACCAATAACTTTCCATAGGCAGGATCCCGTTGCACACGCGGCACTCGAAAGCGCACCCGCCCTGTTGTGGCATGAACAATTTGCTGCTCCATAACAACTTGACAAAACAGAGTCATAACGACTACGCTTTAGAAAGCAACGTTATGTAGAGGATTCCACCATGCTACCCAACCGTGAAGGCCAACGTGTTCCTGAAGTTACCTTTCGCACCCGCAAAGGCGATCAATGGGTCAATGTAACCACCAATGATCTGTTCAATGGCAAAACAGTTGTCGTGTTTGCTTTGCCGGGTGCCTTCACGCCCACCTGTTCTTCAACCCATCTCCCCGGCTACAACGAATTGGCACCTCTGTTTCGTGAATGTGGCGTGGATGATATCCTCTGCATTTCTGTCAATGATGCTTTTGTCATGAATGAGTGGGGCAAAACCCAGCAGGCAGAGAATGTGCGTCTGATTCCCGATGGGAATGGTGAATTTACCGCCGGCATGGGAATGCTCGTGGATAAGGAAGACCTTGGTTTTGGTCAACGCTCTTGGCGTTATTCAATGCTGGTGAAGGATGGCATCATTGAGAAAATGTTCATTGAACCGGAAGAACCCGGCGACCCCTTTAAGGTCTCGGATGCGGAAACGATGCTCTGCTACCTCAACCCCAGCTACAAGCGGCAATGGGTCTCCCTGTTTACGAAGCGGGGCTGTCCCCACTGCGCCAACGCCAAAACGATGCTTGCGGCAAAGGGCATTCACTACGATGAGATTGTCATCGGTGAGGGGGCTAGCCTGCGATCGCTCCAAGCCATTACCGGCGCAACAACAGTTCCCCAAGTCTTTATTGATGGCAAATATATTGGCGGTTCTGAGGCGCTGGCGGAATACTTGGCCACCGATTGTTAAGGATTTTGGCTAAAGCAGCGGCAGGCAAGGATTTTACCCAAAATGGAGAATGAACTGCCTGCATCTCCGCCATCTATGACAAAGCCCCGCTTTTTCCTCTGCCTGCTGTTTACTTTTTTGCTAGTGGCGGGGCAGACACCGTGGCCTCTAATGGCGCAAGATGCCCAAGCCCCCCCAGCCCCGGCTGAGATTCAGGAATACGCAGTTACCCTCGATGGCGAAGTTTTGTTTGAGGTGCGCGAAGGGGTTGGTTCCTTTACCCCCGAGGAGCGGGCAGCAGCGATTCAACACCGTATCCGACAAGTGGCAGAGGATGAAGATATCCCCGTTGACAGCATTACCATCAAAAGAGGGGGCGATCGCGATAATGTTACGGTTGTTCAAGGAAACCGCCCCCTCATTACCATTACAAAAGCGGATGTTGACAATCGCCTAGAAAGTCAAGAAGAAGTAGCGATTGAACTGGCCCAGCACATTCGTGAGGCCATTACCCGTTATCGCCAAGATCGGGTTCCCCAAAACCTGCTCAAAAATACTATTTTTGCGGTTTTAGCAACGATTCTTACGCTGATGCTCTATTCGGTGGTGGTTCGCATCTCTGGTAAGATTTTCCCACCGGTGAGCCGCTGGGGTGGGGAGCGGATTCCCCCCTTGCGCCTGCAAAATTTTGAGATTATTTCTCAGGAAAAGGTTGAGCGTTGGCTATTGCGGATATTGCAGTTGAGCCGACTAGCGCTGCTGTTGTTTATTCTCTATCTGTACCTGACGTTTGTTTTTAATCTCTTTCCTTGGACGCGCACCTTTGGCAAGAATTTTCTCAATCACTTCTTGGGTTCCCTTGAATTTATTCTCACGAGTATTGGGAACTATCTCCCTAATTTGGTGGCGATCGCCATCATTGTTGCCATCACCTATTACCTCTTGAAAGGGGTGCGGGCAATTTTTAGCGCGATTGAAAGTGAACGCCTCGTCATCCCCGGTTTCTATACCGATTGGGCAAAACCCACCTATAACTTACTGCAAATTTTAATTATTGCCTTGGCGGCAGTCGTTGTCTTTCCCTACTTACCCGGCTTTGATTCCCCAGCCTTCCGAGGTATTTCTGTGTTTTTGGGGATTCTCTTTTCCTTGGGTTCCACCTCGGCGATCGCCAACGTGGTGGGCGGCGTCATTCTCATCTATACTCGCTCCTTTCAGGTGGGCGACCTCATCCAAATCGGCGATGTCAAGGGGATTGTGGTACAAAAAACACTCCTTGTCACCCGCATTTGTGCCTTCAACAATCAAGTGATTACAGTCCCCAACTCATCACTGCTCAACAACACGGTCATCAATTATGCTGTGGCCATTCGGGAAATGGGTCAGCCCCTGATTGTGCAAACCACGATTACCCTTGGCTATGATGTCCCTTGGCGCGATGTTTATAAGGTCATGATTGAGGCGGGCCGCCGCACCGCCAACATCCTTGACGATCCTCCCCCCTTTGTCCTGCAAACTGCCCTAAATGACTACCACATCGCCTATGAGCTGAATGTTTACACCCGTAACTGGCAGGAGCTGCGCTATACCCTTTCTGAATTGCATCAAAACCTCCAAGATGCCTGCAATGAAGCAGGTATTGAAATCATGTCACCGAGCTATTTAGCACTGCGGGATGGCAACACCAGCACGATTCCCAGCACCTACTTAGGGGACGACTATCTTCCCCCCGGATTCCGCATTAGGCTACCCAAATAGCACCAGGTGGCTGCTAGAGTGGGCCTAAGCAATGTTTGGAGCAGCGGCTCATGAGTCTTCTTGGCAATCTCATTTGGTTGATCTTTGGCGGCTTCCTCACGGGCATTGGCTATATGCTTGGCGGTGTGACGCTGTGCCTGACGATCATTGGCATCCCCTTTGGGATTAAAGCCATTCAACTGGGTTGGAGTACGCTCCTCCCCTTTGGCAAGCACATTGTTGAGGCGCCTGATGCCAATAGCACTCTAACGATGATCTTTAATATTCTGTGGCTTTTGGTCGTGGGCTGGGGCATTGCCCTGAATCACCTCTTTTGGGGGTTGCTCTTGGCGGTGACCATTATTGGCCTACCCTTTGCGCGGCAGCACTTCAAACTCATGATTTTAGGATTACTGCCCTTTGGCCGCGAGTTGAGGTGAGTGTGAATCGTTGGGGGCTAGGGTGCCCCCTCGATACTTAGTCTAAAGTCCTACTTGAGGATGCCAAAGTAGTAGGCGGCAACCAAGAAATTAATGGCTAACAGTAGCACAGCCCAGAAGGTGCGGAAAGCGTAGGTGGGTTTTGCAGATTTTGTTGCCATAGTTGACATCCTCGTGATAGAAAACAGTAACTTTATTATATGCCGATAGTCTCCTGTCCGCGGAGGGAGACGTGATATACTGCCAATCAAACCTAGTTACGAGCTAGACTGCCCAGGGTCTGGAAAGTTAAAAACAATCCAAAGCCCAAGGTCAGCCTAAAAGTTGCTAGAGTATATTTTTAAGGTTGCTGATTCGCGATAAGGGTTCTGCTTATGTCTAGTGCATTGTCCGTTACAGATGCCACCTTTGAACAAGAAGTATTAAATAGCGATATTCCTGTGTTAGTGGATTTCTGGGCACCTTGGTGTGGGCCGTGCCGCATGGTGGCACCCGTCGTTGATGAAATCGCCAATGAGTATCAGGGCAGAGTCAAGGTCGTCAAGGTCAATACTGACGAAAACTCTAAGGTGGCGACTGACTTTGGCATTCGCAGTATCCCGACGCTGATGATTTTTAAGGGTGGCCAAAAGGTGGATATTTTAGTAGGCGCGGTGCCAAAAACCAAAATTGAGGCGACTCTTGCCCAGTTCCTGTAGGTTGAATTAGGTTGAATTTACCCCTACAGCTATGGTTCCTGCTGAGCCAGCGATCCTCATTCATGTCAATGGCACTCCTCACACCTTGAGGCGATCGCTCTCGATTCCAGAACTCTGCAACCTACTGAATATTCACCCCCGCCTGGTTGCCATTGAATACAATGGTGAGATTTTACATCGGCAGTTTTGGGAAACGACCTATGTACAGGCGGGCGATCGCTTGGAAATTGTCACAATTGTCGGTGGCGGCTGATGCGCTGGTGGCGATGGCCTCTGATTGCGCTGCTGGTTTATCTGTGCACCCTTAGCCTTGGAAGCTGTGCTGGGCTGATTACGCCCCGTGGCAACCAATTGGTGACCGCCGTCACCTCAGACCCGAAAACCTTTAACTATGCCCTGAGCCAAGAATCCCCCAATGTCTTTGGCTATCTCTACACAGGGTTAATTCAAGAAAATGGCTTCACGGGTGAACTAGAGCCTGCCCTTGCTGAGTCTTGGGAAATTAAGCCGGAAACCCTCGAGATTGTCTTTCGACTCAGGCCGAATCTGAAATGGTCGGATGGTGTGCCCCTCACCAGTGAGGATGTGGTTTTTACCTACAATAAAATCTACTTCAATCCTGAGATTCCCACCAGTAGCCGCGATATTCTCCGCATTGGCCAGAAGGGGCTGCTGCCGGCAGTGACCGCCCAAGGCGATCGCCAAGTCACCTTTAAGCTCCCGGAACCCTTTGCTCCTTTTTTACGCAATGCTGGATTGCCGATTTTGCCCGCCCATCTGCTGCGGGAAGCGGTACGACAGCGGGATAGCCAAGGGCGGTTGAAGTTCCTGTCTATGTGGGGCACAGACACCGACCCGCGGCAAATTGTCGGCAATGGCCCTTTTGTCATGGATCGCTATGTGAATGGCCAGCGGTTGATTTTTCGCCGCAATCCCTTCTATTGGCGATCGCCGCTGCCCCATCTGGAACGCTTTATTTGGCAAATTGTGGAATCCACCGACACCGCCATGCTGCAGTTTCGCTCAGGCGGCCTGGATTTATTTGCCGTCACCCCTGAGATGTTTGCCCTTTTGAAACGCGAGGAAAAGCGCGGCCAGTTCACCATCTACAATAGTGGGCCAAGTCCCAACACCCTCTTCCTTTGCTTTAATCTCAATCGCGGTCGGCGCAACGGCAAGCCGCTGGTGGATCCCGTGAAGTCCGAGTGGTTTAATGATGTGCGGTTCCGTCAGGCAGTGGCCTATGCCCTCGATCGCCAGCGGATGATTAACAACATCTACCAAGGTCTAGGGGCGCCCCAACATTCAACGATTCCCGTCCAAAGTCCCTTTTACTTCTCGCCGGCACAGGGGCTGCCCACCTACAGTTACGATGTGGCCAAAGCCAAGGCATTACTCCAAGCGGCAGGCTTCCGCTACGACGATCAAGGTCGCCTCTTTGACGCCAAGGGGAACCGCGTCCGCTTTTCCCTGATAACTAATGCGGGCAACAAAATCCGTGAGGCAATAGCAACGCAAATTCAGCAGGACTTAGGGGCGATCGGCATGCAGGTGGATCTGCAATTTTTGGCCTTTGGTACCCTCGTAGATCGCCTCTCCAATTCCCTAGAGTGGGAAGCCCATATCCTCGGCTTTACCGGGGGGGGCAATGAACCCAATAGCGGGGCCAATATCTGGCGCGTGGATGGCCTTTTGCATACATTCAATCAGCAACCGTCACCGAATCAACCACCCATTACGGGGCGAGTCGTCGCTGACTGGGAGCGGCGCATCAGTGATCTGTATGTCCAAGGCGCCCAGGAGCTAAATCTAGAACGACGCAAGCAAATCTATGCTGAAGCCCAACGCCTGGCTCAGGAATATCTCCCCTTTATCTACCTGGTGAATCCCCTCTCCCTCACCGCTTTTCGCAATCATGTCATTGGCGCGAATCCCACCGCCCTGGGGGGTGCCCTGTGGAATCTCGATGAACTGAAAGTGGCAATGGCGGCAGCGGATTAGGCCCCTTCAGAGTCAGGTTCTCTAGGGCTTGCCTCGCTGTCTGTGGCTAACTGTACTTTGGCCTGTTGCCAGAGGACTTCTAGTTCTTCTAGGGTGTAAGTCTCCAGGGGGCGATCAATAGCCGCCTCAATGCACGCCAAGCGTTGAATAAAGCGTTGATAGGTTTGTTGCAGGGCATTAACAGGATCCAGTTGGCACCAGCGGGCGAGGTTAATCACACTAAAGAGGAGGTCTCCCAATTCCGCAGTCTGTTGCTCAGCATTCCCTTGCAAAAGCGCCTCCTGAAACTCCGCCAGTTCCTCGTAAAATTTCTCCCATGCACCGCTAATAGTCGGCCAGTCTAGGCCAGCGCGACTCGCTCGCTCACCAATTTTCATCCCTGCCATCAGGGGTGGGAGGGTACGGGCATAGTGTTGCAGCTTTTGACTCAGGGGGAGGGGATCTTCGCTACCTTTTTCAGCCGCTTTGATTTGCTCCCATTGGTCACGCACCTCTTGAGCAGTGGTGAGTGCTACTTCACCAAAGACATGGGGATGGCGACGGATCAGTTTCTCGGTAATTCCTTGAAGGACTTGAGCAAGGGTAAATTGGCCGGCTTCTTGGGCAAGTTGGCTCTGGAGAACAACTTGAAGCAACAGGTCTCCCAATTCTTCGGCGATCGCCGCCGCATTTCCCTCCTGCAGGGCATGTACCACTTCATAGGCTTCCTCAAGAACATAGGGAACGAGACTGGTTGGGGTTTGCTGCAAATCCCAAGGACAGCCTCGCTCTGGATGGCGCAGCTCTCGAACCACATCAATCAGGCGTTGAAATTGCGTCAAGGCCTCTGGCAAGGGGGGTGGCACATAGAGCTGTAAAGGACAGTTGGCATCGGTGAGCTCCGCCAATTCCCCAAGGGTCAGGGGGATACTCTGGTGTTGGGCATCAATCAGCGTTAAGGGCGTCTCCAAGGGCCAATGGCGGCGCAACTGCTGTGCCAAACGGTGGGCGATCGCCAGCGTCGGAATCTCCGTAATCAAGCCGCCCTGAGGCAATTGAATCGCTTCTGTCAAAACAGTTGTGGCAGGCAAGACAGTGAGGGGCATGGCCATAGGCGGAATGACTGGACGCTGCATGACTATTGCTTGCCTATCATCGCCAATTTTCTGGCCCCAGTGCTAGGGGTCTCCCCCGTCTTAACCACATGGCTAGCTGGACTGGATCGATCACCAAAGGCAGGATTGAAGGTTTTTTGCCCCATTTTGCTCTGGTCAGCGGTGGGAGTATGTCACACTAAATGTAACAAAACATTTCGTAGGTTGAACATGGCCGATTTTCTCTTGCGAGCAACTGCTGCGGCCGAAGGCATCCGTGCCGTCGGTGTCATTACCACTCAACTCACTGATGAAGCCCGCAAACGTCACCAACTGTCCTACGTGGCCACAGCGGCGCTGGGACGAACCATGGCCGCAGGCTTAATCCTTGCCTCCAGTTTCAAGCAGCCCCAAGCACGGGTGAACGTGCGCATTCAGGGCAACGGTCCCCTAGGAACCATTTTTGCCGATGCCGGTGCCGATGGCACAGTTCGCGGCTATGTGCAGTACCCTAGTGTTGAACTGCCCCCCAATGCCAAGGGCAAATTGGATGTGGGGGCGGCGGTGGGCCATCGGGGATATCTCTACGTCATCCACGATCTTGGCTACGGCTACCCCTATTCCAGCACAGTGGAGCTAGTCTCCGGCGAAATTGCTGAAGATATCACCTACTACCTCGCCACCTCAGAGCAAACCCCCTCCGCCCTGATATTGGGTGTTTTTGTCGAAGAGGCGGGGGTAACTGCCGCCGGTGGGTTGATGTTACAGGTGCTACCCAAAGCCGCCAATGATGAACACCTGATCGCGACCCTCGAACAACGGGTGGCCAATCTTAAGGGCTTTACCCCACTGCTACAGGCAGGGCGGACACTGCCAGAGATCTTTCAGGAACTCTTAGGGGATATGGATTTGCACATCTTGCCCCAACGGCAAATGGTGCGCTTTCACTGTGGCTGTTCCCACGAACGGATGTTAGGGGCACTCAAGCTCCTAGGGGAGGCAGAATTAAGAGATATCCTAGCCACAGAGGCAAAGGCAGAAGCCACCTGTCAGTTCTGTAACGCTGTCTATTGGGCGGATCAGCCGATGTTAGAGCAGTTAATTGCCGAGTTGGCCACTGCCTCAGTTTAGCCGTTGCCCTGAGGAGCTTGCCGGATGTCCAGTGTAGTTACAACTGCCCAACCTCCGTTGCATTTTCTCCCCCAGCGGTTTAGCTACCCCGTCTGGTGGACAGTGGCAAGACTCCTGCCCCTCTATATTCGGTATGGTCTTGGGCTCCAGCGGGTTGAAGGGGTAAATGTGGAGACCCTTGCCCGTTATTACCAGCAGTTTCAGCAGGGACAGGTACGGCTCCTCATTGCCTTTCGCCATCCCTGTACGGATGATCCGTTGGTCATGGGCTATTTGATGTGGCATCTCCTGCCGCAAACAGCACGGCGGCTGGGCATTCGCTTGCGTCCCCCCACAAATGGGTATTTTCTCTACGATCGCGGGATTCCCCTCTGGGCAGGGGCCCAGATTGGTTGGCTCTTTTCACGGTTGGGGGGGATTTCAATCATGCGCGGTAAGCTCGACAGCCAAGCCCTGCGATCGGCGCGGGAGTTACTTGTAGGGGGACGATTTCCCCTAGCGGCAGCGCCGGAGGGAGCAACGAATGAACACAACGAACTGGTCGCACCTTTAGAGCCGGGGGTGGCACAATTGGGATTTTGGTGTCTGGAAGATTTGGCTAAGGCGGGGCGATCGCTGCCTGTGGTCATTCTGCCCATCGGCATTCAGTACAGCCTCAGTCAGCCCTCTTGGGAGCGCATGGCAAAGCTAATGGCACAACTGGAGAACCGCCTTGGGTGCCCTACAGATTCTCAGCATACCCAGCCAGACGACCTCTACCGCCGCCTGCTGAATTTAGCAATGCACCTTTTGGACCGCCTAGAGGCCTTTTATGCTACCTCCTATGGTCAAGATTTTCCCGAACTGCCCCCCTTTGACTCCCCCAATGCTAAATTGGCAGCACGAATTCAGCGACTCCTCAACAGTGCCCTTGTGGTGGCGGAGTCCTACTTTGGTCTTAAGCCCAGTGCAGATTTTGTCAGTCGCTGCCGACGCATTGAGCAGGCTGCTTGGGAACGGATGTTTCGCAGTGATTTGGCACAACTTTCTAGTGTAGAGCGCTGCTTAGCCGATTGGTTGGCCGAGGAAGCCAATGTGCGATTGCGTCATATGCGTCTTGCGGAGCGATTTACCTCAATTACGGGTAGCTATATCCGCGAGAAATTCACGATTAATCGCTTTGCAGATGTAGTGCTGATTCTCTGGCGCACGTTGGATTGGCTAGAGGGAAAAAGCCCGAATCTGAATCGCTTGGTGGGTTTGCGGCAGGTGCGCCTGAGTGTCGGAGAGCCTCTCGATTTAGAGAGCTATTGGCCTCTGTATCGGCGCGATCGCCAGGGGGCACGGCAAGCCGTGAAGGAAGTGACTGATCAGATTCGCCAGCAATTTGAAGCCTTAATTGTGCCTACGGAAGCTTAGGGGGATTCAAGTTTGAGGTCTCAGCAAAACACAGGAGCGATCGCCCCTGTTGGAGCTTTGGAGCTGCTGCAGTCTTCTAAAGAGATCACTGGTCAGTTGTTAGGCAGCACTTTTTGGGCAGCTGGCATCGTCATTGCCAGTACTCAAGGGAGCACCAATGATACCTTGACCTCACTTCCCCACTGCGGGTAGGGCTGAGCATCATCGAGTAAAATTGGCAGAATCTGGATTGCTTGTTCACAGTGCTGGGCCGCTTGAAGGGCCAAGCGAGCCAACCCCGGCTTGAGGGTCTAGCAATCCCAAAAGATATTCCCCTCAGGGAACACCGCCCAGGCTTGCCTCTACCGCAGAAGTTCCACACCCCTACGCAACGCACTCAGCGAAGGCGCTTGGGCATTGACGGGAAAACCGCCACACTGACCAATCACCCTGCCCTGCAGTCCCAACATCTCATCGTGGGAGACCATGGAGTAGAGGTCGCGCCCACTCACCCGCCGCCCAGTAACATAGGGAATAATCAGCGCATCCCAGCGGGAACGATGGTTGGGGATCAAGATCACTGGACCACTTTTGGGCACCTGCTCCTGCCCTTGCACCCGAAGGGTACGAATATAGCGCCGCAGGCCAAAATCCCCCACCAGACGGTCCATCAGAGGAGTGAGGAGAGCAGACTTGACAGAATCTTGCATCTGGCCTGAAGCGTGACCCGGCTGTAACACACAAAGACTAACCTAGGGCGATCGCCCCCCTCTTGCCAGGGAGGGCTAAGCAGTTCGCAAATTGGCAAGTCAATTGGCAAACCAAGGGGGGTTATCAGTTGTTGGCAATACTGAGAATCCAAGTGCCAACGTAGCGCATCAAGGGAATATCACCGGGGGAACCAATGCGGGCATTGAAATAGTACATGCCGCCATTGTTGGGGTTGCGGACATTGTTGAGGATCACCTGTACGGGGGTTCCGGCCGGAATTACTTCCGCAGGCACAATGTCAATGACGCGATTATCGGGATCAACGGACACTTCAGCAAGTGGGATTTTCTGACCCAGGTCACGGCGAAACTGGAAGAAGCTGTTGCCGCGATTACCCCCGATGCGCACTTCAATGCCTTTAGGATCAATGATGCCGGTGTAATAGTCAGGATAGGTGATATTAATGCGGTTGATGGCCACTTTTTGCTGACCCAGACGCAGCCAATAGCGATCGCCCATAAAACCGGGGGTGCCGTTATCTAAGTGGTATTGCAACTGCTGTCGGCCACTGGGCCCGTCACCCCAGGTAAACGTAAAGCCCTGATTGGCTTGGGCACGCACAAGGGCAGGGGTCACAGGACCCAGACTACACCCCAACAGAATCAGAACCGGTAGGAAACGCTTCACCATAGACAACCCTATTACACGACACCACAGATACCTGACTTTCAGACGGGGAGGATTCGCTTCACGTTCCCCTACGGATCAGTCTGCTTAGTATCCTAACGGCAAAGAATCACCATGGCCAAGAAAAACTCAGCTTTATTGAGAGACTTTCCCTTAGTTGCTGGTTTGCTGCACCAATTGAGCAAAGAATCCGCCACGACTAGTGACACTGGAGGGAGCATCCTTATCAGCCATTTGCACGGCCACAATTTCTGAGGTGAGCACCGTTAACTTTTTGCCCACTTGGCGATCGCACGTCAGTTCGAGGACAGTTGGGGTACCACTGGCCATGGCCTGCTGAATTTGCTGATAGGCCGCCGTCGCTGCTGCACTTTCCTTGCGTTCAATACTGACGGGCATGGGGACATGACGCAGAACTAAATCAATTGTGTACATTATGTTCCTTCCTCCTCAGACTAAGGGGGTAATATTCAATGTAAAACGCTGTGGCCAGAAAATTATCGCTGACTCAACGTGCTTGTCCACTGCTGGTGCAGCGATCGCAATAGGGGCACATCCACATAGGTTGTCCAACCCACCTCACCACGCAGAACCTGAAAGGGATAGTCCGGTTCCCCTAGGCAATCCAAGACAAGTGCTGCATCACGAAAATCATGATCCTTGGTGTAGTCGGTAATCGTGATAATGGTCGCTAGGCGACTGGCGGTGGCGGCCTGAATTCCATTGGCCGAATCCTCAAAGGCAAGGCACTCTTGGGGTGAGAGACGCATCTTTTCAAGTGTGTAGAAGTAAATGTCGGGCGCAGGTTTCTTGGCTGGAACCACATCCCCAGCAGCGATTATCTCAAACCACCTGACGCCATCAGGAGCGAGCGTATTTTCAAGGAGTGCAGTAACATTGGCAGGGGTGGTCGTGGTGGCGATCGCCAAACGTAATCCTGCTTCACGGGCTTCAGTGAGGAGCCGTTTCACCCCCGGCCGCAGGGGAATAGCCCCTTCCGCCAATAGCTCGGTATAATAGCGGGTCTTGGCCTTGTGTAAATCGGCAATCAGAGCATCCAAATTTTGGGGACGTGGCCAATCGGAACGAAAGCACTCAAGGTAATACCTTATCCGCTCCTTGCCCCCAGCCACCGCCAGGAGTTGACCATAGAGGGAAACATCCCATTCCCAATCTAGACCAGCGGCGGCAAAGGCCTTGTTGAAGGCTACACGATGGCCATCCCGCTCCGTATCTGCTAAGGTGCCATCAACATCAAAGATCAGGGCTTTAAGGTGTGCCATAGCAAGCGGTATTGCTCCCTGCTGGGGAAACCTAAACATTAGGAAAACATTAATTGAATGACTGTAATTTTACTAGCCGTACTCCCATTGCCTGACGATTGGCTATTGGTTCACGAAATTGCCATGTTTCCTCAGGGCCAAGACCATAAACCCGTACCGCCACGGTCCCAACTTGCTGACCGCGTTGATCAAAGAGTTCAAAGTCCCCCTGAACTAGGCGAAAATAGTCTTTACTGTAGTTTTTAAGAACCCCGACAATAAACGGTGTACCACCCTCAATGTGCCACTTAAAGTCCGTCATCACTACCCCTTTTTGACCAAGGGAACCCTCGATCAACTGCTGCAGCCGTTGCTGTTGCTGCCACTGACCAAGGTGATAGCTAAAGATCACCAGTAAACTAACAAAGCCAGCAGCGATCGCCACCACCCACGGGGCAGAGGAAGCATACACAGGGGCAGCTAGGGCTGGGTTGAGAGGGCGCAGATCAATAACCTCTTCCCAATCGGGTTTAGGCGAACCCTGTATGCGGCCAATAATTTTAATGCGGTCAATATCATCGAGGTGAAACTGTCCCAAGCGAGACTTGAGAAGATCCGCTAGGGCAGAATAATGGGCAACGGTGCCGGGGGGTTTGTTCAAAATAATGTTTAATTGGTTGCGAAACTGATTGACTTGCACAACAAGGGCGTGTTCTGAAAGCACCTCTTGAAGTGCTTCGCGAATTTCCTCAACTTGTAGTAGCCCCATGCCCGCAACCCCTACTTTGTGGCAACAGAATGACTGCTGGGAAACTTTTGCCTACCAATGGTCAAGCTACCCTTCTATGTGCCAGTGTACACAATGTGCCAGTGATACAGCTCTGTCAATTTACAGTGTTTTGCGGGAGCGGTGCGCAGGCCGACAGCGATCGCAATGGCCACAGTGGAATCCCCTTGCCTCAGTGGCAAAACCAAAGGCTTGGAGGAGAAACTGCCAGCGGCAGCCCCGCTGATAGAGGAACTCTTGCATCAACTGTTCTTGAGGGTCTTTGGGCGGGGGTGGCACCTGTGCCAAGGGTTGACGGCAATAGTGAAAGGGGTCTTGCCAGCGGAGTGCCCCCTGTTGATGCAGTAATGCCAGGGTCAATTCCACCTCAGGAAAGTGTTGCCGCAGTTGCTGAAGATTGCCCCGCAGGGGCAGCTGCGCCTGCAGTGCCATGGCGCGATTGTAAGTGTCTTGACTTTGGCGCTGAAAAAAATACCAACGCTGTTGATCTTCGCGATCCAAACCCCAGCGATCGCTCACCAAAACCAGTGCCTGTGCCGGCTGACCATCCCGCCCAGCCCGTCCCACCTCTTGGAGATATTCACTGAGTTGCAGGGGCGGCTGGTAGTGACAAATCCAACGCACATTGGGTTTATTGACTCCCATACCAAAGGCATTGGTACAGACCACAAAAGGCAGTTTGTCCTGCAACCAATCGCTCTCAATTTGGCGTCGCTGTACTGCCGGTAGTCCGCCATGGTAAGCGCTGCTGCGGTGTCCCTGCTCCTGAAGCCAAGTGGCAAGGGTTTCACAATCGTGGCGGGTGCGGGCATAGATCAATCCGCAGGTTCTCCCCTGCTGCTTGAGAAATTGCTGGAGACAATGGCGGCGATACCCCCGACTCCACACAGAACGTACGGCCAAATAGAGATTGGCCCGATAGGGGCTGTGAATGATCTGTACAGGCTGTTCTAGACCTAAAACCTCAATCAGGGTGCGTTGGGCATGGGGATCGGCAGTGGCGGTAAAGGCAGCGATCGCCAGGGGTGGCTGCTGAGGTTTACATTGGCGAAGGGCAGGGCGCACCGTTCCCAAGCGACGATAAGCGGGTCGAAAGCGATCGCCCCACTGCACAAGGCAATGGGCTTCATCCACAATCAAGCCATTGAGTTCCACTTCTGCTGAACAGAGGCGCTGCCAAAGAGGGCTAGAAAATAAGGACTCCGGCGAAAGATACAGCAAACGGTAGTCCCTTAGGTGCGAGAGAATCTGGCGGCGTTGGCTGCTGGGCAGTTCACTGTGATAGGCTGCGGCCGCAAGACCCCGTTGCCGCAATTCAGTGATCTGATTTTCCATGAGGGCAAGCAGCGGCGAAACCACCAGCGTCAATCCCCGTTGAAGCACTGCTGGCAACTGAAAACAGAGACTTTTGCCCGCTCCTGTGGGCAGCACAACTAGGGCGTCCCGTCGTTGCAAGAGTGCTATCATCACCTCTGCTTGGGGCGATCGCAACTCAGAATAGCCCCAGTATTGCTGTAGGGCAGCCTGTATCGGCTTCAAATCGGCCTCTGGCATTCCACTGGCCTAAACCCTGAGATCATTCAGCGCTGCAAAAAGCGGCACAGTCTTCTGGCGGCAGCAAGAGCAGTCAATTTAGAATCAATCTAGAATAATTTTAAGCAAAAATCCTAGGATACCTAACACCCTTTAGACCTATCACTGTTGCCGAAGTGTAAAACGCTTATGGAGATGAACCTATGGGCATGAAATTTGTGCCGCTGGTATGCGTGGCAATGTTGGCAGCGGTGGTCGCTCCGGCAACTGCCCAAAGCCGCCGCCAACCCATTAATCCGCAACAATTCCCGGTTACTCAGCCCACCTTGCCCCAAGCCTTTGAACGCATTGATGACAGCCAAAGGTACTGGCAGGATGAATCCATCGCTGGCGATGCCGCTTTTACATTTGGTGCTCCTAGCTATCGCGATAACGACATCATCAAGCGGGCAGAGCGAATCAACTATGTTTCTAAGGATGGGTGGTATCAGCAAAGCAATCAACCTCCTGTCCGCACCCGTGATCTCGATAGCCCCTTCTGTACCTCGATGTACGGTACGCCCTTTCCCTGTAATTTGATGGTGGAGTCGCCGCTGCCACCCTCGCAGCCGCCCTTCTTTGCCCCCCCACCCCGCCCAAGAGCTATGCCAGCTCCGCCAGTACGCGCCCTGTATTGACAGTTTCTGGAAAGCGTTAACGATTGGGGGGCCCTGCCCCCTTTTTGGGCTTGTAAGGGGCGATCGCCAAGGAAAAACTGTAGCATCTCCTATGGAGTTCCGTTAAAATAGATTGCAGTGATTAAAAAAGCATTAATAAATATTTTCTCTTTCTTAAAAGTGTTCCCACTGAACCGTTAGCTAGCTTTTATTTGTCTGATTACTAGCAATCGCAGAACTTATCGTATATTTCTTTTTATCCTGTTGCCCGTTGAAGGGCTGGCTCCTCCCCTCTTGAATCCTGTTAAGCTCTCTCCCAAGAGAATCTATAAAACCCATCCCCTATTCAAGCTTCTATCAATTGTTCTCCTATTACACATACCTCACTGATCCATAGGTCCTCCCTAATTATGCTTCCCCTTCAAGAACGCCTCTCAATTTTTATCGATGGAAATAATATGTTCTATGCCCAGCAGAAAAACGGCTGGTTTTTCGATCCCCGTCGTGTTCTCGAATTCTTCACCCGTGATCCCAACATTGTATTGGTGAATGCCTTTTGGTATACCGGCCTCAAGGATATGCAAGATCAGCGTTCGTTTCGCGATGCGCTCATTAACCTTGGCTATACCGTGCGCACAAAGCTGTTGAAAGAATACTACGACGAAGCCCTTGGCAAGTACTACCAAAAAGCCAATTTAGACATTGAAATTGTGATTGATATGTTCAACACCGTTGGTCAGTACGATCGCGTAGTTCTCTTTAGCGGGGATGGTGATTTTGAGCGAGCGATCGAATTGCTGCGTTCCAAAAACACCCATATCACAGTTGTTTCCACCGAAGGGATGATTGCGCGGGAACTGCGCAACGCCACTGATCGCTACATTGATCTCAATGAAATTCGCCCGTTTATTGAAAAAATTGACCCGCAAAATTCACAAAATTCAAATTAAAAAGCGCACCCAGCATTGCCAGATGCGCAAATCCTAGCGTATTTTCTTAGGTGCCTAGAACAGGCCAAGGGTGAGGGACTTATCCAAGGGGAAAGCAGCACCAATACCCAGCCACAGCGTCACCAGTGTGCCAAAGAGGAAGACCGTCATCGCCACAGGACGACGGAAAGGATTTTGGAACTTGTTGACACTTTCAATAAAAGGAATCAGCATCAAGCCCAAGGGAATGGAGGCATTGATGAGCACACCTAACAGCTTGTTGGGTACCACCCGGAAAATCTGGAAGGTGGGATAGAGGTACCACTCCGGCAAAATTTCCAAGGGGGTGGCAAAGGGATCCGCCGGTTCACCCACCATAGCAGGATCCATCACCGCCAGACCGATCACCAGAGCGATCGTGCCCATAATCACCACAGGGAAGATATAGAGCAGGTCATTGGGCCAAGCAGGTTCGCCATAGTAGTTGTGGCCCATGCCTTTTTTCAGTTTTGCCCGCAGAGCCGGATTCGTTAAATCAGGCTTTTTCAAAACTTTTGCCATAAATCAATCGTTCTCCTAGAGGGTCAGCAAGGGGGAGATTACTTGGAGCATAACAAGGGGAACCGCCGAAAATAGCAGGCTCTGTTACATTTCTTGATGCTTGGCTTACAGGGGACCCGAAATGCCCTGCTTACGAATCATCAGGAAGTGCATCAGCATAAAGACGGCGATCGACCAAGGGAGCACAAAGGTGTGCAAACTATAGAAGCGAGTGAGGGTCGCTTGACCGACACTTTCACCCCCACGCATCAGTTCCACCAGTTGGTCACCCACCACGGGAATCGCTGCAGGGATACCGGAAACGATTTTGACCGCCCAATAGCCCACTTGGTCCCAAGGCAGGGAGTAGCCCGTGACACCAAAGCTGACGGTAATCACCGCCAAGACCACACCCGTCACCCAAGTGAGTTCGCGGGGTTTCTTGAAGCCGCCGGTAAGATAGACCCGAAAGACGTGCAAAATCATCATCAAGACCATCATGCTGGCGGACCACTTGTGAATGGAGCGGATCAACCAGCCAAAATTGACCTCATTCATGATGTACTGCACAGAAGCAAAGGCTTCAGCCACCGTAGGTTTGTAGTAAAACGTCATGGCAAAGCCTGTGGCAAATTGGATGAGAAAACAGGTGAGGGTAATGCCACCAAGACAGTAAAAAATGTTTACGTGGGGCGGCACATACTTGCTGGTGATATCGTCAGCGATCGCCTGAATTTCGAGGCGTTCCTCAAACCAGTCGTAAACTTTGTTCATAACAGTGATTAGTCCTGCGAAACCGCTGCTTTACTTTGAAAAATGTAACATAAGCCCTCTCAGACTTTCCACATTCAGTTACAGCCCTTTTCCCAGGGGTAGAACACCCTGAAAACTGTGAAAACCTAGAGATTGGCCTCCCCTTGATGTATCCCCCTTCATAGAAAAGGGATGCCCAGGCGCTTTCAGGTTGATTGGTGCCACCTACCGTCCGATAATAAAGTCTCAACAGCTTCAGGACGCCTTGGAGCTGTATCCTCTACTACCTGCAGCATAACGACCGCTTGGGAGGCTTTGAGATGAATCTGTTGAAGAAACTGTTTGGTGCTATCTTTGGCCTATTTGGGGCGATCGCTAAGCTCTTTGGCTTGGGCAAAAAGAGCGAATTTTACATTGAATTAGATGACAACAGGGCTGCCCCTGCTGCACCGCCAACCCCTACGAAAGCGACAGAACCTGCCCCGACCTCTGAACCTGCTGCTGCACCTCAACCCGCTCAAGCCGTTGCCGCAGCACCCACCCCCGTTGCTCCAGCTCCAGCAGAACCCACACCGACCCCTGTTCCTTACACCCGTTTTACCCGTCGTCGTCCGGGAGCCAATATGGCTGCATTCTTGAACATGGCGCGGCAAGTTCGTCCCTCGACCTAGGAAAACTCATTCACAGAGCATTCGATGCAAAGGGGCTGTTTGATGTCGGAATGCCCCTTTTTTGTCCAAGGCATCGTCTCCGCGCATTGCAATATCTCCCTAGTTGCAGTAGGATTCTGGCAAATTGTGAGAATCACAGCTATGGGTCAACAGCCGTCAAGCGGATGGGCAGCCGCCAAAATTGTTGCAGGGTTACTCCTCCTCTTTACCGTTGGTGCCTGCGAGGCGGATACTACTACCACCGCTCCAACAGCAGAAGGGCTACGCATTGGTTCATTATTGCCCTCAACCGGTGACTTAGCCTCCGTGGGAACCCCCATTGCTGAGGTGGTACCCCTGCTGGTGGAAACGGTAAATGCCTGTGGTGGTGCTAATGGCCAGCCCGTCACGCTCATTGCTGCCGATGATCAATCTAATCCCGCCTCTGGGGCAGAAGCGATGACGAAGTTGGTCGAGATTGACCGAGTTGCAGGGGTGGTTGGCTCCTTTGGCAGCAGTGTCTCGAACGCCGCAGCCGATATTGCCACCCGCGGTCAGGTGATGTTGATTTCTCCGGGCAGTACTAGTACACTGCTCACAGAACGGGCCAAGAAAGGGGACTTTAACGGCTATTGGGCACGCACTGCTCCCCCTGATAACTACCAAGCCCAAGCCCTCGCTCAACTGGCCAAACAGCAAGGCTATCAAAGGGTTTCTACAGTTGTCATCAACAACGACTATGGCCGCAGCTTTGAGCAGGAATTTACCCGTGCCTTCAAAGCCCTAGGGGGCACAGTGATCAATGAAGACCGCCCAACCCGTTATGATGAGCGGGCAACCACCTTCACAACAGAGGCCGCTGCTGCCTTTGGCGGCAAACCTGATGCGGTGGTGGCGATCCTGTATCCGGAAACTGGCAGCTTGCTCCTAAAATCTGCTTTTGAGCAAGGCCTGACTCAAAATGTGGCTATTCTCCTCACTGATGGTGTGAAGTCTGAAAGTTTTCCAGACCAAGTGGGACGCACCCCCGATGGCAAATATATTATTGCCGGCGCCAAGGGCACCGTTCCGGGTGCCGATGGTAAAGCTCTGGCTAAACTCCAAAAACTCTGGAAAACAAAAAAGGTGGTGATCTCCCTGCCTTTGGCGCTCAGGCTTGGGATGCCGCTGCGCTTCTTGTATTGGCTGCACAGGCCTCCGGACAAAATACCGGTGAAGGAATTCGCAACAAATTGCGCGATGTGGCCAATCCACCGGGGGAAGAAGTGGATGATGTGTGTGCCGGGCTAGCTTTACTGCGGGAAGGCAAAGAAATTAACTATCAAGGCGCCAGTGGCAATGTGGATATTGATGAAAATGGGGATGTTGTGGGAGTTTATGACATTTGGGAGGTCACCGATGACGGTAAATTAAAGGTAATTGGTCAAGTCAATCCCCAAAAACCCTAGGCATGGCAAGCACGTTTTCCTTTGATATTGTGAGTGATTTTGACTGGCAGGAGCTGGTCAATGCGGTGGATCAGACTGAGCGAGAGATCAAGGCCCGCTATGACCTTAAGGATACCCAGACTACCCTTGAACTGACAAAAGAGGGACTGACGATTCACACCGATAGTGAGTTTACCCTCAATTCAGTGCAAACGATTCTGCAGCAGAAGGCAGCGAAGCGGCAGTTGTCTCTGAAAATTTTTGACTATGGGCCTGTGGAGCCAGCGGGGGGCCAACGGGTCAAACAGTTGATTAAGTTGCGGCGTGGTATCCATTCAGAGCTAGCCAAGGAAATTAGCAAGCTCATCCGCAATGAATTTAAGAAAGTGCAGGCCTCCATCCAAGGGGATGTGGTGCGGGTCAGTGCCAAGTCAAAGGATGACCTACAAGCGGTGATCCAACGCCTGAAAACGGAAGATTATCCTGTGCCATTACAATTTACAAATTACCGCTAGTGGTTGAAGGGGCATGTTGGGGTCTGTATCGCTGGGAACTTTGGGGTTAATTGTTGGTGCACTGCTGACAGGGGTGGGGGTGGTGGCCTATGCTGCGGGGAATGCCACCTTGAATCTGGCTGGCTTTTTCTATGGTGTGCCCCTACTGTTGGGAGGATTGGCCTTAAAGGCGGCAGAACTCAAGCCGGTGCCCTATCGTGAAGCCCCAACCCCGGAGGCGATCGCGGGCCGTAGCCAAGCAACACCTACCCAAACCCAAATCCGTAGGGATGTCACTCGCTATCGTTATGGTCAAGAAGCCCACCTCGATAGCACATTGGCTAGTTTAGGCCTGAGTCCTTCGAATGCGGAGCGTCCTGTCTTGGTAGCGATCGCCGAGACGCTAACCGATGGTGCCTATACATTAATCTTGGAATTTGACTCCCCGGCGGTCCCCTTTGAGGTGTGGCAATCGAAGCAAGCCAAGATGCAGACCTTCTTTGGCCCCAATATTCGGGTAACCATTACCAATGAGGGCAATGACCGTGTGGCAGTGGCCCTGATTCGCCAGTAAGGCCGTGGTCAATCCTGTTCCAGTTGACTAAGATTACTGGTAAATAGTTTTGCCCTGAATTCAGATGTTACGATAGCATCATCATTGCGGCACCCTAATCTAAAGAGCAAGACTTTTTACAAGAAGTCTCCCGCTGAAGCGCATTTTTGGAAACGGCGATTACGGCTATGGGTAAAATCATTGGCATCGACCTGGGAACCACAAATAGTTGTGTGGCAGTCTTAGAAGGGGGGAATCCCGTCGTGATCCCCAGTGCAGAGGGTGGGCGCACCACCCCCAGTATTGTTGCCTTTGGCAAGTCGGGCGAACGGCTGGTGGGTCAACTGGCTAAGCGGCAAGCCGTCACCAATGCCGAAAACACCATTTTTAGTATCAAGCGGTTTATTGGTCGTCGCTGGGAGGAAACCGCCGAGGAACGTGCCCGTGTCCCTTATACCTGTGTGCCGGGCCGCGATGGCATGGTGGATGTGCAGATTCGCGATCGCACCTATACCCCCCAAGAAATTTCCGCCATGATTCTGCAAAAGCTGAAGCAGGACGCGGAAGCCTATCTAGGGGAAGCCGTGACCCAGGCCGTAATTACTGTGCCAGCCTACTTTAGTGATGCGCAGCGCCAAGCGACTAAAGATGCGGGGGCGATCGCCGGCCTTGAGGTGCTGCGAATTATCAACGAACCCACCGCCGCCTCCTTGGCCTACGGCATTGACAAGCAGGATCAAGATCAAACCATTCTGGTTTTTGACTTGGGCGGTGGCACCTTTGATGTCTCGATTCTACAACTGGGGGATGGGGTCTTTGAGGTGCGCTCCACAGCTGGCAACAATCACCTCGGGGGCGACAACTTTGACGAATGTATTCTTGATTGGCTCTTGGCCTGCTTCAAGGAGCAGGAGGGAATCGATCTCTCCAAAGACAAAATGGCACTGCAACGCCTCCGCGAAGCTGCCGAAAAAGCAAAAGTGGAGCTATCGGGCACCCTGAGCACTTCCATTAACCTGCCCTTCATTACTGCTGATGAAACGGGGCCTAAGCACCTTGAAATGGAACTTACCCGCAGTAAATTTGAGGAACTCTGCGCCCACTTGGTGCAGGCAACCCTTGAACCCATGGAGCAGGCGATCGCCGATGCCGGCCTTACAGTTAAAGACATTGACCGCGTATTACTCGTCGGTGGTTCTACCCGTATTCCCGCTATTCAGGAGTTGGTGAAGCAATTCTGTGGCAAAAATCCCGATCGCTCTGTTAATCCCGATGAAGCAGTTGCCATAGGTGCAGCCATTCAAGGGGGGATTCTTGGCAAAGAAACGACCGTTAAAGATCTTCTGCTGCTGGATGTCACGCCCCTCTCTTTGGGGCTGGAAACCCTAGGCGGTGTCTTTACAAAAATTATCGAACGTAACACTACCCTCCCCACAAGCAAAACTCAAACCTTTTCCACCGCTAGCGATGGCCAAACTGTAGTTGAAATTGCCGTCTACCAAGGGGAGCGCCCCATTGCTAAGGACAATAAACAACTGGCCTGCTTTGAACTCACGGGGATTGCCCCCGCCCCTCGGGGAGTGCCGCAAATTGATGTTACGTTTGATATTGATGCCAACGGTATCCTGAGTGTGTCGGCCGTTGATCGCGCCACGGGTCGCCAGCAAAGTGTGCGCATCACCAATCGCGGTGGCCTCAGCAGCATGGAAATCGAGCGCATGCGCCAAGAAGCACAAATTTATGCCCAAGCAGACCAACTCAAGAAAGAGATTGCCGAACTGCGCAACCAAGCTGATGCCCTGCTCTACAGCTATGAATCAACAATCAAAAACCATGGCATTACCCTGACCCCAGATCTGCGGGCACGCATTGAGCCAGTGGTTCAGAGTATGCAGGCCGCAATGGTGGATGACAACATTACCCCCGATGAAATTCGCAAGCGCATGGAAGCCCTGCAGCAGGCCTTGGTGACCTTGGGGAGCGTGGTATATCAACAGACAGCAGGCGGTTCAATGATGACCTCAATCCCAACAATGGGGGGAGCTACGATGAGTTCCCAAGCGACTCAAGTTTTAGATAGCGAGGCCACAATAATCAGCGATAATGAAGAAACAGTTGTTTCAGATTATGAAGCGGTTGATTAATTTAGGTAACGGTGGCTATGGCTCGTGATTTCTATGAGATCTTAGGTGTCTCACGGTCTGCGGATGCTGAAGAATTAAAACGAGCCTATCGGCGCTTGGCTCGCAAGTATCACCCCGATGTCAACAAAGAACCGGGCGCTGAAGAAAAATTCAAGGAAATCAACCGCGCCTACGAGGTGCTCTCGGATCCCCAAGCGCGAGCCAACTACGATCGCTTTGGCGAAGCCGGCGTGAGTGGTGTCGGAGCTGCTGGCTTTAGTGACTTTGGTATTGGCGATATGGGTGGCTTCGCCGATATTTTTGAAACCTTCTTTGGGGGGTTTGCCACTGGCAGTCGGCGGCAGCAAGGACCCACTCGAGGTGATGATCTACGCTATGACCTGAAACTGGAATTTCGCGAAGCCGTTTTTGGGGGTGAAAAGGAAATTCGCATTAACCATTTGGAAACCTGTAAAACCTGTCAAGGCACAGGGGCAAAGCCCGGCACACGACCAGTTACCTGTAGTACCTGTGGTGGGATTGGTCAAGTGCGGCGATCGGCACGAACCCCCTTTGGCAGTTTTACCCAGCTAACCACCTGTCCAACCTGTGGCGGTTCCGGTGTGGTGATTGAAGATCGCTGTGAGTCCTGTGGCGGCCAAGGCCATATCCAAGTCAGCAAAAAGCTAAAAATTACCATTCCCGCTGGGGTGGACAACGGCACACGGTTGCGGGTCTCAGGTGAAGGGGATGCCGGTTTGCGGGGAGGGCCCCCCGGCGATCTTTACGTCTACCTTTTTGTTCAACCTGATCCTGAGTTTCAGCGCGAAGGTAACAACATCCTGTCGCGGATTAAAATTAGCTACCTGCAAGCGATTCTGGGCTGTCGGATTCCCGTCAGCACCGTGGATGGGGAGGCAGAACTGAAAATTCCCGCAGGTACCCAACCCGGCACGGTGTTAGTCCTAGAAGGTCGCGGTGTTCCCCGGGTGGGCAATCCCGTGGCGCGGGGCGATCACCTAATTACCGTTGATGTCGAAATTCCCACCCATATCACCCATGAGGAGCGAGAACTGCTGGAGAAGTTGGCGAAAATTCGCGGCGAGCGCCTGGGCAAAGGCGGCTTAGAGGGCTTCCTCGGCAGTCTATTTGGTGGTTAGGCAGTATTGCCTAAAATAGAAAAAAATTTGGGGGCGCTGGCCATGCTGACTGAGGTTTTGACAGCCTTGGATCAAGGAAATTTCCAGCAAGCAGAAAAATTGCTGGCCACTTTGCCGCCGGGGGATGCGCGTCTACTTCTATGCCGAGGCCAACTCTATCTCAAGACAAACCGGCTAGAGGAGGCTGAGTCAGACTTTTGCCAATTACTGCGGCTAAACTGTGGCCCCAAGCTGATGCAAATGGCACGGCGCGGCCTCGAAAAAATTGAGCAAATTCGCCAACAGCAGCGGCAGCAGGCCATTTTAGAAACCCATGCTGTGGTGGGGGTAGAGCAGCAGGGTGTTCTGATTCTCGAAGGGGTGGCTGCCCCGGAGCAGCGGGTAATTCTTGCCCGCCTTTTGGCCACCATGTTTAAGATTGATGCCTATACGGCGCGTCTTTTGATCCCGTCGCGGGGCTGGCGTTTGATCCGCACGGGCAACTTTGCGGAACTCACCGTTTATTGCCAAGAACTAAAGCAGCAGGGGTTTACCCTCTTTTGTGTCCCCTTTGAGGCGCTGACAGCCACCCCCGTCTTGCAGGTGCGTTATTTTGCGGCCTTAGAGCCACAGCCGCGTGTGGTGTGTACCACTTCCCTATCATCCGCGCCAGTGGAGTTTACGTTTACTTGGTCACAGGTGAGCCAGCGAGTGGAGGGGTTGCTGCCGATTTTTGAGCAGGTGTTCGATCGCGATCGCCAAGGGAAAGTCACGCGCAAAGAACAAATTCAGGATCATGCCCAGTGCTGTGATCTCCACCTGTTGCAGCAAAATCAAATCCTGCGCTTTTATCGCGGCGGTTACCAGTTTCACCAAGGGATTCCCCTGAGTCACGGGGCCGAGGTGATCCAGCGTGAGTTGGATTTGGATCAAAATACCTCATGGGCAAAGTGGCGGCAGTTATCGAGTCTTTGGCAGCAGCACTGTGGCGATCGCCCCGTCTGGCAAGACTTCACCAGCTTTGCAGAAACCGCCTTGGACTTTACAGAACTCCTGAGTAAAATTCCCCCCCACCTTAACCTCTTTCGCCGTGAGGACAGTCCTTGGGATGCCGCCTTCATGCTCTACAGCAGTCTAGCCTTTCACCGTGCCCGCAGTGGCAGCAACCGCTAAGCTAGAAACAGAAGTCTGCTCGTGCGAGTATTTGTGCTGCACCGACTCCAACAAGCAATTAAAAACGATCTCATTGCCGGTCTGCTGGTGGTGATCCCGCTAGCAACGACGATTTGGCTATCGATTTCTGTTTCCAGTTGGGTCCTGGATCTCCTCACCCGTATTCCCAAGCGAGTGAACCCTTTCAAAACCTGGCACCCCCTGCTGGTGGATTTGCTCAATGTAGCCGTGGGGATTGTTGTGCCCTTAACAGGCATCTTGCTCATTGGCTTGATGGCGCGCAATATCTTTGGCCAGTGGCTGTTGAACACCGGTGAGAGCATTCTCCAGCGCATTCCCTTGGCGGGCACAACCTATAAAGTGCTGCAACAACTCCTAGAGACGATTCTGCGGGACTCGCGCGATCGCTTTCGCCGTGTGGTGCTCGTAGAATACCCACGTCCGGGCTTGTGGGCCGTGGCCTTTGTCACTGGCACAGTTAATGGTTCATTGCAAACGGTCTTTTCCGAGCCAATGTTGAGTCTATTTATCCCCTCCTCCCCTAACCCCACCACCGGTTGGTATGTGATTGCCAGTGAGCGGGAGGTGCGAGATTTGGATATTTCGATCGAGGACGCCTTTAAGCTAATTATTTCTGGAGGGATTGTTACACCGGGAACGGTTCCAACTTCGACGTTGCCCCCCACCACTGCTCTAGTACCCTAAGAACTTGTTTTGAGGATTAACCCATGATTACTGCTCGTCGTGTTGCTCGTGAATTGGCTTTGCTGAGTGGGGCTCAAGTGTTACGCCAACCAAAACTGCTGGATGAAAGCGACTGCCGCAGTTTGATCTTGATGGCCGTACGTACGCTGGCGAGTGATGTGCGCGATACCCTCGAACAGGCGGGCACCGAACTGAGTGAAAGTCAACGACTGCTCCGCCACAGTGAACTCCTGTTGCCCCACCTCGAAAAGGCACAGATGGTGCTTCAGGATGCCCTTCAGCGGGCGGAAAAGGGCTTGAACAAAATAGGCACTGCTTTGGATTTACCTGAGATCCTCTACTTTGCCCATCAGGAGGAAGTTCAGGCCTACGCGATCGCCATCCTCCGCTGTTTACAGCGATACCAAACAGAGATTGAAGAACTGGTAAATCGCTCAATGGTGGATTGGCAATTGGAGCGGCTGACGCAGCTAGATCGTGCCATTATTGAAATTGCTGTCGTCGAAATGCGTTACCTTGAAGTCGCTAAGCAGGTGGCAATTAACGAGGCCATCGAACTGGCCAAACGCTATAGCGATGAGGGCAGCCACCGCTTTATCAATGGCGTGCTGCGGCGGATTAGCGAAGCCCTTAACACGGCTCAGGCAGCCACCGGTAACTGAAAGGACTGCCACAATTGCTGCCGCCCCAACTCCACGTCCTCAGGCCGGCATTGCCAGTGGGGATGGGCACTCATCACTAAACTTTCGAGGGTTTCGCGATCAAAAAGATGCCAAACGGGGGCACCGTCAACAGGGTGAGCGATCGCCAGCAGATTTTCAGCGACACAGTGAATTTCTAAGCAGGTGGCCGCCCGCTGAATTTGCAACTGCTGCCCCGGTTGGAGCGATCGCACCGCCGCCATGATCTCCCGCAGCTCAGAGATGCTCTGGACGCAGACTCCTGGAATGGCCACCCGCCGCTGGGGATCTCCATTGACTTGCAGCCAATAATGACGGCTGGGATCAATTCCCAAAAGCCAAGGATCAACATCATCTAAGCGATAACGGGGCGCCAAGGAGAGTCCGTGCATCATCTATCTATTTCCTCAATCACAGCATCTATATCTGGCGATCGCTAGGGATCACGCCTCCCTTATGTAGTGTGATAAGTCTTCTTTATTTAATCAATCAAAGTTAATAATGCTTAATTTTCTGCTAATACTTGTTAACAAAACCCCGTCTTACCCTCAGGGAGATCACAGTTTTGTTACGGCAGTTACAGTGACTCCAGGGAAAATTGGTTAAAATAAGGTTAAAAATAGGTTAACGCCTGCGGGCAAAGGATAGATGAGCAATGGATAAATACGAAAAATACGAATTTTTATATCCCCACAGCCGTTACCGCGGTGAGTTTACACCTGAAAACTTTTTATTTGATGCCAACTTGCAGGAATTTGCGACCCGCGTGAGCTACATTGCCAGCCTCGAAAACAGCGGCAAACTCTCCCCTCAGGAAGCCTATAAGCAAATTAAAAATCTCTGGAAAGAATTAAAAGCCAGCAAAAAATGTTTGCTAGATACCCCACCCGCTAGCTAAGCTTGCAGGCGATGGAGCGTCTCTCGAATCAGTTCTGCCGGTACCCGATCGCAAATTTCCCCATGGCCAATGGCGGTGGGGAGAATAAACCGTACATTTTGCGCCTGCACCTTCTTGTCGTGCTGTAGGAGTGCCAGTAGTCCCTCCACATCAAAGTGGGCGGGGATCGTTGTTGGCAGCTTTGCTTTGAGAATCAGTGCCCGTTGGGCAGCGGCGGCTTCTGCGGACCAATACCCCAACGCCACAGCCAGTTCCCCAGCGGCAATCATACCAATGGCCACCGCCTCGCCGTGGTTCAAAAGACGATAGTTGCCCATACTTTCAAGGGCATGGCCAATCGTATGCCCATAATTCAAAATGGCACGCAGCCCCGCTTCCCGCTCATCCTTGCTAACCACATCCACCTTCGCTTGGCAGGAACGCTGCAGGACTTGGAGCAACTGCTCAGAGGGCAGAGCACCCATGCGATCCAAGCGCGGCAACTGACTCAGCAAATGAAATAGCTCAGCATCCCAAATGACGCCGTACTTAATCACCTCTGCCATACCCGCACGAAATTCTCGCGGGGGCAGGGTTGCCAAAACATCGGGATCAATGACCACAAGACGGGGTTGATGAAAGGCACCAATGAGATTTTTGCCTTGGGGATGGTTTACCCCTGTTTTGCCGCCAATGGCCGCATCCACCATCGCCAACAGACTGGTGGGAATCTGAACCACAGCAATTCCCCGCAGCCATGTCGCTGCCGCAAAACCAGTCATGTCGCCAATGACGCCACCGCCAAGGGCAAAGAGGGTGGAACCCCGCTCTAAACGCTGACTCAGGGCAGCATCATAAATCTTTTCAACAGTTCTGAGGGTTTTGTAGCGTTCCCCCGCCGGTAGGATACAGGGGGTAACCTGCCAGCCCCCTTGCGTTAATGCCTCTTGCACATCCGTGCCGTAGTGCCGCCAAATTTGTGGATTAGAAACGATGAGGGCAGGTGCTTTCGGGGTCAAGGGCGTATATGCGGCCAAAAGGGCAGGCAACTGCCGCCGGGTGTTGGCACCAATGGCAATCCAGTAGGAGTGCTCACCAAGGGGAACGGGAATCAGTCTTGTCATTGTAGGATTTGCGGGGGACATCGACACTGAGTATTTTCAATGTATTTTCAATCGTCACTGCCGGGGCGGGGAAAGGCTGGCCTCGCTTGCCAAGGCGCAAAAAATGGCAAAAGCAGCAGGGCTGGTAGGGCAGCGCCAATTGTAAAGAGAAAAAAGAGTGGCCACCCCATCATTTCCGCCGCTTTACCCGCAGGGGCCGCCAGGATATCCCGACTAAAAGCAAAGAGACTGGAGAGCAGCGCATACTGTGTTGCACTAAATTGGGGGTTGCAAAGACTCATTAAAAGAGCCGTTAGAGCAGCGATCGCCAGCCCTGCACAGAAGTTATCAACACTAATGGCAGCCACCATCACTGTTGGATTGGCACCGGCATTGGCCAAAATAAAGTAGGAGATATTGCTAGAAGCTTGCAATCCCCCCATAATCCACAGGGCACGGTGAATACCAATTTGACTGATGGCCGCTCCCCCGACAAGGGCGCCAACGATGGTGGCAATCAGCCCCACCCCCCCTTGTACGGCGCCAATTTGGGTTTGGCTAAAGCCCTGCTGCAACAGGAAAGGGGTCATCATATTGCCCGTGAGGGCATCCCCCAAGCGATAGAGGCAGATAAAGAGCAAAATAATCAGCCCCGTTCCCCAGCCGTAGCGCTGGAAAAAATCAAGGAAGGGTCGAGTGACTGCCTGTGCCAATGACGGCGGAGCCGGGGGATGCACCTCTGGTTCCGGTGCCCAAAAAGTAGTGACCATGCCCACCACCATTAGCAGCGCCATCAGGGCGTAAACCACTGGCCAGGGCAGTTGATCCGCAAGGATCAAGGCTAGGGAACCGGTGACCAAAAGCGCAATGCGATAGCCAAGGACATAAATACCCGCACCTGCTCCCATTTCAAGGGGTTCGAGGACATCGGCACGGTAGGCATCCACAGCAATATCTTGACTGGCGCTCAAGAAGGCAATGGCGAAGGCATTTATCGCCAACAGCTGCAGGCTCCCCCTGGGATCCTGCACCGCCATCAGGGCGATCGCCCCCAACAGGAGCACCTGAATCAGTAGTAACCAGCCCCGCCGCCGTCCCAAAAAGGGAACCCTATAGCGATCCAGCAAGGGGGACCAGAGAAACTTCAGGGAGTAGGGCAACCCCACAAGGCTAAAGAGGCCAATGGCCGTCAAGTCAATGCCCTCAACGGTCATCCATGCTTGCAGCGTTCGGCTGGTGAGAAACAGCGGCAACCCTGACGAAAAACCTAACAAGAGCAGTGCCGCCATTTTGCGACTTTGAAAAACCCGTAGGACTGCGCCGATTCCCGCCATTCATTTCGTTCCACTGCTTGAGACTTGCCCTAGTGTAGAGCAAAAGCGGCAGTGACCTAAAGACCACTGACCTAACTGATGCGGCTAGGGCGAAAAGCAGGCCGGCACGTGTCCAGGGAAACAGGAACAGGTTCAACGTGCCAAATCTCCTTGCAGTACTCGGCAATCGTGCGATCGCTGGAGAATTTGCCCATGCGCGCCACATTGAGAATAGACATCTGTGTCCAGTGGCTCTTATTGCGGAAGGCTTGGGCTGCCCGCTGTTGACAGTCCACATAGGATTGGTAGTCCGCCAAGAGCATATATGGATCCTCATTGAGCAGGGAACTGACAATCGGTTCAAATAGCCCCGGCTCACGTGGATTGAAGTAGTTGGAAATCAGGCTGTCAATTACCTTCTTGAGCATTGGGTTGCTGTTGTAGTACTCGCGGGGATTGTAGCCTTCCGCTTTCAGGCTCATCACCTCTTGCGCTGTCAGACCAAAAAGGAAAAAGTTCTCTGCCCCCACCTCTTGGCGGATTTCCACATTTGCACCATCCAGCGTCCCAATTGTCAGGGCGCCATTGAGAGCAAACTTCATATTCCCAGTGCCAGAGGCCTCTTTCCCAGCGGTAGAGATCTGCTCCGAAAGATCGGCAGCGGGATAGACCATTTCACCCAGGGAGACGGAGTAGTTGCTGAGGAACACCACTTTGAGGCGACCATTCACATCGCTGTCGTGGTTGACCATATCGGCCACAGAATTGATCAGCTTGATGATCATCTTGGCCATGAAGTAGCCGGGAGCTGCCTTGCCGCCAAAAATAAATGTGCGCGGTTGAATGTCAATGCTGGGGTTGGCCTTAATTTGTTCGTAGAGCGTAATGATGTGGAGGACAGCCAAATGTTGACGTTTGTACTCGTGGATGCGCTTAATTTGAATGTCAAAGAGGGAGTAGGGATCCACCTCGATTTGGTTGTTGCGCCAGATGTACTCCGCCAAGCGCTCTTTGTTGGCTTGTTTGATTTGTTGCCACTTCGCCTGAAAAGCAGGATCGGTGGCGTAGGGTTCTAGGCCGCGCAGGTCGTCAAGGTGGGTAATCCAGCGATCGCTCTGCAGCGTTTCGGTAATCAGACTGGCCAAGCGGGGATTACTCATCAGGAGCCAACGGCGGGGGGTAATGCCATTGGTTTTGTTCTGGAACTTGTTTGGGTACATCTCATAGAAGTCCCGCATCAGCTCCTGTTTGATCAGCTCTGTGTGCAGTTCTGCCACTCCATTGACCGTATGGCTGCCAACACAGGCCAGATGTGCCATGCGCACCTGCTTGGGATAACCTTCCTCAATCAGGGACATCCGTGCCAACCGCGCGGTATTGCCAGGGTAGCGCAGGCGAACCTCATTTAGAAAGCGATAGTTAATCTCATAAATGATTTCCAAGTGGCGTGGTAGCAGTTGACCAAAGAGATCCACCGACCAGCGTTCAAGGGCTTCCGCCAGCAGCGTGTGGTTGGTATAGGCAAAAGTGCGCTGGGTGATGTGCCACGCTTTTTCCCACGTCAGTTGGTACTCATCCACCAGCAATCGCATCAGTTCAGCCACAGCAATGGCGGGGTGGGTATCATTGAGCTGAATGGCCACCTTGTCGGGGAAGGCATCAAAGCTAGTGTGCCGACGCAAGTAGAGGCGGATAATGTCCTGCAACGAACAGGCGACAAAGAAATACTGTTGCCGCAGCCGCAATTCTTTCCCCTGGGGGGTGTTGTCGTTGGGGTAGAGGACCTTCGAGATGTTCTCACTAAAGGTTTTTTCAGAGACTGCTTGGGTGTAGTCCCCCGCGTTAAACACCTGAAGGTTGAAGTCTTGGGCTGCACGGGCACTCCACAGACGGAGCGTATTCACCGTATTTTTGCCATAGCCGGGAATTGGCGTATCGTAGGGCGTGCCAAAAACGGTAGTGCTGGGGATCCAACGGACACGGTAGTGCCCTTGGGCATCGGTGTAGGCTTCAGTGTGACCGCCAAACTTAACTTCAACGTTGTAATCCGGACGGGCAATCTCCCAAGGGTTGCCAAAGCGCAACCAGTTGTCGGGGACTTCGTGCTGCCAGCCATTGGTGATAATTTGCTCGAAAATGCCAAACTCGTAGCGAATGCCGTAGCCAACAGCGGGAATTTCAAGGGTCGCGAGAGAGTCGAGGAAACAAGCCGCCAAGCGTCCTAAACCGCCATTGCCTAGCCCCGGTTCCGGTTCGCGCTCCATCAGTTCATTGAGGTCAAGGCCAAAATCGGCCATTGCCTGTTTCGTTTGCTCGTAGAGGCCGACGTTAATCAGGTTGTTCAGGAGCAAGCGACCAATGAGAAACTCTGCCGACAGGTAATAGACCACCTTGGCATCCTGCTCAAAATAGGTTTGGGCGGTTTTAATCCGCCGATGCAGCAGGCGATCGCGCACCGTGTAGGCCAGGGCCATGAAGTAATCGTAGGGCGTGGCAAACATGGCATCCTTGCCCTGGATGTAGTGGAGATTATCAACAAAGGCGCGCTTCAGGGTTTGCACTGTCATCCCTGTGCGATCGCTCTCGATATACAAATCGCAGTGTTCGTCGTTGGCAGTAGGGTGGGTGTGGGAAACCGAATGAACAGGATAACCGTTAGGAGTGTCGGGATTATTCATGAAAACTGTGGCTCTGCAGGAATCGGAAATAACTTAACTTAAGGCTAATACAGATTTGTGAAATGTACATTAGATTACCACTGCGGGAATTTTAATAATTGATTTATCCGCCTTTACATTTTTTAATCTTCTCAAAGGGTCCCCGAAGGGCTTGGACAATCCCTAGTCAAACCAACCAATTTCCGCATCCCCAAGGGAAGAGGCATTGGGATTGGGGGTAGGAATTTCATTGACAAGGGGCTTAAATCCCACCTCCTCAAAACGGTAGGGCTGAGGGGCGGTGAGTTGGCGAATGACTGCCTTGGCCTCTTCAAATTTGGCTTCTAGGGCTTGATGGCGGGTTTGGAGTTCCTGAAGCGCGGTGTCGAGCGCTTGGGCGCGATCGCGCCACCTTTGTAATTCCTGTTGCAGTTGTTCTATCTGGGCGCTGTGAGCAGTTTTCTCAGCTTCTACGGCTGCTAAGGCTGCTTTGAGGGTGGCCAGTTCTTGCTCTAGTTCTGCCTTGGTGGGCTGATGACGACTCCGCTTGCTGGAGGCTGGACGCTGCTTAGCGACCTCTTGCCGCAGTAAATCGCTGAGATTTTGGGGTTCCATCAAAGGATGAAATTACTGGCACAACAACCGTCTTTCCCCTACTGATTTTTGCATAAAATTCGCACTGATAGGATATAATCGCTTGGAATTCTTTTGGCTGTGAGAGTGAAATATGCTAGCCTTGACCACAACGCCGCTGACCACAGAGCAGGCACATCTCAAGATTCAGGGGGGCTATCGGTTAGCGGGTGAGGTGAGGATTAGCGGAGCCAAGAATTCAGCATTAGTCTTGATGGCGGGGGCACTCCTAGCAGCGGATACAACGATTCTCCGTGCCGTGCCTGATCTAGCAGATATTCGCCGCCTGGGGGAAATTCTACAATCATTGGGGGTCAAGGTACAACGCTTTGGGAGTGAGGCGATCGCCATTGATGCCACAGCACTAAATACCAACGATCCCCCCTATACCCTAGTCAGCCAACTGCGGGCAAGTTTTTTTGTCATTGGTCCTTTGGTGGCGCGGTTGGGTGTTGCCCGCGTCCCCTTGCCAGGGGGGTGCGCCATTGGTGCCCGTCCGGTGGAACTGCATGTGCGTGGTCTGCAAGCAATGGGTGCCGAAGTTACGATCGATCATGGGGTTGTCACCGCCAGTGCGGCCAAACTTAAAGGAACACGGATTTACTTGGACTATCCCAGCGTCGGTGCCACCGAAACATTAATGATGGCCGCCACCCTTGCCGAGGGGGAAACCACGATTGAAAATGCTGCCCAAGAACCCGAAGTGGTGGATTTGGCCAACTTCTGTATCACGATGGGGGCCAAAATCTATGGCGCCGGCACCAATTCGATCACGATTGTTGGGGTGGATCGCCTCCACGGCACTGAATACGAAATCATCCCCGATCGCATTGAAGCGGGTACATTTCTGTTGGCAGCTGCTGTCACCCGCTCGGCCATTACTCTTGCACCTGTGATTCCCAGCCACCTGACGCCTGTGGTTGCCAAACTCGAAGAGATGGGAGCGAAGATTGAATTTCCCGATGCCACCCGTGCCTGCTTCACCCCTGCCCAGTGCTATCGTGCCACCGACATTGAAACGCTCCCCTACCCCGGCTTTCCCACGGATATGCAGGCGCTGATGATGACGTTGCTGGCGATCAGTGAGGGCAATAGTTTAGTCAGTGAAACCGTGTTTGAAAATCGCTTTGGCCATGTGGCTGAACTGAATCGCATGGGTGCCGATATTCGCGTCAAGGGGAATCACGCTGCCATTCGCGGGGTGCCCCATCTTTCCGGTGCACCGGTAACAGGTACGGATTTGCGCGCCACAGCGGCTTTAGTTGTTGCTGGACTGGCTGCCCACGGCGAAACCCACGTCTATGGCTTGCAGCACTTAGATCGGGGCTACTGGCAAATCGAAGCCAAATTGCGGGGTTTGGGCGCACAGCTAGAGCGCTATGTTCCCAGTACAGTTCCTTCTCCAGTTTTGTAGGCCGGCCTTGGGGGCAATCACGATCTCGTTTCCCATCCCCCCTGTCCATTGCGCCATCACCTTCCTGAGCACTTCAGCCACGGTGGGCGTCCAATACTCCCAAGCACCTAGGGGTAGGGCCAATGCCCCCCAATAGGCACCAAAAAGACAGCTTAAGAGCAAAGCAGCACTGGGTTGGTGTTTGCTGACAATTTGATGGGCCAGTTCTAAGTCCCAAGGGGCGATCGCCAAGGCATAGCGGAGCATGTCTCCTCTCTGGGGGGGGACAGGCAAAGGCTCAGGTGCCCAAGCTGCTTCTAGGTACTCATGGAGCAGGGTCTGAATCTCCTGCACCCCTTCGGGGACTGAAACCAAAGGTTGATCCCATGATGCCAACAACTGTGGCAGCTGAACTGGCCACTCCCCTTGGTCAGGGGCTAACCATTGGTGGGGCAATGCCTGCGCTAAATTGCCCTTCTCTTTAGCGAGCCCCCATAGGAGTCCAAGGAGGGCGCCGCGAAACTGCTCATAGACCCCACCTCTGACCATTACACAGGTTGTTTTTGACCAACGACAGCATAGAAGGGATCGGTAAATCCCAGACAAGACCAAGGGCGGGGCAGATGCGTTTCGATCACCTTGAGGGCAGGAATGCTGTTGATATAGGTTTGCACCAACTGCACGCGATCGCCCTCGTTACCCTCACGCCACGCCTGAATCGCTTTTTCAAAAAACATGCGATTCGAGAAGCTGACAATAACTACCCCTTGGGGCTTAAGGATGCGGGCAATTTCCGTAAAAGTTGCCTCAGGATATTGGAGGTACTGCACCGACACCGCCATCAACACGGCATTAAAACTGGCATCCTCTAGGGGTAAGGCCAACTCTTCATTGAGATTCTGAACAAAATAACGATCCAGCCGGGGGTTGCGGGCTAGCTCCGCCCCATTCATCCCATGCCCCACCACTTCCTGAAAGGATAGCTCTGGCGGCAGATGGGAGACCCAACTACTCATTAGGTCCAAGACTCGCATCTGCGGCTGCAAGTATTGACGGTAGAGATCCGTAAGGCGGGCCAGAAAGAAATCATCCACATGGGTGACAAAGCGCGGTGCTGCATAAAAGAGGTCATCACTACGGCTGTCCAATTTCGTCCGCTGGTGGGGATTGAGAATCATGGGGCTAACTGCTGAGCAATCTCCTTTTGAAGATAACGAACAACCTCGGTTAAAGGGAGGGTGGATTTCGCCCCTGTTGCCCGGATGATGAGTTCCACTTCCCCATGGGCGATCGCCCGTCCTGTCACCAGTCGATAGGGAATGCCAATCAAATCCGCATCTTTGAATTTCACCCCTGCCCGCTCATCGCGATCGTCGAGGAGCACCTCAATCCCTGCCGCCTGAAGCTGCTCGTAAAGATCAGTGGCCGCCTGCATTTGCTGCGCATCCTCAATGTTGGGCACAACAATAATCACCTGATAGGGGGCGATCGCCAGCGGCCAGATAATCCCTTGGGCGTCGTGGTGCTGCTCCACCGCCGCCTGTGCCAAGCGGGAAATGCCGATGCCGTAACAACCCATCACCAGAGGCACCTCTTCCCCCTGCTCATTGGTGTAGGTGGCCTTCATTGCCTCAGAATACTTGGTGCCCAACTGGAAAATATGGCCAATTTCAATGCCCCGTGCCGTTTCTAGGTGCTGCGTTGGATCATGGCAGGCGCGATCGCCCGCCTGGGCTTTGCGAACATCGGCAATAATTGCTGGCAAGGGACAGGATTTGCCCCAGTTCACCCCCACCCGATGCTGTTGATCGCGATTGGCTCCCGTAATAAATCGCTTTAACTCCACCACGGTGCGATCGGCAATGCGAATCCACTGGGGAATAATTTGGGAATCGGCCTTAATAACGGCATCTTCTAAATCAGGGCCAATGTAACCAAAGGGAATGGGGGTGGCTGCCCACTCTTGGGCTGTATTGGCATCTGCCAGCCGCAGATCCAGCAGTTTTGTTGCCCCGTAGTTGGGCGCAAGGGAAGTGAGGGTGTTGTGCAGCTTGACGCTGTTCACCTCTTGATCGCCGCGAATACTCACCAGCACAAGACCCACTCGCCCATTATCGAAGACTGCTCGATAGAGGACATTTTTCACAATTTGCGTAGGATGGCACTGCAACTGCTCAACCAGGGCATCAATCGTCGCTGCATTGGGGGTATCCAGCGTCGCCACCTTTTTGTAGGTTGTCGGCACTGCGTCAGGGGGGAGCGAGACGGCCTTTTCCACATTGGCGGCATATTGGCCGTCAGCCGTATAGAGCACCTCATCTTCGCCGGCGGCAGCCAGTACCATAAACTCATGGGAACCCGATCCGCCAATCGCACCCGAATCGGCCTCCACGGCTCGAAACCTCAGGCCACAGCGCTGCAGAATACGACTATAGGTGTCGTACATCACCTGGTAGGTTTCCTTGAGACTAGCCACATCGGCATGGAAGGAGTAGCCGTCCTTCATAATGAATTCCCGTCCCCGCATTAGGCCAAATCGCGGGCGAATCTCATCGCGAAATTTCGTTTGAATTTGGTACAGGTGCACGGGCAACTGACGATAGGAGCGAATCAAGTCCTTGGCGAGGGCAGTGATCACCTCCTCATGGGTAGGCCCCAGTCCCAACTGCCGCTCAGCGCGATCGGTGAGGGAAAACATAATCCCTTCGGCTTTGGTATAGGTGTCCCAACGACCCGATTCTTGCCACAGTTCAGCAGGTTGCAATTGCGGCAGCAAACATTCCAAGGCGCCACTGCGGTTCATTTCTTCACGAACAATTGCACTCACTTTTTGCAACACTCGCCACATCAAAGGCAGATAGCTATAGATGCCACTGGCAATCCGCCGAATATATCCCGCCCGCAGCAATAATTTGTGGCTGGGAATTTCTGCTTCCGCTGGATCATCGCGGAGGGTAACAAAGAGCATTTGGGAGAGGCGCATACCTGGGCTATCGATACTGCACAGAGCCTCTATTTTACGATGACCAGCGATCCCTAGGGGGTAGGCGTTGGTTCAGGTTCCGCTGGTGGAGGTTGAACAGGTGTGGGCGTAGGGACAACGGTAGCGCCAGGTGTTGGTGAAGGACTGGCAGGGGCAGGGGCAACGGGGGTTTCAGGGGTGGGTGTGGGAGATACCCCAGGGGTAGGTGCAGGGGTGGTGGCCTCTGGCGTGGGTGTTGCTGGGGAAGCTGATTGTGGCTCGGCGACTGGTTCAGAAGTCCCTTCAGGGGTACTGGGGGGGCTTTCCCACCAAGCGGGCGTCGTGGGTGCCGCCTGTTGACGTTGACGCAGGCTGAGTTCATAGTCCCATTGCCAAATGCGATTGAGGGCTTCACGGTAGAGGGCGCGATCTCGACCAATTTGCTCAGCGGTTTGAATGGCTTCCGCCAGTTTGCCTTCCCGCGCCAAGCGAATCGCTCGATCCAGAATGGGACGATCCTGAATTTCTTCGAGTTTTGCTTGCCACTGGTCGCGATAGTTAGCTATCACGGCAGCGAGCACTGCATCGCGGGGGAAAGATCGTAAAACCCCCAGGGCAGCTTGGTACTGTTTCTGTTTTGCAAGGGCGATTGCTGCATGGAGCAGAGGCCGCTCGTCAATCGTGCCTAGATCGCGCTGCCAAAGGGCAATCAAACCTTGGGCTTGACCCCGTTCTGGCTGACCAAGGGGCACCTGCCGAGCTTGAGCAATGGCCAAGGCATACCCCCAGCGCAGACGGGTATTGGCAAGCCATGTTGCCCACTGGAGGTGCTGCTGGTTACGCAACTGTTGCTGCCATCTGTTGAGGTAGGCTTGAGCCGATTCATAGAAGGGATCCGTGATCGGAATCTGCTGCACCCGGGCGATCGCCTCCCAGTAACCGAGAACCGTTCCCTTCGCCGCAAGGGCTTTGGCTTGACCAAGGATGACGATTGGGCGATCGTGGTAGGAAACATCGAGAGCTGGGGCAATTTTTTCAATGAGGGCTAAGGCACCCTCGCGATCGCCGGCCGCTAAGCGTTCCTCAGCATAGGCAAACACTTCAGGAATCCAACGGCGAATATCCGCCTGGGCTTGGGAATAGACAACCGCCTCTGGGGGAATTTTCAGAGCCAGCATCACTGCCGCCGCCAGTTCATTGGCCGTTAACCAAGCCGCCAAATCCCGCGCCTGCACCAGTTGTACCCACGCATCCTGTTCTTGGGAGATGCGCACCGAGAGCTTTTGTGCCTGTTCGCGCCAGTAGTCAGTACCGAGCTGGTTCATGAGTTTCACTTGCAGCAAAGCCAATCCCCAATCCTGCTGGCGCAGTGCCGCCTCAGCCGTTGCCAACAAGTTTCCACCTTCTCCCCCATTGGTTGCGGTTAGTAGCTCCTGGGCTTGGGAGTAGCTCGCTGCGGTGGTGGGGATTTTTTCAGGAGCAGCGTTGCCAGTTTGATATTGCCTTGGCTCAACTGTTGGCGAGCAATGACCAATAGGGCAGCTGACCATTCATCCAGGCGCCGCTTAGCTTGAGGAAACAGGGGGTGATCTTCTGGCCACTGACTGACGGTTTCAATGGCTTGCGCAAGAGAGGGTAAGTTGCCGTGGAGGACTGCTTGATCGGCGCAGTAGAGGCGATCGCCATCCCTCATGGTCAAGAATGGGTGACGACAATCGGGCAAGGGGGGTAACAGCAATAGCCAAGTGCTGGCTGCCATGAGCGTTGCCCCGGAGATAAAAAAGGGATGAGCCAAGGCCACCCCTCATATGCCATGAGCCGTTGACGATAGACTTGCCAGCGGGCGGGCATAGATTCGGTGGCCGTTGTCCCCACAGGGGCGATCGCTAGCTCCGCTGACTTAGGAACCCGCCGGAACCACCGTTGCCAAACCTCTAGTGCTTTCATCTCCTGCTGCGGCTCCTCACCCACTGCCTGAAATTTCCCTAGGATGCCAGGGAGGTCATTAGAACTTGTTATAGCAAATCAACTTGACAATTCCCTCCTGAAGTTGCCGTTGCCCACGGCAGGATTATAATTTAAGGATACGAATCGCAATAATCCTTAACATTCTCCTGGTTTGGCAACGCCCGTGACCGCACTCTGGCAACGCTTGATTTTAATCTCCCCCTTTTTCTTTTGGGGAACTGCCATGGTGGCCATGAAGGAGGTCATGCCCCATACCTCGCCGCTGTGGGTTGCCGGTGTGCGCCTTGTGCCGGCAGGTCTTCTAGTTTTAGCGGTGGCGATCGCCCTCGGTAAGCCCCAACCCCATCACTTGCGGGCATGGGGATGGATTAGTCTTTTTGCCCTTGTGGATGGCTTTTTATTTCAGGGGCTTCTGGCCACTGGCCTATCCAAAACGGGCGCAGGTCTTGGCTCTGTGATGATTGACTCCCAACCCCTGGCGGTGGCGCTGTTGTCCCGCTGGTTGTATCAAGAGCGAGTTGGCGGCTGGGGTTGGCTGGGGCTCTTTCTTGGCTTAGTGGGCATTAGTGGCATTGGTCTAGGTGATGATCTATTGACCCTGCTCCATCAACCCAGCGCATGGCACAGTATTTCTTGGGGACAGTGGTGGCAGCGGGGCGAACTGTGGATGCTATTGGCTGCCCTCTCGATGGCAGTGGGGACGATTCTCATGCGTCCCTTAGCACGCTATGCGGATCCAATTGTGGCTACAGGCTGGCACATGGTCTTGGGCGGGTTGCCGCTGTTGATCTGGCCGAGCTTAAATAGCCCAGCGCCTTGGGCAGCCCTACACTGGTCGGATGTCCTCAACCTTGGCTATGCGACTTTCTTTGGTAGTGCGCTGTCCTACGGTGTCTTTTTCTATTTCGCTGCCAAGGGGAATCTCACCAGTCTCAGTGCCCTAACGTTTCTCACCCCAGTATTTGCTCTCACCTTTGGGCATTGGTTCTTGGGGGAAACCCTGAGTCAAGTTCAGTTACTAGGCGTGGGTCTGACGCTCATTAGCATTTACATCATTAATCAGCGCCAAGTGCTTGGGCAGTGGTGGCAACAACTCCCCTTACCCACCCGCTTGCGGGAGTCGGCAACGTCTATCAGCGTTAAGGTGGTTGATCAGATGAAGTAGCCTGAGCATTTGAGCTACAGCATTCCCAGACCGCAGCAAGTTTATGAATGAACCCGTTTACCTGATCCAGTTATCAGATCTGCATTTATTTGCCACAGATGAAGGCAGACTCCTTGGCCTGCCTACGGCTCAATCCCTAGCGGCTGTTTTAGAGGCAACTCGTCATCATCGTCCCAATGCCCTGCTCCTGACGGGAGACTTAGCACAGGAACCCGTTACTACTACCTACGAACGTTTAGCCACTGCTTTCAGGGACTTTAGCTGTCCTGTATATTGGATTCCTGGCAACCATGATGAGCCAAGGGCAATGGTGCCGGCGCTAGAGCGTCCGCCGCTACGGGGCGATCGCCAAATCAATCTTGGGACTTGGCAAGGCCTGCTCCTCAGTTCCCAAGCCGATGGCAAAGTTCATGGTGAATTGAGTCCTGAGACCCTCAGTTGGCTAGATGCAACCTTGAGTCACACGGGCGATCGCCCCACCTTCATTGCCCTGCACCATCCCCCCTTTGAGACCGGTGCCCCTTGGCTCGATAGTAGCCGCCTACAAAACCCTGAGCACCTTTTTGCCGTGTTAGATTCCCATCCGCAGGTGAAGCTCGTTCTCTTTGGTCACATCCATCAGGAATTTATTACTGAGCGGCAAGGGGTGACGTATCTCGGCTGTCCCTCCACCTGTATCCAGTTTTTGCCCCGTGCCCCTGAATTTTCCCTTGAACCCGTTGGTCCTGGTTTTCGTCATCTATCGCTATACCCCGATGGCACTTTTAAAACCTACATTGAGCGGGTAGAGATTCCCCTCACGCTGGACTTTAGTGCCAAAGGGTACTAAAACCTAGGCGATAGCCGCATTTGTAGGCTATACCTATTGAAAAGTGCGTGTAGGTAGGAGTGGTGGGCTATGAACCTCAGTCGGAGCACCGATGAGATAAAACTGGTTCCCGAGATGACCAGTGGTCGAGTCCCCTATACCCCCCGTAACCATCGCCGCATCCTCTGCATTTTTCCCCGCTACAGCCGCTCCTTTGGTACATTTCACCACGCCTACCCCCTCATGGGCACGGTACGCGCCTTTATGCCACCCCAAGGGATTTTGCTAGTGGCCGCCTATCTTCCAGAATCGTGGGAGGTGCGCCTGATTGATGAAAATGTACACCCAGCAACCGATGCTGACTATGCTTGGGCTGATATTGTCATTACCAGTGGCATGCACATTCAGCGGCCACAAATTTTAGAAATCAACGCAATTGCCCATCGTCACGGTAAACTCACTGCCCTTGGCGGGCCCTCGGTCTCCAGTTGTCCGGAATACTATCCCGATGTGGATATTCTCCACCTGGGGGAACTGGGGGATGCCACGGACAAGATGATTGCCTACTTTGATGAATACGGTAGCCAGCGTCCACCCCAACAACTGATTTTTGAAACCACTGCTCGCCTACCCCTCAGTGAATTTCCTGTGCCGGCCTACCAGCATGTGCGCATGGAAAACTATTTCCTCGGCAGTGTTCAGTTTTCCAGTGGCTGTCCCTTTCGCTGTGAGTTTTGCGATATTCCCGAACTCTATGGCCGCAATCCGCGTTTGAAAACGCCGCAGCAGATCCTCAAGGAATTGGACACAATGCTGGCCTCAGGGAATCCGGGGGCAGTCTATTTTGTGGATGATAACTTCATTGGCAATCGCCGCGCAGTGATGGAACTGCTGCCCCACCTCATTGACTGGCAAAAAGCCAATGGCTACCCGCTGCAATTTGCCTGCGAAGCCACACTGAACATTGCCCAAAGCCCAAAACTTCTAGAGATGATGCGGGAAGCCTATTTCTGTACGATTTTCTGTGGCATTGAAACCCCAGAACCTGAAGCCCTCCACGCTATCCACAAGGATCAAAACCTGAGTATGCCAATTTTGGAGGCTGTGCAAACTTTGAATCGCTATGGCATGGAAGTTGTCTCCGGCATTATTATTGGCTTTGATACAGATACTCCCCAAACGGGCGATCGCATTCTTGAGTTTATTCGTGCCTCCCACATCCCCACATTAACGATTAACCTGCTGCACGCCCTACCCCGTACCCCCCTCTGGCGTCGCTTGGAAGCGGAAGGCCGCCTCAACCACGACGAAAACCGCGAGTCCAATGTTGAGTTCCTCATGCCCTATGAAGAAGTGGTGGAAATGTGGCGCCGCACTATCACGACTGCCTATGAACCGGAGTTTCTCTACCAGCGGTTTGCCTATCAAATGGCCCACACCTATCCCAACCGCATTGCAGTGCCCAATAGTCCAGCTCGCCTTAGCCGTAAAAATATTCTGCGGGGACTGCGGATTATGAAAAATCTCCTCTGGCACGTGGGGCTTTGGGGGAGCTACCGCAAGACGTTCTGGAAACTGGCATGGCCTGCCCTGAAAAAAGGCCAAATTGAACAATTGATCCACGTGGGTGTGGTGGGGCATCATCTGATTCACTTTGCCCAAGAATGTGCTCGCGGTGATGAAGCGGCCTCCTTCTATGCCCAACGGCTACGCCCAAAAAACACAACATCTACCTCGCTCAAACCTGCTATCAAGTTACCAGTAAAACTGCGTTAAAGCTTCTTGGCGGGATTCCCTCTCCCTGGGGTGAAGCACTATTATTTACTGTGCAGCTATATGATAGAATGTCTAACCTAGATTATATTAATCTATGTCCCTAAAGTACAATACCCCCTATGGTTGACCTCCCTTCCCCTGAGTTGCTCACCCACGTTGCCGAGTATTTCAAAGTGCTGTCGGAACCGAGTCGCCTGCAAGTGCTCTGTGCCCTAAAACAAGGACGGCGCAATGTCTCGGAGATTATTCAAGAAACCGGATTGGGGCAGGCCAATGTCTCAAAGCACTTGAAAACCCTTGCCCAGGCTGGTCTGGTGCGCCGACAGCCCCAAGGAGTTACTGTCTATTACGAAATTGCTGACCCGACAATTTTTCCTCTGTGTGATTTGGTCTGTCAGCGGCTGAGGCGGCGCATTGAGGAGCAATCCCAAGTCGTCAAGGAATTGATGAATAATTTCTCCTAGGCGCCATGCCGCAATATGCGAGAATAGTTGCGTAGGTTTTGATGAGTATGCCCTCTGCGGCTCAGCCCTAGTATTCAACAATGACGAAATATGTTTTTGTGACCGGCGGTGTTGTCTCCAGCATTGGTAAAGGAATTGTTGCCGCCAGTCTGGGACGGCTGCTGAAATCGCGGCAGTATTCTGTGTCCATTCTCAAGCTTGATCCCTACATCAATGTCGATCCGGGCACGATGAGTCCCTTCCAGCACGGGGAAGTGTTTGTGACCGACGATGGGGCGGAAACGGATTTGGACTTAGGGCACTACGAGCGGTTTACCGATACACCCATGTCCCGCCTCAATAGCGTCACGACGGGATCCATTTACCAAGCAGTCATTAACAAAGAGCGACGCGGTGACTATATGGGGGGAACGGTGCAGGTCATCCCCCACATTACGAATGAGATTAAAGAACGTATTTTACGGGTGGCGAAGGACAAAAATCCCGATGTGGTGATTATTGAAATTGGGGGAACCGTTGGCGATATTGAGTCGCTGCCCTTTCTGGAGGCCATCCGCCAGTTTCGCACGGAGGTGGGGCGGCACCATGTGCTGTTTATGCACGTGACTTTGGTGCCTTGGATTCCCTCGGCAGGGGAAATGAAAACAAAACCCACCCAGCACTCGGTGAAGGAGTTGCGCTCCATTGGTATTCAGCCGGATATTCTCATCTGCCGTTGCGATCGCCCCCTTGTACCGGGCATTAAGGAAAAGCTCTCCCAATTCTGTGATGTCCCTGTGGAATGCGTCATTCCCTCGCCGGATGCAAAAAGCATCTATGAAGTGCCCCTGCTGCTGGAGCGCGAGGGCCTTGCCACCCAAGTTCTCAACCTGTTGAACCTGGAACAACGGCAGCCAGATCTCAGTCAGTGGCAAGCCCTTGTGGAGCGACTTTACCGTTCCCACAGCCCCCTGGAGGTGGCAATCGTGGGTAAATACGTACGCCTTAGTGATGCCTATCTTTCGGTGGTAGAAGCCCTGCGGCACTCGGCGATCGCCTTAGACCACGAACTGCGCATCCGCTGGGTCAACTCCGAAGAAATCGTTGAAAATGGCGTGGAAAATGCCCTTAGCAATGTCACAGCCATTGTTGTGCCGGGGGGCTTTGGCATTCGGGGGGTCGAAGGCAAAATTGCTGCCATTCAGTATGCCCGGGAGCAGGGAATTCCCTTTTTGGGACTGTGCCTGGGGATGCAGTGCGCGGTGATTGAGTGGGCACGCCATATTGCGGGTTTAGAAAATGCCAACAGTGCTGAGTTCGATGCCAATACTCCCCACCCGGTGATTCACCTATTACCCGAACAGCAGGATATTGTCGATTTGGGGGGAACGATGCGCCTGGGTTTGTATGCCTGCCGCCTAGCCCCCAATTCATTGGCGGAAAAGCTCTACGGTGAAACAGTCATCTACGAGCGACACCGCCATCGCTACGAGTTTAATAATGCCTATCGCAGCCTCTTTTTGGAAACGGGCTATCAAGTTACGGGTACATCTCCCGATGGCCGCTTAGTAGAGATTATTGAGTATCCAGCTCACCCCTTTTTTATTGCAGTGCAGTTTCATCCTGAGTTTCGCTCCCGTCCCAATGCGCCCCATCCTCTCTTTTATGGATTGCTGGCGGCAGCAGCTAAGAATTCCAATCGTGATAATCCGCAGGTTGTCCCAAGCCTCTAGACGTTGCCAGCACTGAGTACGGATGATCGCAACAGATAGAATCCAGGCAGGAAGAGTGACCTGGCCACCACACCGATGGCCTTGACTGCAGTTGTTCACGGCGGGTAGGCTACCTCAAGCTGATGCTCCTGTAGTTGTCAAAGCGGCTGGCGGGATGATTCCTGCAGTACCAGGGGGTGTCTTGACGGCCAATCACTGCTTGAGTCCTCCTTGGCAATAGGTGTCCAGCTAGCAAGTGATGGTGGACTCGTTGCGATAGAGGGGGACGGCTGTAGACAAGTGCTTGCTGGAGCCAGTAGAGCATCGGCAGGGGCTCCTGCGGTCAGACATCGGTTTTGTGCTGTACAGCCGTTTTCACAAGGATGACGGGCACAACAGTAGTTTGGCTATGCTACACGGTTACGTTGCGTCAAGATATTGACCTAACAAGATATTGACCTAAATAAATAGAAAGCGGTAAATAGTGTTGCAGTTCTTTAGAGCTTTCTGTGATTGTGAGAGGGAGTCGGCAAGCCATGAAGGTCGCCTGCTGAGATGACTTCAGTTTTAGGATAGGCAATCCCCTCGTTTAAGATCTAATTTATTGCCTATTGCTTAATCTATTGCTTAATGTAAGAGATGGTATCGGAAATCATATTGCATAGAAAAGTGATAGAAAAGTATAAAGTATTCTACTTTGCCTCTAATCTAAAGAACCGACTGGCTCTATCGAGATGCTGATTCGCCTCAAAATGATGTTTCCTGTCTCACTGGTGGTGACAATTTGGCGATCGCGCCCAAACAAGGCACAGCCTACTTGCAATGACCGTCCGAGGGGAGCGGCACAATGGGCATGGATATAGGCAGTGGTACGTTGATCAATGCGGTGGGCAATGTGGCTCAGAATCTCAGGCAAGAGTTGGGGAGACATTCTTTCTAAAAGTTTGAGGGCAGCCTCAACCGTTGGCGCTTGCCACACCTGATGCAGAATCTTTGGGTCTAGGCCTGCAAGGGCACAAAAGGCCGTGAGAATTTCTTGGCGAGCATCTGCAAGGTGGTGGTGGGTATGGAAAATGCCCGCCGCAAGTTTAATTAATTTGCCGTGGTAACCCAAAAGCAGCACCTGTTGAACCTTGTACTGCGCTGCTGCCACCAGCATTGGACCAAGCCAATTGGCAGTTTTCACGCAAAGGGAGGGGGGAATCCGGAGGTGTTGCGCCACCTGCAGGCCATTCTCCCCAATGCAAAAGACAAGGGTTGGCGATTGGGCGGCTTTCTGGGCTAAGTCCTCGCGATAGCGATCCAGTTGCTCCGGGGCTGTGAGGGGTTGCGCCAAGGCAGTTGTCCCCAGTAGGGAAAGGCCCTCAACAATCCCAAAAGCGGCATTCGAGGTGCGCTCTGCCAAGTCTCGCCCTTGGGGCAAAAGAAGAGTAACGGCGATCGCCCGCTCTTTCGGGCAGTAGAGCAATAGATTGGTGGTCAACAACAAACGGGCATAACGATAGATAGCTGCCTCGCCCGTGGCGCGATCGCGCCCAACCCCAAAGCCCCCCTCAATGTGAATTTTGGGAGAAGTTGCAGGGTCTTGCCAGCGCACCCAAGCCCAGATAGGGGTATGGCGGGTAAGATCAAGGGCGTCACTGGGTTCACTGTAGGTAATGGCCAAGGCCTGCTGGTCATCTAAGGGTGCCCCTTGGGCAATGGGTAGCGTTTCACAGCGATTGGGGCGCAGCAGGGCAAGGGTGACTTCCTGAGGGCAGGTGCCTTCCGTGAGGCAACGCAATGCAGCAACAGCCGCAGCCGCTGCAAAAACCGGTAGCGTATAACCCATTGGTGCTAAGTAGTTAGTGCTGAGTAGTTAACTGAGCCAAGCTACTGCGCGCCGCTTCGGCAACCGCTGCCGCAGAATCGGTGGCCAATTGTTCAAGAAGGGGGCGAACCTCTAGGGTGCCAATTTGGCCAAGGGCGATCGCCAGCCGATGGCGGACTTGCCAATCAGGATAGGCCACAAACGGCCGCAAGTGCTCAATGCTTTCTGGTTGTTTGAGTTCACCCAACGAACCAATCGCTGCCAATTTCACCAACTCTTGGGGACTATTGAGGGCTTCCGTGAGCAGGCCAACAGCAGCGGGGTTTCCGAGGGCACCCAGGGCGGCAATGATACTAAACTGCAACAGCCAATCGTTAGTACTGTGGTAGGCGGTTTCTAAATCTTCGAGGGCAAAGGGAACTTGCAAAGCAGCCATGGCATCCGCTGCGGCAGCACGGACATCGGTTTCGCTGTCGTGGAGCAGGCGATCGCGCAACAGGTCATGGGCTTGATTGAGGTTGATGTGCCCAAGGCTAGCAATCTGACTGACTGCCGCGTAGCGGACACGGGCATTGTCATCCTTACTCAGGGGTTGAATGAGTGCAAAGGCGTCCTTGGGATCAAGGCTGCGCAGTTGATTGATGCCCCGCAGGCGATCGCCCACATCCGCTGAGGTAATGAGTTCGTGAATTGCCCCTGTGTCCACGCCGAGATTCTCCACCCAATTCCTTATTATCCTACTCGCTTAGCCGCAGAAAAGGGCAGAGCGATCGCGGCTTCGATTCCCTGCCCTCAACTGAGGAGTTGCTACTGGGTTGTGCGTTCTAGGCTTCCTTTTCAGCCTCCGCAATTTGCAACATGGTCTTCAGGACGGAATCAGGGTTGAGGCTAATGGAGTCAATCCCTTGCGCCACCAAGAATCGAGCGAACTCAGGATAGTCACTGGGGGCTTGACCACAGATGCCAATTTTGCGTCCCTTGGCCTTCGCGGTTTGAATGGCTTGCGCCACCATGCGTTTGACCGCCTCATTGCGTTCATCAAACAAGTGCGCCACCAAGGCCGAATCGCGATCCAAGCCAAGGGTGAGTTGAGTGAGGTCATTTGAGCCAATGGAGAAGCCATCAAAGACCTCAGCAAAGGCATCCGCCAACACCACGTTACTGGGGAGTTCACACATCACATAGACTTGCAGACCATTTTCCCCCTGCTTCAGCCCCTGTTTAGCCATCTCTGCCAGCACCCGCCGCCCTTCATCTGGGGTGCGACAGAAGGGAATCATCAGGATGACGTTCGTCAGACCCATTTCATCGCGGACTTTCTTCATGGCGCGGCATTCCAGGGCAAAGCCTTCGGCATAGTTGGGGTCGTAGTAACGGGAAGCTCCCCGCCAACCAATCATCGGGTTTTCTTCATGGGGTTCAAACTGGCGACCACCCAAGAGGTTGGCATACTCATTACTCTTGAAGTCGGACATGCGCACCACGACGGGCTTGGGATAAAAGGCGGCGGCGATCGCCCCAATGCCCTGGGCTAACTTATCAACGAAGTATTCCGCCTTATCGCTGTAGTTTTGGGTTAGCTCAGCAATTTGCCGCTTTGCTGCCTCATCCTTCAGTTCATCGTAGTGCAGCAGCGCCAAAGGATGAGCCTGAATGTGGTTGGCAATGATAAACTCCATGCGTGCCAGGCCAACGCCATCATTGGGAATCGCCGCCAAACTAAAGGCCTCCTCAGGGTTGCCCACGTTCATCAGGATTTGGGTGCGGGTACGCGGCAGATTTTCGAGAGCCACTTCCTGCACGTGGAAGGGCAGCAGTCCCTGATAGACATGCCCCTCTTCCCCTTCTGCACAGGAGACCGTCACTGCTGCACCATTGGGGATTGTTTCTGTGGCATCACCACAACCAACAATGGCAGGAATCCCCAGCTCGCGGGCAATGATTGCCGCATGGCAAGTGCGTCCCCCCTGATCAGTGACAATGGCACTGGCTTTTTTCATAATTGGCTCCCAGTCGGGATCTGTGCGGTGGGTCACCAGCACTTCCCCCGCCTGGAACTGATCGATATTCCTGACGTTCAAAATGACACGGGCCCGGCCTTGGCCAATCATTTCACCGATCGCCCGCCCTGTAGCGAGGAGCGTCCCTTTTTCTTCGAGATGATAGGTGCGCAGGATATTCCTGGCTTTTTGGGATTGGACGGTTTCGGGGCGGGCTTGGACAATAAAGAGTTCACCCGTAATGCCATCTTTTGCCCACTCAATGTCCATGGGTGTATAAGTACCCCGCAGGGCAGAGTAGTGCTCCTCAATGAGGCAGGCCCAGCGACCTAGGGTGAGGATTTCCTCATCGGTCAGGGCAAATTGTTTCCGCAGCGTCTCAGGTACCGGTTCATTGCGGGTCAGCTTCGTTCCACCGAGGTCATAGACCATGCGAATTTCTTTGGTGCCGAGGGCTTTTTTCAAGATGGGTTTATAGCCCGCCTTCAAAGTTGGCTTGAAAACTAAGTATTCATCGGGGTTGACGGCACCTTGAACAACATTTTCACCCAGGCCATAGGCGGCAGTAATGAGAGCCGTGTCCTTAAAGCCCGTTTCTGTATCAATCGAGAACATCACGCCAGAGCAGGCCAAGTCGGAGCGCACCATTTTTTGCACTCCCACTGACAACGCCACATTGAAGTGGTCAAAGCCCTTGATCTGGCGGTAGGAGATTGCCCGATCCGTAAAGAGCGACGCAAAGCAGCGATGACAGGCATCGAGAACCCCCTTGAGGCCATGGACATTGAGGTAGGTTTCCTGCTGACCTGCAAAGCTAGCATCGGGCAAATCTTCAGCGGTAGCACTGGAGCGAACCGCCACATCCGTATTCGGACCATAGCGATCGCACATTTTTTGGTAGGCGGCAGCAATCGCATCCGTCAATTCTGGGGGAAACGGAGTATGCAAAATCAGTGAGCGAATCGCCTGACCCACGCGGTGGAGTTCTGTGACATCTTCGACATCCAGGCCTTCAAGGAGCCGCCGCAGTTGTGTCTCAAGATTCCCCGCTTGAATAAAGTAACGATAGGCATAGGCGGTTGTGGCAAAACCATCGGGGACATTAATACCTTTGGGAGTGAGTTGTTGGAGCATTTCCCCCAAGGAAGAGTTTTTGCCCCCCACCAGTGGTAGGTCTTTGCAGCTCAAGGAGTTCAGTTCTAAAACAAATGCTGTTTCCCGATTTGTTATTTCACGGGTTGGTCTAGGAATGGATTGAGTCATTGTTATGCTCCTAAACATTCAGTTTTATTGACTTTGCCGTTTGCTGTCCCTGTGGGGATGCAACAGCAGTGTTTGAGCCATGAACATCTTGCGGTTTTTGGCTCCCTTTGTTATCACGAATCTGTCAGTTACCTAGCGGCACGCAATTCCCAAGTCTTAATCAGCCGTTGGCAAAGAGAGGCTGCTCAGACACTGAGTAAAGTACGCACTACATGGCTAACAGCGACTTGGTAGAGAACATTTGCAGAGGTTGCCATCTGCACGGTAGCTAAATCACTCTTGCCCTATACCTCTATTCTGAAACAGAAAAATTGGCTTTGTCTGTGGCTTAACAATCCCTTAAATTCGTCAGGAGTCCAAATCGCGATGGCTAAAGGGCTTGGCATTGGCACCGCTATAGGTTGCCACAATGTGGCCATTCCCCACTAGTTGATATTTGTAGGTCACTAATCCCTCTAGCCCCACAGGTCCTCGCGGCGGTAATTTGTGGGTACTGATACCGACTTCGGCACCAAAGCCGTAGCGGAAGCCATCGGCAAAGCGGGTGGAACAATTGTGAAAGACACCAGCAGCATCCACTTCTTGGAGAAAACGAGCGGCGGTGGCGGCATCCTCAGTCACAATGGCTTCCGTGTGACCGGAGCCGTAGGTGGCAATGTGATCCAGGGCGGCATCGAGATCGGGCACGACTTTGATGGCGAGGATCAAATCGCAGTATTCTGTGGCCCAGTCGGCTTCAGTGGCAGGGGTCATGGGTACGAGGTCGCAGGCGATCGCATCTCCCCGGAGCTCAACGCCTGCCTCTTGCAAGGCAGCGGCCACTTTGGGTAAAAACGCCTCGGCAATGTCGCAGTGAACAAGGAGGGTCTCAATAGCGTTACAGGCGGCAGGATACTGGGTTTTGGCGTCGAGGGTAATGGCGATCGCCTTCTCAAGATCCGCTGCCCGATCCACATAGAGATGACAAAGACCATCGGCGTGACCCAGCACCGGAATCCGCGTGTTGTTCTGGATATAACGCACAAATTCATTGGAACCTCGCGGAATGATTAGATCAACCCACTGATCCAGTTGCAGTAGTTCGCTGATCTCCGATCGCTGGGTGAGGAGGGCGATCGCCCCCGCGGGCACTGCCGACTTCTCTAGCCCCCTATGAATAATCTGCATAATCGTTTGGCAAGAGCGACTGGCCTCCTGTCCTCCTTTGAGAATGGCGCCATTCCCCGATTTAATCGCCAAGGAAGCGATCTGCACTACTGCATCAGGACGCGCCTCAAAAATCACCCCTAGCACCCCAAGGGGACAGGTGACGCGACTGAGAATTAGCCCCCTATCCAATTCTCGATAGAGTTGACGCTGGCCAAGGGGATCCGGGAGGGCAGCAACTTGACGTACGCTCGCGATCGCCGCCGCTAGTTTACTGGGACTCAGTTCCAAGCGAGCATAGAGAGAAGAATTGAGCTGATTGGCCTTGGCCTGCTCACAATCGGCAGCATTGGCCGCCAGAATCTCCTCCCGCGCCTCCTCAAGGGCACAGGCCACCTGTTCTAGGGCCCCATTGCGGGCAGCGGCATCCAGCGTGGCCAACCGGCGCGCCTGCTCATGAACTTCTTTGACCCGTTGCAGGAGCGGAGAATCGGTCATAGGGGTTGTCAATTCCAAAGACACATCAAAAAACACATCAGCAGAGATACTTAAGGGCGATCGTACGCCAAATTGTCCCGCACTTGTGGTAGGTTAACGGCAATTGCGTTGCCCTAGAATTGGCCAAAAAACAGGTTTAGGAGGATCATGCGAATTCTATTTGTTGCTGCTGAGGCGGCACCACTGGCGAAAGTGGGGGGCATGGGGGATGTGGTTGGCGCTCTGCCCAAGGTGTTACGCCGCATGGGACATGATGTGCGCATTTTTATGCCCTACTATGGCTTCTTGCCCGATAAGGTAGAAATTCCCAAGGAGCCCATCTGGATTGGCCATGCCATGTTCCAGACGTTCCATGTCTATGAAACCGTGTTGCCGGGGTCGGAGGTGCCCCTTTACCTTTTTGGCCATCCCTGCTTTAATCCCCGCCGCATCTACTATGGGGAAGATGAGGACTGGCGGTTCACCTTCTTTGCCAATGGGGCAGCAGAATTTGCTTGGAACTACTGGAAGCCCCAGATTATCCATTGCCACGATTGGCACACGGGCATGATCCCCGTCTGGATGCATCAGGATCCCGACATTACCACGGTGTTTACAATCCATAACTTGGCCTATCAAGGACCTTGGCGGTGGCGGCTAGAGCAAATTACTTGGTGTCCGTGGTACATGCAGGGGCACAATACAATGGCAGCAGCAGTGCAGTATGCCGATCGTGTCAATACCGTTTCGCCCACCTACGCCGAGCAAATTAAAACCCCCGAATATGGCGAAAAATTGGAGGGGTTGCTATCGTTTATTAGCGGCAAGCTCTCTGGCATTCTCAATGGTATTGATACTGAGCTTTTTGACCCCAGTACCGATCGCGCCCTTGCCCAAAACTACACCGCAGACACCCTAGAGCGGCGTAAGGCTAACAAAATTGCCCTCCAGGAGGAACTGGGACTAGAGGTGAACTCCGGTGCTTTTTTGGTGGGGATGGTCAGCCGCCTAGTGGAGCAAAAGGGGCTGGATCTATTGATTCAAATTTTAGATCGCTTTCTTGCCTATACCGATAGCCAGTTTGTCCTTTTAGGGACGGGCGATCGCTACTACGAAACCCAGATGTGGCAAATTGCCTCCCGGTTTCCGGGGCGCTGTAGTGTGCAGTTGCTCTACAGTGATGTCCTGTCGCGGCGCATCTATGGCGGTGCCGACGCCTTCATTATGCCGAGTCGCTTTGAACCCTGTGGCATTTCCCAGATGATTGCGTTGCGCTATGGCTGCGTGCCGATTGTTCGCCGCACCGGTGGCCTTGTGGATACCGTTTCCCACCACAACCCTGAGCAGCAAACCGGAACGGGCTACTGCTTTGACCGCTATGAGCCCCTTGACTTTTACACCTGTCTAGTGCGGGCATGGGAAGGGTATCGCTACAAACGGGAGTGGCACGCCCTCCAGCAGCGGGGTATGCGCGAGGACTTTAGCTGGAGAAAATCGGCACTCGCCTACAATGCTCTCTATAATTCCATTTATGGATTGCCCCCGGAGACCATGCCCAATCCTAGTCCAACGCTGGTACCGGCAATGACCTAGTCATTGATATCGTGGCCATATCGTGGCTATGTAATGTGTGGTTATTATTGCCTACGAATACATTGACCCCCTCTGGCAGCCCCTACCCGATCCCCAAGTGTGGGGACAGGAGATTGACCACTGGGTACTGGATGTGGAGGCCGCCCGGCCGCAGTTGCGGTACTGGTTGCAGCGGCTAGTGCCTGGGTATTGGCTCTTGCAGCAATTAAGTGCCCTTGGCCAAACGGTGATGGAAGTGAGCGATCGCCTGCGGCAACTGGAGACAGCAGGGATGACCGTGATTGCCCTCGCTGAAGGCTACGTGAGCGATCGCCCCCCCGCTGGAGATCAATTCTTGTCCCTCTGGGATCAGGTTAAGCAGCAACTCCACCAGCAAACCCGCTGCCACAACCACGCTCGTAATCGTCTCAAGCACCGTCCCCCGCCGGGTCGTGCCCCCTATGGCTATCGCCGAGGCAAAGAGCACTATGTGATTGATCGAGCGGCAGCTGGTGTCGTCAAGGATTTTGTTGAGCATTTTCTCCTCTATGGCTCCCTCAGTGCGGCGGTGCGCTTTATTGCCCACACTCACCACAAGCGGATTAGCGTAGCCACAGGTCGGCGCTGGCTGACCCACCCCGTCTATCGCGGCCACCTTTACTACCAAGGAAAAACCGTGATTCCCCAGACCCATGCCCCCCTGATTGGGCCCGATGAAGCGGCTCAGGTGGATCGGCTGTTGCGGCGCCAACGCTCTCTACCCCGTCGCAGTGCCAGTGCTCCCCATCCTCTGGCGGGATTGGTGATTTGCCGCGAATGTCAGCAACGCTTTGGCCGGACTCAGGTGCAGCCCTATCGCCAACCCAGCCAATATGCCTATTTGCGTCCCCTCCACTGTCCGCTTTCCCCGAAGTGTCGCAGCATTCCCTACAACGCTGCCCTGGCTGCTGTGATTGATCAAATTGCCGAACGCCTGCCGCCGGCGATCGCTGAACTTTGCCTACCATCGTCACCCCTCACCACCGAAATTGCAGTCATTGACAGGCAGCTGCAACAACTCACGGAACTAGAAGGCCAAGGTCTCTTGGATGCGGAAACGGCTCAACTGCGCCGTTATAAACTGGCTGGGGAGCGGGCACGCATTGAGGCACAGCAGGCACAACTGCCCCCTAGCAATCTCTTGCAACTGGCGGTGACCCTGGGTCAGCCTCAATTTTGGTACCAACTCTCAGCCGCAGAGCAACGCTTTTATCTACGGGAGTTTTTACAGGCCATACAGGTCAGCAGCCGCCCCCCACAGCCTTGGTCTGTCCATTTACAATTTATTTGGGAACCCACTATTGGCAGTGGGCCTTAACCACTTCCAGTGCCCCCCTTAGCTGGAGAGCTGAAAGGGGAAGGGTATATAGATTAGTTTATAGATATAGATAAATAAAAAACACCAATAAGAAATTGCAGGTGTAAGAAGTTATGACGATTGAACTCAGCGATCGCCAAAAGCAAATTCTGGGCGCTACGATTAACCATTACATTGCTACGGCAGAACCCGTCGGCTCAAAGGCGATCGCCACCGAATATAACCTGAACGTCAGCCCAGCCACCGTGCGCAATACGATGCTACTCCTCGAGAAAAGCGGCCTGCTTTACCAGCCCCACACCTCCGCCGGGCGGGTGCCCTCCGATTCTGGCTATCGCGTTTATGTGGATGAACTGATCCAGCCTATTCCCGATATAGCTCGCAAAGCCGAGAGTCTCTTGAGTGAGCGGTTTATTTGGGGACAACAACGTCTTGAGGTGATCTTGCGGCAAGCAGCGCAGTTGCTTTCGGATCTCAGTGGCTACATTACGCTAATCACGCTGCCCAATTCTTTGGAGCGACAAATTCGGGTGATTCAACTGGTCGCTTTGGATGCGCAGCAGGTGATGGTAATTCTTGTTCTGGATACCTACGAAACCCAATCAGCGCTCATTCAACTGGGCCAGGAGGAAGAAGATCCCGAACTACGGGAGCGCACCCTACAGGTACTGACCAACTTCCTCAATCATCAGTTGCAGGGGCGATCGCTGGTGGAATTCAGTGCCATTGACTGGCAAAAACTGGATTTGGAGTTTCAGGCCTACAGCCAGCAGCTTCAGACCCTACTGCGGCAGTTGAGCGATCGCTGCAGCCACCAGAGGACCTCCTTTGTCATCAGTGGTCTTGCAGATGTCCTCCAGCAGCCAGAATTTTCCCAAGTGGAGCAGGTACAAATGCTACTGCATCTTCTCGAAGACCAACAGGATCAACTGGCTCCCCTGATCAGTAGCAATAGCCAAGCTCCGTCCCAAGTGCAAATCCGCATTGGCAGTGAAAATACCCTAGCGCCGATGCAGTCCTGTACCTTGGTCTATTCCTGCTACTGCTATGGGGACTCTCCCGTAGGCAGCGTTGGCATTCTAGGGCCGACGCGGATGCCCTATGCCCAGATTATTCCCTTAGTGGCCACAGCGGCAGATTATTTAACAGAGCAAGTCAGTCGCTATAGGTGAGTGCTCCTCAGCTCCGCAAGGGGCTGAGCTTTTGGGGATGAGGTAGGCAGAGAGCCAGCCCAGTCTCAAAAAAACCGGTAGCCCTATACTGGTTAAAGCCAAATTCCTCAACCGAGGAGGAAAGCAGCCACCGCTGCCCTCCCATGCCCTAAAGAGGATGGGCATTCCCGAAAACACAAGGGCAAACCCTGTGCGGTCAACCATTGGCTGGATCGGGCACAATAAGTTATTGGCCTTTCCTAGGGACACTTGGAGAATATTGAAATGCCTACACCCGCCTTGCTGGTTCTCGCCGATGGTTCAGTCTTTCGTGGTTTTTCCTTTGGGGCACCGGGGACAGCTATTGGAGAGGTGGTCTTTAATACCGGCATGACGGGTTATCAAGAGGTGCTCACCGACCCTAGTTATTATGGTCAAATCGTGACATTCACCTACCCCGAGTTGGGCAATACAGGAACCACCCCCGAAGACGATGAATCCGATCGCCCCCAAGTGCGGGGTGCTATTGCTCGCAATATCTGTGATATTCCCAGTAACTGGCGATCGCAACAATCGTTACCTGATTACCTCAAAGCCCATCGAATTCCCGCAATTTATGGGATTGACACCCGCGCCCTCACCCGCAAAATTCGTACCGTGGGTGCCATGAATGGCGGCATCTCCACAGAAATCCTTGACCCCGTTGAACTGCTGCAAAAAGTCCTTGCCGCTCCCAGTATGCAGGGACAAAATCTAGCCAAAGTCGTGACCACCCGCACCCCCTATGAATGGACAGAGCCAACGCCCCCCGCTTGGGAATTTCGTCCCCAAACTGCTCCCGAGGAACCACCCTTGACAGTTGTGGCCATTGATTTTGGCGTGAAGCGCAACATTCTCCGTCGCTTGGCCAGCTATGGCTGCCGTGTGATTGTCGTGCCGGCGGATACGCCAGCGGAAACGATTCTCAGCTATGACCCCGATGGCATTTTCCTCTCTAATGGCCCGGGTGACCCTGCGGCGGTTCAGGAAGGCATTGAAACCGCGCGCAAATTACTAGGGGCGCAGCGTCCCATGTTTGGCATTTGTCTGGGGCATCAGTTGTTGGGACTCTCCTTGGGGGCAGAAACCTTCAAGCTGAAGTTCGGTCACCGGGGGGTGAACCAGCCCGCTGGGCTGACCCAGGAAGTGGAAATTACCAGCCAAAACCACGGCTTTGCTATCACCGAAGAATCCCTTGCCCAAACTCCCGTAGAGATTACTCACTTTAACCTCAATGACAAAACCGTTGCGGGTTTGAAGCACCAAACATTGCCAATTTTCTCAGTGCAGTACCACCCGGAAGCCAGCCCCGGCCCCCACGATGCCGATTATCTCTTTGGCGAGTTTGTAGCGCAAATGCGTGCCTATCGTCAACAACATCCCCGCAGCCAATGAAAGGGCAATCCCTCACCCCCTACCTCTTTCTTGCCCCTGCCTTAGGGTTGCTAACACTGACGGTCTTTTGGCCAGCCCTACAGGCCTTTTTCCTCAGTTTCACCCGCTATGAAACCGATCTCCTGAGCCCCCCCGTGTGGGTAGGGTGGGCCAATTTTGCCCAGTTGTGGGGCGATGGCGTCTTCTGGAAAACCTTGGGCAATACTTTCCTCTATTTAGTGGTGGTGGTGCCAATTCTGGCGATCGCGCCTCTGCTGCTGGCGATTCTTGTCAACCAACCCCTGCGGGGCATCCACTGGTTTCGTGCTGCCTACTACAGCCCCGTGATTATCTCAATGGTGGTGGCGGGGATTGCTTGGCGCTGGCTCTATGCCCCCAATGGCCTCTTAAATCAACTAGTACAGGGTCTGCATCTGCGGGACACTCCCATTCCTTGGCTGACGAGTCCCCGACTCGCCCTCTTTAGTGTCATGGCCGTTACCATCTGGAAAGGCTTGGGCTACTACATGGTGATCTATCTGGCGGGCCTTCAGGGGATTAGCGGTGAACTGTACGAAGCGGCAGCGATCGATGGCAGTGACGGCTGGCAACAGCATTGGGATATTACATTGCCACTGATGCGCCCCTATCTTCTTTTGGTAAGCATTATCTCAGCAATTTCTGCCACCAAGGTCTTTGAAGAAGTCTATGTCATGACCCAAGGGGGTCCCCTCAATAGCTCCAAGACCATTGTTTATTACATCTACGAGAATGCCTTTCAGCGCTTAGAGATAAACTACGCCTGTACGATGGGACTGATTTTATTCCTGTTTATCCTGTCTTTGTCCCTCTTAAATCTCAAGCTTGGCCGACAAGTGGAAATGCCCCTTAACTAACCACCTGCATGCGTTGAATCAACCATTGATTGCCGCGACGGATAAAGGTATAAATGACCCGGTAGGGATTGCTATAGGAAATATCATTGCGCAGGGTTCCCTGTTCATAGAAACGGGCATCCTCATTGACTTCCGCCAACACATCGACACGATCGCTCCTTTGGAGACGGACTTCCTTCACCTCTAAGTTCTTTAGGGTATAAACCCAATGGCTGCCCTCGGACTGTAGGCCCCGTGCCCGCGATCGCCAGCGGCTCAGTTCTGGCTCCGTCAAAATCGTTGCTAGTTTGTCCATCTCAAATGCTGGCCCAAGGGCTTGGGCTTTCATTCGCTGCCAGGTGTGGAGGCGATCGCGCGCCATCTCTGGCGTTAAAGTGATCCCTAAGGTCGTCGGTTGTGGCGTCGGGGTCGGCGTTGCCACAGGAGTCGGTGTCACTGGCGAGATCGGGGCTTCAGCCGTTTTGGCTGGCCAATAGACTTTTGCCAACGCTCCTAAACCAACAAGAACAACTCCTGCACCCATCCAAAACCCAGTCTGACGTTTTTGGGAGCAACTGTTTCCAGGGCGGCGCCGTTTGCGAGTGGATGGTTGGGGCGTGGCTGTCCCCGTTGCAGTTGAAGAAGTGGTCGAAGCCAATGCCGAAAAGCCCTGACCTAGCCGAGTCTGATCCTGCAAAGGTAACGTTTCCGCTGTGAAGGAGACGGGAGGGGGCACAGCCACCGTTGGTCTCATCACTTCAGGGAGCGCAGAGGCAGTGGTCGCAGGGGGTTCAGAGGCAATAGAGTCGTCACTGAGAGCCTCTAGGTAGGTTTGGACATTGGGATCAGCAAAGTAAGCATCCAAGGCCACGGGTGTTTCCCCCAAGTCCCGAAATGCAGGATAAATTTCTTCTCTGAGCCATTGTGTGGTGTAGTAATAGAGCCCCGGCAGTAGATCGCCAGCCTCACCGGCATGACGGCGGATAAAGTCCAGAGTCGGTTGATCTTGGCTGTTGTCAAGAGCTGCCAATGCCTCGGTGGGCTGTCCCAAAAGCAGCAAGCAACTGGCGAGTTCAAGATAGACATCTTGATTGGGGAGCAGCTGCTCCAATAAATCCCTGGCCCGACGAATATAGCTCGGCTGAAGTTCATGCACGCCCCGTGCCACCAAGGCATGTACCGCAAGGTAGGTCGCCACCGCTGAGGGACGCCGCGATTCCCGTTCAAAGAGTTCCTGTTGCTCTGCCACGGTAAGATGGCTGCGCAGTTGCAAAATAAATTTCAGAAAATCCTCAACTGCAAGTCCCGAGTGATCATCACGGCGCCCCTCAACACCCCCGCGCTCACTCAGCATTTGCCGCAGCAACAAAATACCCCGCTGCCGATTCACACTATCGGCCAGAGGCAGTGCCAGTAACTCTAGAATAAGGTAAGGACGTAACCGATTCAGTTCCGTCTGAAACTGTTCCTGGAGTTCGGGAAACAAGTTTGACCGCTGCTGAAGTACCGCTAGACCGGCTTCTAGCTGAGAGGCGGCTGCTTGGTAGGACTGCCGCTGCCATTCCTCGCGTCCCAATTCCAGATAGGCCAAAGCCACAGTGAGGGTAATGTCGGCAACGGCGGCAGAAGAAGTGTAGGGGCGATTGAGATCAAGAACATCCTTTTTGAGAAATACTTCTCCCAACTTGACAACTTGGGCATAATTTCCCAGTTCATAGAGCAGTAGGAGTGCCCCCGAGAATTGCTCATCACTAATTTCAATGTAGGGAGCGGTGGCATCGGGATCCAACTGGACAATCAAATCCTCGGCATCAACCGCACGGCAGTGGCGATCGTAGGCATGGCGCTGCTCCGGTTCTCGCAAAACTGCATAGGCCTGCTCAATGAGTTCCCGACGGGTGGCAACTGTGGTGGGGGAGTGCTGCTGGGTAGGCAGTTGCAGCAGCCGATCCTGAAACGCTTGCTCAATTTGCTCCGGCGTTGCCTGAATTGGCACACCCAGCACTTGGTAATAGTCGAGAGGAATGCGCACCTGAACCCAAACCTCTATAGGATGAACTCGTCTATCAACGATGACAGCACATTCATGCACGCCCAATACCAACAGAGAACCTTTGCCGGCAGTTGCTCAACGTTTAGAAATGAAACGGCATAGTGCTAGTGTTCCCGAAAAATGGAGTGACAGGGATTCTAAAGTATCACAATTTCTGTCCCTCAGTGGGAGACTGAGGAGAGACGGGGGGCTTAACCGCGTACTTTTGCTGTAAAGCCAGAGGCCTTAAATTGCTCTAACTGCAAAGGCTCTGGTTGGTCGTAGGGCACACTAATGCGAATTTCAAACTCGCTGATGCCGGGTGGAATCACATCAATTGCACCGACCCGGGTGCGGTTTTGCAACACTGGATTACCATTGGCATCGTAGATACGGCCAAAGACATCGGCATCTACCACGGTTTTGCCGGATTTATTCTCTGCTTTACCAGTAATCAGGTAGCAGTTGGCCTTGAGGGTGGTACCCCCGGGTGTGACCGAACCCTCACCAATTTCTGGCGGACATTCGTGGTAATTCAGGTCAAAGAGCCGCACTGGAATAGCAGCGATCGCCGGCAGCGTGGCGATACTTGACCAACACAGGACACTCAGGAGCAGGCACACCACTCCTCGACGCAGATATCCCACAAACCGATTCGCACTCATGGTCATCGCTCAGCACCCAAATACGTCCCCATTATCCCACAGTGGTTAAAACCCATAGATCAACAGCGCCCAACAGCAGCGTAAAAACAGCCAAAATACCATACATCCAAGGTTGAGCGAGGGGCTTAATTACATCTGTGGGCAATCCCGTATGGGCTTCAATGGCACGCATCATTTGGGCAAAACCCGCCACTCGCATCGGCAGAAGATACCCTTGACCTGTGGCAGTCACCAGATAATAGACCCAGCCCCCTTGGCTGGTACTACGGGGCTGAAGCCCTTGAATATCTGACCAAATCAGTTGCCACTGCTGCCGCAGGAAGGGGGGAACCCAATGGGGATAGGTGAGGCGAATTCCCACAGCATCCAGTTCTACCCGTTGACTCAGCGCCCCCCAGAGGAACACACCCCCGAGGGCGATCGCCCCCCAAAGAAGCAGGGGCGAAATGGGAGCCGCCGTCTGTACCGCCAAAAACGGGAGGGGCAGCGTGAGTGCGCCGTAGAGGGCAAGGAGTGTTCCAGAAACCAGGGGCGAGGTTTTGAAGCGCAGGGGTTCAGTCATTGGTATTACCTCAAGGGTTCATCATCATTCAATCATCATTCATCAATAGAATAACCAAGTGGCAAAGGCATATTTAGTGCCCTGGATCACGGGCAAGGCGGCATGGGGATGGGTGTAGTAGGCGGGAAAGACAACAATATCTCCCGTCCGTGGGGTAACCTTTACCCCTTGGCGATCGAAATAGGTTTCTCCCCCCTCAAAGTCCTCATTGAGATAGCCCACCAGACTGACATCCCGCGTCGGGATACCTTGGGCCAGTTCCATTTGCCGACTGGCCAGCAATAGGTTGTCCACATGGCGGCGATAGCCCTCGCCCACCCGATAGCGCAGGATGGAGAAGTTTTCAATTTCAGGGAAGCGAATCCCATAGTGTTGGTAGAGGACGATTTGAATTGTTTGCGTGGCCTGGAGAAGAATCTGCCGCATCATCGCCTGTTGGGGGTCTTGGGGATCAAAGCGGAGCAAACTGCCGCCGCGCACGGAGCGATCGACCGTTCCCATGAGAATTTGCGCATCCTCAAACCCCACCTTCTCAGCTGTAGCAATCACCTGCTGACACTGGTGAACCGGAATCAAACGCTGGAAAAGGAGAATTTCACCCCCCAAGTCAAGAATTTGCAGTGGTGCGGTACTCATAGGGACTGATTGTTTCTATGATTCAGTCTAGGGAAGGCGCACTCGCAACGGCACTTTGCTCTGAACATTGCCACTGACAATCACCTCTTGGCGATCAAGCCACCCTTTTGCCCGCTGTCCCTGAACTTGAATGCGGGGATTGCTCTGGCGGTAAAAGACTCCCCCTTGGGCTTCAACTTCCTGCTGGGGAATCCGCCAAATCAGTTGAGCTGTGCGTAGTTGGGCATTGGGGCGCTGGATTTCCACCTGACCGCTAGCTTCTAGCCGCTCTTGGGGAATCCACCAATTGAGGCGTTGGGCACGCAGTTGCGACTGTTGAGGTTGGCTATTGATTTGGACCTTGTCAAAGATGGCGCGGTTTTCAGCAATCAGGAAGACACCGCGATTGGCCTGCCCTTCAATGCCTTGGCTGGGATAGCTGACCCGCAGGGGGCGATCGCTCACCAATTGCCGTTGGGGAATTAACCAGCGCACCGTTTCTCCCTCAACGCGCAGAGCAGGGTTGGGAAGCTGCACTCGGACATCCCCCTCAAGGGTGACCCGTTGATCGCTAATTGACCAGATTGCCCTTTGGGCTTGTAGCCGCTGCCCTCGGCGATCGCCCGCCCCACCGACGACTGTGACCCCCCCTTGACCGATGACCCCTGCCAACAGCCGATTGGGCTCCTGCTGCCACACTAGACTCTCCGTATTGAGCCGTAAATCCTTGACGTCCTTGGCGGCGGAGGTCACCTGAACGGCATTGAGGGCACGCAGTTCTTGGCGTCGGCTATCGGCTTCGAGGCGCTTAGCGGTCACTGTCACTTGGGGATAGCGGGCTTGCAGGTTTTTCTGGGCAATGAGTACGCCGCGATCGCCCTGCCAAACCAATTGATCGGCAATAATCGTCCCCTTTTGCTGGAGATCAGTGACCGTGGTGCGACCTTCAACCCAAAGTTGACCATGCCGCTGCCGCACATTGACCGCCTTGGCCTGCACCTTGTAAGTGGTTTTACCCTCTGCCTTTAATTCCCCCGTTAGATTTTGAATCTCCAATTGCTGGCGATTGTCATCGCGATAGCGCGCGCCCGCCGCCTGCAATACCCAGAGGAGTTGGCCTTTAGCGTTGGTTTGCCGCAGGGTCAGATTTTGCAGCTTGACATCACCCGTGATTTCTGGTTCTGGGGATGGCTCCTCCCCCACCCATTGATCCACCCAGCCACAGCCTGTCAAGGCGAGTACAAGGCAAAGGAGGAGGGGTCTAGGCAGAAGCATTGTTGTCTAAGTTCCCTAGGGTCTCGGGTGAGTCATTGTCAGCAGCTTTATCTTTCCTTTCGGCGGTATCTTGCTCCCAATGGGGGTTAACAATAGGGGATTGCGTCAGGTTACCAGTGATAGGACGGTAGGTGTAGGTTGATCGGGGCGCCTTTTGGATTTCTTCGCGAATGCTCTCAAGATCAATGTAGCGATCGGCAACGTTAATTAGGCTATCGCTAGTCATCGATCGCAGACTCACCACCTCGACCCTTGCCCCTCGGTAACTCACTGCATCCACGGCATAGGCCAAATCCCCATCACCGCTGACCAAGATGGCAGTATCATAGCAACCTACCAGTGCCATCATATCCACGGCAATTTCGACGTCAAGGTTCGCCTTTTTAGAGCCATCCGGCAGTTGGACGAGTTCCTTGGAGACGACACGATAGCCATTGCGGCGCATCCACAGCAGAAACCCCTGCTGTTTTTCATTGGTGGGGTCAACCCCCGTGTAGAAGAAGGAGCGAAAGAGACGGGAGCCTTGGGTCAAGTGGCAGAGGAGTTTTGAATAGTCAATTTCGATGCCCAGTTGCAGCGCTGCATAGAAGAGGTTGGAGCCATCAATAAAGATGGCAACGCGCCCACGGTTTTGTAACACCTGTTCTGGCGTGTAAATAACTGAAGACGAAGATGTAACCATGCAGAAATCATCTCAAAAAAAGTGTGTTATCGAAATATGAAGTCATACCTCTAGGGTATCGCGCGTCAGGGGGAATCGGCGACAGTTGCAGGCAGCAACAGTTTTTGGAAAATCGGCTCTGGATGGGCCAGAGGTTGTGACGCAGGTAAAACACCCCACTGGGCTTGGCGATCGCCCAAAAGGTCTGGGGCAACTGATCCATTAAATTTAATACTATAGCCCAACTGCCCATAGATGGCCTCACTCAGTTGGGGGATAATCGGGGCAAGCACATAGGCCACAAGGCGCACCGACTCCAATACACAGTACAGAACCTCCGCCACCGCTGCGGTTTCTCCTGCCCTATAGCGTTTCCACGGTGCCTCCTCATCAAGGAACTTATTCCCCGCCCGGGCCAGGGTCAGGGCCTGTTGGCAGACCTCATGGAAGGCTAATTGCCGATACCCTTGGCCATAGGTTTGGCTGAGGTGCTCTGCCAGTTGCCGCAGGGGATGCTCTCGCGGAATTGCTGCTCCTTGGACATTGGGCACCTTCCCATCGGTATATTTCCAAGCCATTTTTAGCGTGCGATTGAGCAAATTCCCCAGATCATTGGCCAGATCCGCATTGAGAATACTCACAAAGCGGATCTCACTAAAGTCACCATCGCGGCCAAACTCCACTTCTTTCATGAAGTAGTAGCGCACTGCATCGGCACCGTATTGCGCCACCAAGGCAAAGGGATCTAGGGTATTCCCCAAACTTTTACCCATTTTTTGACCATCCTTGGTCAGAAAGCCATGGACAAAAATTTGCTCTGGTAGTGGTAAGCCCGCCGACATCAACATTGCTGGCCAAGAGATCCCATGGAAGCGGAGAATATCCTTACCAATAATGTGCAGGTTAATTGGCCACCAGGTTTTGAGGGCATTGGCCAAGGTCGGCTCATCTTCTGGTTCCAAGAGGGCGGTGACATAGCCCAAGAGGGCATCAAACCAGACGTAGAGGGTTTGCTCCGGATCCGTGGGCACGGGAAACCCCCAAGCCAGATTCACCCGCGAAATGGAAAAGTCCTGCAGCCCTCGCTCAATAAAACTCAGCACCTCATTGCGACGGCTGGGGGGCTGGACAAAGTCAGGATGTTCAGCGTAGTGGTCTAGGAGCGCCTGCTGATATTTCGAGAGGCGGAAAAAATAGTTGCGCTCGTCTCGCCATTCCACCGTCCGATTCACATGGATCGGGCAGCGCCGACCCTCAAGCAGTTCGCGTTCTTCCTTGAATTCTTCACACTCGACACAGTACCAACCCTGCTGCTGACCTAGATAAATGTCGCCGTTGTCCCAAACCCGCTGAAAAAACTCCTTGACAATGGCATGGTGGCGAGGACTGGTGGTGCGGCTAAAGCGATCGTAGCGGATATTCAGTTGTTGCCAGAGGGCTTGGAAACCAGCGGCAATCTCATCGCAGTGGGCTTGGGGACTCAAACCCCGCTGTTGTGCTGTGCGCTCAATTTTCTGGCCATGCTCATCGGTACCGGTAATGAACCGCACCTGATAGCCCTGCAAACGATAAAAGCGAGCGAGAACATCGGCAGCAATAGTCGTGTAGGCACTGCCAATGTGGGGAAGAGCATTGACGTAGTACAGGGGGGTGGTCAGTGAAAAGTGCGGTAACAAGCAGTGTTTCTCCCTAGGAGGTCGAGCAAATGGCGTTATTTATCATAGTGCCACTAGTAACAGCTTACGGGCGATCGCCCACCGCCAGATCCACCCAAGGACTCAGGGGGCCTTCCTGCTCCCGGCCATTGGCTGTCAAGTCACTGTGGCAAAGGAATAGGCGATCGCTCACCCGCGAACACAAATCCACCAGTAAATGCTCCAAACGTTCGGACTCCAATTGCCACACCCGCGCACTGGGGCTCGCCAACCCCTGCCGCAGAAACATTGGTGCCTGCCAGAGACATTGCAAGCCGCCATCCTGCCACCGTGGACTACCAGCATCTAACCAAAAATGCCAGCGATGGGCGAGTTGGGCGCTGCGATATTGAAACGTCGTCGCCAGTAAGACCCCTTGGGGCTGCCGCAGGGGAGGGGCAGGATCTGCGGTCAGAGTTCCCCGCCGCAGCAGGTAAATCCATTCCCGCAGCCGCTCAGCTGTTGGTGTGGCTTGCTGTTCTGGGAGATGATCATAAATTTGCCAGTAGGCGGCCGTGCCCTCAAGGAGCGATCGCAGGGGGGCCAATTCACCGGCTGTTAGGTTTTGCGGCCAGAGATAGCGCTGAATTGCCGCCTCTAGGAGATACACCGGCGGCTGGCTAGAATCTAGTGTACTCAGCCAATGTCGCAACTTCTCATAGGCTTCCGTGGCACGATAGCCAAAGCGATCCCAGTGGCTATAGTGGGTGTACGGTAGCAGTTCAGCTTGCTCCAGCCCCGGCTGAAAACAATAGTAAGAGAGCAGGCCTGCCCGCACGACGTCAATCTCTCGCGGCAGCAAAACCGTTAGCATCTCCGCAACCGCCGTTGCCTCTGGGATGATTCCTGTTCGTGGATAAACGAATAACAACAGCGTCAAAAGGGCACGTACGTGGGGGGATTGAATCAAGGGGCGTTGCTCATTCAGGATGACAAGGGGAACCCGTCGTTTTTCAAGTTCACTCCTGAGGACATAGCGGGCAATACTATCTAAGCCGGGGGCGAGAATGGCAATCTCTGTTGGCTGCACTACCCCCTGCTGCACGGCAGTAGCAATTGTCTCTACAACTTCCTGTAACAATTGCATCCGCGAGGTGGTTTGAATCGCAGTGATGTTTTCCGGCAGCGTCAATTGGGGAGTGCTCAGGCGTTCTTGAATGGCAACTCGTAAATCAGTTTTACCGAAAATCGTTTCTGGAAAGTGGCTTAACTCCGTCACCGTGGCTTGGTTTTGCAGCGGGAGAAAGGCATCAGGATCGGCGCCAAGACCAAGACGGACAGCGCTAATGGGTTGGTGGCTAAGGACAATCTTGATCCCCGGTTGGTTCAAGCGGGTGATCAAATCTGCCATCACTGCGGGATAGTTATGGGTGTTGTCGGCAAGAAGACACTGAAACCGCTGCTTCAAGGAGGCTTGGTAGCGGGGATGGTCAAGGAGAACGCGGCCAAATAAATCGGTGGTAATGCCATAGGTGAGAAGGCTGTGGGCAGTACACCACCTTTGCCACTGTTTTAGGGCGGTGACGATCGCCCCCACGGTTTCTGAAGGAATTTCAAGCTGATGATCCCAAATGAGTTGGGGTAGATCATCCAGACTCAGGCGGGCAAAGGCACAGAGTTGAAAAATATCGAGAAGGTGGCGAGTGGCGCGATCGGCGCCGCGGAGCTGTTCACGATTGTCACCCAGAACAGCAAAGGTGTTGTTCTGCAGCCAAGGCTGCCACAGCCGCTGTGCCCACATCAACTCTGTTTCGGGTTTGAGATGTAAAGGGAGGTGAGGAGCAACGGCATTGGCCTCGACCAGCAGCGGCCAAAAAAGTTCCACCTCCTCCTGCATGAAGCCCATTGGCGTGGCGATATAGGGCCTATAGCCACTGCCCAACTGCGCCTGAATTTCCGTTTCGATGGCTTGGCGGCCTTCCATTGTATCCGTCAAAAAGAGGAGCGATCGCTCGCGGGGAATCACTGGGCTGTCCTGTTGAACCCACTGGGCAAATTCCCTCACCAGTGCATAGGTTTTGCCGCTGCGACTACCGCCACTGATCCAGTGTAACACTGCCAACAAAGTCTGCAAAGTTAATTTGCTACGATTTTATCTATCCTATCGATTTACTGCTTTTGCGGCAGCCATTGAGAAGAACAGGAATGTCCAGCAATCCCTTTGTTCGCCTTAGAAACTGGATCAAGCATGCACAACAGTGGTATCTCACAACTCCTAACCGGGCCCTACAGGAAGCCTATGAAGCCGCTCTGAAAATTCGCGCCATTGAACTGGAACACTTTGACGGTCAACCCATTAGTCCCCTCAATCTGCCCGTGGGCGAAGTCTCTAGCTATTTCGAGACAGAGCTAAAACAACTGCTGAAAACCATTCGTATGCGGATGGCAGAGTTTCGGGCAAGCCGTCAAATTTTGCCCCTTGCTCCCCCCCAAAGCCCCCCCACTCCTGTCAACGATAGGGTCAATGGTGCAACGGAAACCTATACAGTGACGGCTACCGTCAGTGACACGACGGCGGAACCCAGCGTTTATGAAAAGCTGCGGGTCATTGATGCCACCCTCAATCGCTATAAACGGCAGCGGGAAAAGGAACTCAATGCCCTAGCCCGTCCTAGCCTCAGTCGCCAAGACCCCCAACAACGCCAGCAGGCAGCCGCCCTCGACAAAATTGAGGAGGATTCTCTTTATCTCTCGGAATATATTAGTGATGATCTCACCAGTGATTCCAAGCTGGATAGCAGCAGCTTTATTCCCCGCTCGATTTTGCGCACCGCCGATCGCTTTCGCCGCGAACTCAATTCCGATGAAGCCACTGAAGCTGAAGTCGTTCGTGATTTTCGCACCTCAAAGTTGCGTACCCGCCTGGCGGTTCGTTTTATGCTGTTGCTCGTGATTTTGCCCCTGTTGACTCAGCAAATTTCCAAGGCGCTCATCGTCAGCCCCCTTGTTAACCACTTTAAGGCGGTGGGGCAAATTGAACGGATTATTAACTCCCAACTGGAGGACAACATCCTTGATGAACTAGCCCGCTTTGAGAACAAAATTCGCTTTGAAAGCCTTGTGAGTAATGTGCCGATTTCCTCAGAGGAGATCCAAAACCGCATCCGCGAAAAGGCGATCGAGCTCTCCACAGAATATCAAAAGGAACTGATTGAACCCCTGAAAAACATCCTCTCCGACGCCTTGGGTTTTGCGGTCTTCTTGGGACTGGTGTTTACAGGTCAACGGCAACTGGCCATTGTCAAGGCCTTTTTGGATGAGGTGGTCTATGGCCTCAGTGACAGCGCCAAGGCCTTTGTGATTATTCTATTTACGGATGTCTTTGTCGGATTCCACTCTCCCCACGGCTGGGAGGTGCTGGTGAATAATACCCTCGAGCACTTTGGCTTTCCTCGCAATGAGGACTTTATCAATATGTTCATCGCCACCTTTCCAGTGATGCTGGATACAGTGTTTAAGTATTGGATTTTCCGTTATCTCAACCAGATTTCCCCTTCGGCAGTGGCCACCTACAAGAATATGAACGAGTAGTTAGGAGCGCATCACTGGCGGGGGAATGGGACAGATCGCGCCCTTTAGGGGTTGTGGGGGCGATCGCCAGTCGGATAGGAGGCCTTGTAATTCCTGTTTAAGAATGTGTAACTGGTAGCCAATTTCTCCTCTAACTTTTCCTTGATGGGGTCACAGGGAATCTCACCGCGATCGTCTACCTCAAGAAAGGCCTTGATCTCCCTCAGAGTAAAACCAAGGGACTGGACAGTTTAATAAAGCTCAGGCGAGCAAAGAAACGATAGCCACCACGGGTTCTGCCAACGGCAACAGCTCTAACTCCTCATAGTAGCGAATCCTCTTGACGGTGACACTGCTGCTGTATTCATGGCAGTTCTGCCAAGATCAGCGAGTAAGAGATTTTAGAAAGGAGGAGCTTCTCTCCCGAATTTTCTGCTATCGAGAGGCCAGAGACTACTTTCAGAAATTTAGGAATCTGCGCTATAATGACAAAGCTACGCGGATGTGGCGGAATTGGTATACGCGCACGTTTGAGGGGCGTGTGGCTTTGCCTTGCGAGTTCGAGTCTCGCCATCCGCATTGGGTTTTCCCCAAAAGAGCATCTAGGAGGGGGGCGATCGCCCCCGTGGCATTGCCAATCCAGGCCACAGTGAAGGCAAGGTCTCTAAAGGGAAAGCTCGCCATCGGCAGCATTTTGGCGATACAGTGATCAAAGAGCAGGAGACAAAAAAATCAATCCGCCCAGAAGACTTTTTCCTGCCTGGTTATGGATGCATGTCCTTGAGCGAGTCCACCACTGACTGTCTGCACCTTTCGGGAATGCGTTACTACGGCTATACGGGCGCTCTCCCAGAGGAACAAATTCTTGGCCAGTGGTTTGAGATTGATATTAGACTTTGGTTTGATATGGCACCCGCCGCCGCCAGCGATCGCTTGGAGGACACCCTTGACTATCGCCCTCTTTTGCAAGCCATTGAGCAGTTAATGCAGCAGCAGCGCTTTCAGTTAATCGAGACCCTAGCGGCAGCCATTATCAGCCTTTGCCTTGCACCGCCCCAAGTGCAGCGGGCTGCTGTGCGTGTGACAAAGCTCGCCCCGCCCGTGCCCAACTTTACGGGTCAAATTAGCGTCGAAATGGTACGCCCCCATGCCGAATCGCCTTAGCCAGTGCCAAAGTCTCTATCTGCGCAAGCACGCCGAAAACCCCATTGACTGGTGGCCGTGGTGTGATGAAGCCCTGGCCAAAGCCGCTGCGGAGGATCGGGTGATTTTTCTCTCGATTGGCTATTCCAGTTGCCACTGGTGCACTGTGATGGAGGGGGAAGCCTTCTCGGATCTGGAGATTGCCGCCTATCTCAATGCCTATTTCCTGCCGATTAAGGTGGATCGCGAGGAGCGGCCCGATATTGACAGCATCTATATGCAGGCGTTGCAACTGATGACGGGTCAAGGGGGCTGGCCGCTGAATATCTTTCTTACCCCTCAGGATCGCCGTCCCTTTTATGGGGGAACCTACTTTCCGGTGCAGCCGCGCTATGGCCGCCCGGGGTTTTTGCAGGTGTTGCAGGCGGTGCGTCGCTTCTATGACCAAGAAAAAGAGAAGCTCACTGCTCACCAGGCCACCCTGTGGCAGTATCTGGCACCCCCCACCGAGACGGGAAAGGCCGTCCCCCTGACTGAAGAACTGCTAAGGGCAGGGATTGATCAAGTGACGCCGATTTTGCGCGATCGCCCCCAAGGCACCTGCTTCCCCATGATGCCCTATGCCCAAATGCTCCTACAGGGGCTGGCTTTAAGTCCGAATCCCCCAGAACTGTTGCACCTGTGTCGGCGGCGGGGACACCACCTCTTGCAGGGGGGCATCTATGACCACGTTGGCGGTGGTTGGCATCGCTACACCGTGGATCCCCAGTGGACAGTGCCCCACTTTGAAAAAATGCTCTACGACAATGGCCAGATTGTGACCTACTTAGCGCGGCTGTGGCAGCAGGGCGATCGCTTTCCCCAGATTCCCGCTGCAATTGCCCAAACAATTCAATGGCTGGATCGCGAAATGACCGCCCCTGAGGGGTACTTCTATGCAGCTCAGGATGCTGATAGCTTTGTCAATGCCAATGACCCCGAACCCGAGGAGGGCGCCTTTTATTGCTGGCAGTACGCGGAGCTAGAGCAGACCCTCACCCCAACGGAATTGAGACAACTGCAAGCCCACTTTGACCTCTCTGCCAGTGGCAACTTCGAGGGCAAGATTGTGCTCAAGCAAGTGCGCCCTCCAGAGGATCCTCAGGCGCTGGGGCCGATTCTGCGCAAACTCTTTGCCCGCCGCTATGGTGCCGATACGCCCATGGATCAGCCCTTTCCCGTGGCCACTGATAACGCAACTGCCAAAGGGCGGGCTTGGCCAGGACGAATTCCCCCTGTCACCGATACAAAAATGATTTTGGCTTGGAATAGCCTGATGATTACTGGCTTAGCGACGGCAGCCCAAGTCTGGAGAGAGCACACCTACTGGCAGCGAGCAGCTAAAGCGGCTCAATGGCTCCACGATCATCAGTATCAACAGAGCAAACTCTATCGCCTCAATTATGGGGGCACCGTGGCGGAGGTAGCTCAGGCCGAGGATTATGCCTACTGGATCCAAGCTCTCCTTGCCCTGCATCAAGCCAGTTTAGCCGTGGGGGAGGCGGCGCAGCCGTGGTTGGCGTTGGCCACCCAGTATCAAACCCTGTTTGATCAGGAATTGGGGGCAAAGGATGGGGGCTACTACAATGCCCCAGAGCGAGCTGATTTGATTGTGCGCCAGCGGGAAGGTCTAGATAATGCCACACCTTCTGCCAATGGGGTGGCGATCGCCAACTTGGTTCAACTCTTTTTGCTCACAGAAAATCCTACCTACCTCGAACAGGCAGAAAAGGGACTGCGCTTTTTTAGCCAATTCATGCGGGAGGCCCCCCAAAGCTGTCCCAGCTTATTGGCAGCATTACAGTGGTATCTTCACCCTGTCTGTGTCCAACTTCGTTCTGATCAGGCAGCCTCCCTCTGGGATCGCTATTTACCAACCGCCGTGCTCAAAGTTCGCGATGACCTAGAGCCTATGGCCTTGGTCTGTGAAGGCTGGCGCTGCCGTGAACCGGCGCTGACCGCCGCTCAACTCGAACAACAACTAGATAGTCTATTTCCGGTAGTCACCGATGAGTGAATCCTTACGGCACACCCCTCTCTATCCCCTGCATCAGGAAGCACGGTTTACCACCTTTGGCAACTGGGAAATGCCCCTGCACTACAGTAGCATTTTGCAGGAACACCAAGCGGTGCGGCAGCAGGTAGGGATGTTTGATATTTCCCATATGGGCAAGTTTGTGTTGCGGGGCGATGGGGTGGTAGCCGCGCTGCAAAACTTGGTGCCCACAAATCTGAGCCAGGTCCAGCCCGGTCAAGCCAAGTATACGGTTCTTCTCAATGCCGCCGGGGGGATTGTGGATGATCTCATTCTCTACATTGACGAGGGTCAAGTGCGCTGTATTGTCAATGCAGCCACAACCTCTAAGGATTGGGATTGGTTTCAAACGCATTTACCGGCCGGTATTGAGCTAATCGATGAGTCGGCGACCCAGGTGCTGATTGCTCTTCAAGGGCCGGCGGCAACGGCAACGCTGTCTCCCCTGTGCGATCGCCCCCTAGGGGCAATCAAGGCCTATCGCCATACTCAAGTCAACCTACTGGGACAGCCCGCTTGGATCGCACGCACCGGCTACACGGGCGAAGATGGTTGGGAAATGCTTGTCCCGGCCGAAGTGGGACAACAGTTGTGGCAAACCCTGTTGGCGGCAGGTGTTACTCCCTGTGGGTTGGGGGCGCGGGATACGCTGCGGCTGGAGGCAGCCATGCTCCTCTACGGCCAGGATATGGATGAGCAAACCACCCCCCTAGAGGCGGGTCTCGATGGGTTAATTGATTGGCAAAAGCCCGATTTTGTGGGTCGTGCTGCCCTTTTAGCGCAAAAGCAGCGGGGCATTGAGCGGCAATTGGTGGGGTTAGAACTACTGGGCAAAGGCATTGCTCGCCACAGCTACCCAATCTATGCAGGAGCCCAGGCTGTGGGGGAGGTTACCAGTGGCACCCTATCGCCCACGTTGGGGAAGGCGATCGCCCTTGGCTATGTCTTTCCAGAGTTTGCCCACATAGGTCGTGAACTGGCGGTGCAGGTGCGCGATCGCTGGGTGCCAGCAGTGGTGGTGCCTCGCCCCTTTTATCGCCGGTCGCGGTCAACCGCTAAAATTTAATCTATCCATGCTGAAACGTCATTCATACTGGAATCATGCTGGAAACTTGCCCACGCTGTGGCGCCCGTTTAGGGAAACCCTTATCCTCTGGCCGCCAAGTGTGTAGCGCCTGCGGCTGGAGTACGGTTGTGGTTGAGCGATCGTCTCCAGCACCGCCAACGGGATTACCGCTGCTGTTGAATCAGATGGGGCGGTTGATCAAGCGTTTTTTCCAGTATTTGGGGGTGCAACTGCAGCTATGGTGGCGATCGCTGACCTGCCGTTCTCAGCAGCAACAACCTCGCCGGAATCTATGGGAGAGCTTGGTGAGAAAACTGCAACACCTTGAAGAGAAAATTCCCAGCGGTGATCCCAACATAGAGTGGCTGACTCCCGAAGAGGCATTTCAACTCCTAGGGGGAGACCTAAACAATCCCCACTCCAAGGTGAGCAGCCTCGATGGCAAACGGCGGATTGGCTTATCTGCTTTTCGGCGACTGGTGAATACTGCCGAGTATGCGGATTTTGGTTTCCAGTATTCCAGCGATCGCCACGTCAAAAATTTACCCTATCTACGCCCTCTGTCTCGTCAACCCTAGGGCGATCGCAAGCTGAGAATGATTTGCCACTCCGATTCAGTAACCGGTTGGACCGAAAGACGGCAGCCCTTTTGCAGCAGCAGCATCCCTTCAAGGCCACGGGTTTGCCGCAGTTCCGGCAGCGTAATTGGGGGCAAAAAGTCACGGCGATATTGGATATCCACCATAAACCAGCGGGGATTGTCAGGGGTGCTTTTGGGGTCAAAGTAGCGACTGTCAGGGTTCCAAGCAAAGTGATCGGGATAGGCGGGCCTGACAACTTCAGCAATGCCCATGATTGCCGGTGGGTTGGCATTACTGTGGTAGAAAAGCACGCGATCGCCCACTTGCATACAATCGCGCATCAAATTGCGAGCTTGGTAGTTGCGTACCCCTTCCCAACAGGTGGTTTGTTGTGGAGCCGCCTTCAAATCCTCCCAGGAAAAAACGCTTGGTTCCGACTTCAGTAACCAAATGCCTGCCATCAAAGAGTCTCTAACTGGAGGTTTAGCGGTCTGTTGTGCCCAAACTACAGCGTAGCAAATCCGCTACCGTCCCACAGTAGGGAGTTAGCCCCAAGGCTTGAGGATTGAGCACCGTTTCGTAGGTAAAGTTGCGGTAGTTCAAGCAGAAATAATCCCAAGGGGACATCTGCACCCGAAAGACCCGCACAAGGAAGTTGATCACTGGCAAGGTCAAGGGGATTTGGCCATAGATGCGGAGCTTGGCAGCGGCACACAACTGCGCCAGCATCTCATTGACGGTCATTGGCGGGTTACCCAGAGCCACGCGGCGGGGTACTGGATACTCCGGATGCTGCAATAGGTAAAGAACCACTTGGGCAATATCGCGGGCATGGATAAAGTGAAAACTGGCATCGGCGCGGAAAAAGCGAGCCAGCCACAACCACTTGAGGACTTCCCCCATGCCTGCGGTGATAAAGGAAGGACGCTTGCCATCGGGGCCACCGCCAAAAACCATCGTTGGAAAAAGTTCAATCAGGCGATCGGCCACAGGCAACTCCTCAATGGCATGAAGACAGGCATACTTTGAGCGAATATAGTCAGTGCCTAGGGTACCTGCCTCCGGCAGCGGTTGCATCTGATGATTGAGAATACTGGCTGTTGAAAAATAAAATACCCGCTGGCAGCGCTGTGGATCCAGTTGCCTGAGAAGCTGGCAGGTTTGCTCGTAGTTAATGGCAAAGACATTGCTCCCCCCCCAGGCGGTTGCCGTCAGGATGGCCACATCAAAGGTGGGTAGCAGCGGTTCCAATGGCGTTAGATCCATCAGATCTGCCTGAACCAGATTCACCCCCGATCGCTGGCAAGGATCAATATGTAGGCGTGAAGAATCCCGCACCAGCAAAAACAATTCATGATCCGTCTGTTGGATCAGGGCCTCAGAAATGTATTGACCAATGCAGCCAGTGGCACCTGTGATTAGAATTCGCATTAGGCGAGGGACTTCACCAAGTCAAAGAGAAAGGCCACATTTTCCTCAGGGGTACCTTGAAGAACGCCGTGGCCAAGGTTAAAGATATATTTTCCCTTGCGACCCGCCTCAATTATGGCCAAAGACCGCTCTTTGAGTACTGGCTGCGGGGCAAAGAGGATCACAGGGTCTAAATTTCCCTGCAGACCAACACGAGGGGGGAACTGCTGACGAATGGTGCCAATATCAACAGTCCAGTCGAGGCTGACAATGTCTACTCCCGTTGCTGCCATGCGATCCACAATTGCGGCACTGCCATTGATGTAGAGGATGATGGGCACATCGGGGTAGACCGCTTTGACCTGCTGGATCACCCGCTTTTGGTAGGGAAACGCAAAGGTGTTGTAGTCCTGACGGCTGAGTTGACCTGCCCAGGAATCAAAAAGTTGCACCACTTGGGCGCCGCAGTCAATTTGATAGCAGAGGTAGTCAGCAATGGCCGTGGCCAAATGGTTCAGAAATTTGTGGAGCAGGTCTGGCTCGTGGTAGGCCATGGCTTTAATTTGGATGTAGTCCTTGGAGCTTTTGCCCTCAATGGCATAGGCCGCAAGGGTCCAGGGGGCACCGGCAAACCCCAGTACTGCGGCGCGATCGCCAACTTCTTGGCGCAGTGTGGCCAGAATTGGACGAATAAAAGGACAGGCCGCCTCCGGCTCCAAGGGATGGAGTTGTTGCACCTGCTCTAGGGTGCGGATGGGCGGGTCAATCATTGGCCCTTTACTTTCAACAATGTCAAAGGGAATGCCGATGCCGGGTAAGGGCGTGAGAATATCCGAAAAGAGAATCACACCATCAGGCGCAAAGGCGCGGAAAGGCTGGAGCGATATCTCAATGGCGAGTTCCGGAATTTCCGATCGCTCGCGAAACGAGGGATAGCGATCGCGCAGGTCACGATAGACCTTCATGTAGCGCCCAGCTTGCCGCATCAACCAAATGGGAGGACGCTCAACGCTTTCACCACGGGCAGCACGCAAAAGTAAAGGGGTGGTCATCCTAAAACTGAGAATATCCAAGGGTTTTCAATCCCTCTGCCGGGATCGCTCAGCAACGCCCATGAAGACTTGCCGGCGATTGTCAGAGTTTAACCTTACAATCATACCCTAGGGGGCGATCGCACACCAGTGCTACCTCCTTGTTGTTAAATTGATCCTATGAACGATCAATTACTTGAACAGTTTGTAGAGCTGATTCGTTGCCAAACTGGCATCAGCATTCGCCCCCAAGACAAACCCTACCTAAGCCGTAAGCTCCTGAATCGCTGTCGTGCTCTCAATTATCAGCATCCCAGCGAGTATCTCGCCCTCTTAGCCAAGCCCCAGTTCACCCATAGTCAACAGGAATGGAAACAATTAGCAGATCTCATTACCACCGGTGAGAGCTATTTTTTTCGAGATCAAGGTCAGATCAAACTCTTGCGGGAACGTTTACTGCCCGATCTAATTGCCCGTCATCAGCAGGATCGGACATTGCGGCTTGTCAGTGCTGGCTGTTCCACAGGGGAGGAGGTTTATTCCTTAGCTATTTTACTTAAGGAACTCCTGCCAAATCCCACTGACTGGCAATTAAGCATTGTCGGATATGACCTCAGTCAAGCGGCAATCTCCAAAGCGCAGGCAGGCATCTATGGTCATTGGTCTTTTCGGGGAATAGATCCGAGCCTGCAAGCTCGGTACTTTCGGGAGACTGGTCGAGGGTGGAAAGTGATACCTTCCCTACGTCAATGGGTACGTTTCCGCTGCCTTAACCTGCTGAATGTTGCAGAGTATGATCTACCCCCTGGCAGCGTGGATCTGATTGTCTGCCGCAATGTCCTTATCTACTTGGACAGTGCTGCTATTCAGCAGATCCTGGGGGCTTTTGTCTCACTATTGCGCGCTGATGGCTATTTGCTCACCGGACACACAGAACTGCAAGGACAGGACCTCGGCCCGCTGCAAGTCCTGAGTTTTCCAGAGTCAGTCGTTTATCAATTAAGTCGCCATCCACTGAGTCACCCTAACACTCCATCCATGCCACCCCCTATTCCCGTCCTATCCCTTGAGGAGCAAACAAGGATTGCCCTCAGGGAACGCAACTACAACCATGCTCTGATTTTGGCACAACAGTGGCAGCAGTCTCAGCCCAACAATGAAGAGTGTCTGTTATTGATGGCGCAAATCCACGCCGATCAAGGCCGTTACACCAAGGCGATCGCCCTTGGGCAACAACTCCTCTCCCTCAACCCCCAAAACATTCCTGCGCTCTTTCTCCTTGCTCATATTGCCCAGGAGCAACAGGATAAAACAGCCGCCAAAGAGTATCTACGGCGGATTCTCTTCCTGAGTCCAAATACAGTAGAGGCCTATGTTGAACTCATTGAACTCCACCTTAGTGAGCAAGAGCTTGATCCTGTTGCCCCTCTCCTAGCAACAGTGGAAACGCTGCTTCAGAAGCAGCCAGAGGATCAGATCGTTCCTTTTCGCCAAGGGGTTACGGTAGCACTGCTGCGTCATTACCTGAGACAGATTACCGCCATATCTATCCCACGAGCCTAGGAGTGTGGTGAAATTCCTCGCATTAACCTAGTTTTAATCTCAAGAGCGGAAGTCAGAAAAACTCAGTAAAGACAAGAAGTACAAAGTAATGATGAATGTAACTTTCAATACACTCACCTCATGAATACTTGCCTTAAGATTGACCTAGCCAAATCAATCTGCTAATCAGCTATTCTGAGCAGCAGGGTGGGGGACTAAATTTTTACTTCTGACAAGTATCCATTGTGTTCACAAGGAGGGGCCATGCAGGCTTTTGAAAATATGACTGTCTACCGGCCTAGTGAGTCTTTAGAGGCTGTCCTACCCTTACCAAAGCTGCTAGAAACAATTAAATTCCAGGAATTTACTGGTATTTTGAAGGTAGCAGCAACGATCCCAGAAATACAACGTCAATTAGTGTATTATCTTGGCTGCTACCAGGGCGGATTGACCTTTGTAGAGGCTCATCTTCCTAGCCCTGCCGACCTCCTACACCTGTTAGGGAAAATGCTCAAGGTGGCCTTTATGGACACCCTGATTGAGTATGCCCGTAGTCGCACAAAAAATGCCTCCCATCGCTCTCATTTAGAAGCAGTCATCAGGATACAAGCACTGAGTTGGGAGAGTATTGAAAAAAAATGATTCAACGCTCAACGGTGCTTTTAGAACGCTTGGCTCCCTACAGTTGCTCTGTCCAGTTGCAAACGGACGCCAGTTGTGATCTATGCTACGGCGATGATGGTCATGGAATTGACCCAGAAGTCATTTTACAGCAGATTGAGAGTCGCAAATATCTTTGGCAACAGTTTTATCCGACCATTCCTTCCCTAGAAGCCATCCCTTGCGTGCATGCAGGGGCCTTAGATGCAATCCACCACGAAGCTACCCTGCATCATCTCAAGACTTGGGTCACGGGTGACAGAACTATTGCTGACATTGCTGAGGGAACTTACAAAGACTCTTTAGCTTTAGCATCCCTCTATATGCACTGGGTTAAGGATGGTCTGCTAGGATTTGTGACCACAGCGGCCACTTGTGTCAAGTCGCCTGTTGTTTTAACGGTGGACGACAGTCCGATTGTACAGGCCATGATTCGCCGTGCCCTTAGCGATCGCTATGAAGTCATCAGTGCTACAAATGCGCTAGATGCCCTCTCTTTATTAGATGATCACGATGTTTCCCTGATTATCTTAGATGTGACCATGCCAGAAATGGATGGCTTTGATTTTTGCCGCACAATTCGCAAAATTGAGAAGTTTAAGCACATTCCAGTTATCATGCTGACAGCTAAGGATGGCCTCATTGACCGCGCCAGGGGGCACATGGCTGGTACCAATGCCTATCTCACGAAGCCTGTAGACCGCGAATTGCTCCTCAGTACAATTGAGAAACTTATTTAACTACCATGCCATGGACTATTTGCAACTAACAACTGCTGGGTTAAAGTGCCTGCTCCCCTTATCCACAGTTGAGGAAATTTTTAGTCTCCCAGAACTTACGGTTATCCCAGAGGCACCTAACGATATTCTTGGAGTCCTCAACCTGCGGGGGGATCTCATTCCCATCATGCATCTAAGCTGTCGCCTAGGGATCACGCCACCTCAGTGTCGAGAGACTGACGTTGTAATTGTGCTGAGAGCAACGGGGTTACGCGTGGGGGTGGTTGTTCATCAAGTGGAAGATGTAATTTTAGGGAGCACTGTTGAACTGCGCCAAGAGCCTGACTACGGTCATCCTGGTCTCCTCAATACTGCGTTTGTAGCAGGCCTCGCTCAAGTGGCTGAGGAGGTGTTGATTTTAATCAATGTTGACACCCTCATTCGCGCACCAGTGGAGGTGGCAAGACTCACATCCGAAGGAATTTCAGCAGAACTAGAACACTATCCCAGCTACGACTTCTACGACCGCTATTGGCCAACGGCAACCTTGGTTCAGCGAGCACTCCTGCGGCAACGGCAACAGGCTCTATGTCACCAGGTAGCATTCCAAGAGCCTCTAGGGGGAACATTGACGGCAGTGGTCTTTGCACTGGAGGGAGAACAGTTTGCCATTCCACTGGGGGAGATTCAGCAATTTATTGAAGTTAACCATCTTGTTCCAGCCCCAAAAGCACCAAGCTTCATTGCCGGCCATGTCTCTCTTCAGAATGAAGTTATTTCCCTACTCGATCTGCGAGAGCTACTGCGGCTACCCCAATCACCCGCCCCCCTCAAGAAAGCAGTAGTCCTCAAAGTGAATTCTATGTTGCTAGGGGTTTTAGTGAATGATGTACAGGGAATCATCAGCTATCTCTCCCAGGAGGTTAAGTTAAGCTCTTTTTTGGCAGTTCATGACAGCGGCTATGTTGGTTCTATCATTGAAGAGGGGCGAGTTATCAAATTGCTCAATATCAATCAATTAGTAAACAAATTAATTGTCCCAACCAAGGTGGCTTAGAAAGTAAAATGGACCTATAGTCATACTTGATCTCTTCCTAGTTTTTATGAGGGTTAATCATGCGTATTCGCTATCGATTTTATTTCCTGATTGGCGGCATTGCCCTGTTGAGCTTATCCGCCTTGGGCGCCTATGTCTTTACCTTTAACCGTGCTAAGGACGATTTCCTTATTATTAACGAGGCAGGTCGCGTACGTGGTGGCACCCAACGAATTGTGAAACTGCGCCTTGGAGACAGTAATATCAATGAACTTATTGCTTCCAATGATCGCCGAATTAATGCTTTGATCAATGGTGATGTGGAAATGGGAATTCCCCCTGCCAAAGATCCAGAATTCCGCAACTTAATGCTGCAATTGCAATCGCAGTGGCAAAAGCTCAAAGAGCAGCTCCAGCAGCCCAAAGTGAATGTTGATCGCTTGGTTAAAGACAGTGAGGATTTCTTTAAGCTGAGCGATGACACTGTTAAGGCCGCCGAAATGGCTGCTAAAAGATCAAGTAATTTCGTTCAAGTTGCTGAGATTATCTTTTTTATTGTGCAAATTCTGTTCATTGTTATTGTTATTTTCACTGTCAAGGGTACCCTTGCTCTGCTTTCACGGATATCCACCCAAATTGCGACCTCTTCCAGTCAAACTGCTGCGGCAGTTGACGAACAGGAAAAGGTGCTTGCCCAACAGGCTGCTTCAGTGAATCAGACCACCACTACCATGGAAGAATTGGGCGCTTCCTCTCGCCAATCGACAGAGCAAGCTCAGGCCTCAGCAGCAGGCGCCAAGCAGGCAATGGAGCTGGCTAACTATGGCAAAGAAACGGTTCAGCAAACAGTCAATGGGATTAATACCCTTAGGGATAATGTCCTGATGATCGCTGAGAAGATCATGCAACTGAGTGAGCAAATGACTCAAGTCACTGCCATTTCTGAACTGGTTAGCGACCTTGCCAACCAGACCAATATTCTTGCTTTGAATGCAGCAGTGGAAGCAGCACGAGCGGGTGAACAGGGCAAGGGGTTTTCTGTGGTAGCTCAAGAAGTTCGCAAACTGGCGGATCAAAGCAAAAAATCAGCCGAGAAAATCACCAACCTGATTCGTGAAGTGCAAGCAGCCATGAACAGTACAGTCATGGTCACCGATGAAGGCATGAAGGCCAGTAATGAGTGTGCTAAATTGGCACAGAGCACTTCGGAAACCTTCACGACAATTACCAGTGCCGTTGAGGCAGTGCATTTAAACAGCCAACAAATTGCCCTCAGTTCCAAACAGCAGGCTGTGGGAGTGCAACAGGTAATTTCGGCGATGAATGCCATCAATCTAGCTGCGCAGGAAACCTCTGCGAGTATGTCCCAAATTAAGACAGCAACCCACCAGCTATTGGAAGCTGCACAAACTTTGCAAAACTCAGTCTAGGGGTTGTGTACATCCATGTACATTGAAGATAGTGAGTTGCGATCGCTCTATCAAATCGCCAGTGCCGACCATCTGCAAGCTATTGAGTCTGCAATTCTTGCCCTTGAAACCAATCCCCACGATCGCTCTCTCCTTGAAACTCTCATGCGGGAAGCCCACTCCCTCAAGGGCGACTCGCGAATGCTAGGGGTCACTGAGGCCGAAACCCTGGTTCACCATCTAGAGGAGATTTTTAGCCACTGGCGGCAGGGCAATTTGGAACCTAGCCCGCATCTGTTTGAAGTTCTCTACCGTGGTCTGGATGCAGTCAAAAAAATTGCCCATGAAGCAGTCACTGGAGAGCCAGCCAATGTCAGTACTTTTCATATTGCGGCTGACCTGATGCAAGTTTTACATAGTGACACTACCCTAGGAACCCCAGAGCCCAGTGCTTCCTCACTAAGCCCCTCAAGAAGTGACGACGATCTCGATGCACTGCTGGCCGCCTATGAAACGTTCCAAGAGGTTCCACTTCCTTCCACTCTAGAGGAAGAAGCTGTTGACCCCAAAACTCCTGCTACCGCTGACGATCGCTATCAGATTGAAAGCGTGCGGGTAGCAAGTCACAAGCTAGATGCCCTAATGACGACTATTGGTGACTTGAGTCTCACCCAGCAGCGGATTGCTCGCCAACGGGAACTCATTGCTGAAGCCCTCAGTTACTGGGAGCAAGTTCAGGCACATGCCCTTGACAGTCAACGCCTGCTGCAGCCCTATCCGGAACTCTTTGCTTTGCGGCAGCGCTACGATCACTTGCGGCAACAACTAGATACCCTAGGCAAATGCCTGCAACAATTGCAAGCTCGTGCTAACGTTGATGATGCTCACCTCACTGCTGTGGTGGGTGGCCTCAAACATGAGATTCAAAACCTCCAATTTTTACCCTTGAGCACAATTTTTAATCTACTCCCCCGCGCCGTGCGGGATATTGCCAAGGAACAAAACAAGCAGGTGCGGTTAATTATTGAGGGTGCCGAAATCACAGTAGATCGGCGGATTCTTGAGGGGATGAAAGACCCCTTGACCCACTTGGTGCGCAATGCCCTTGATCACGGAATTGAGTCTCCCGCTGAACGGCAGCAACGGGGGAAACCTGCCGAAGGAACCCTAAGGATTCGTGGCCGTAGCCAGGGCAATGAAGTGGTCATTGAAGTCATTGATGATGGTCGTGGCCTTGATCGATCGGCTATCCGGGAAGCAGCGCTAAAACGGGGACTTTATACAGAAGCAGAATTAGCAGCGATGAGCCCCGCTGAGATTGAGGCACTAATTTTTACTCCGGGTTTTTCCACCCGACAGCAGGTCAGTACTCTCTCGGGACGCGGGGTCGGTCTAGATGTGGTGCGCACCAATGTGGAGGAACTCAATGGTAGCCTTGAAGTTCAATCGACACCGGGACAAGGTTGCCGTTTCCAAATAACACTGCAAGCCAATCGGGGGACAATGACCATCTTGGTGGTACGGTTGCAGAAGTATTTCTATGGCTTACCCATTGACGCGATCGTCACCAGCTTACTCGTACGACAAGAGGAGTTCTTGTCAGAGGTCAGTGAACCTACCCTGCTGTGGGAAAATCATCCTGTGCCCATTGCTTGGTTGGCGGCTCTCTTGGGACAACAGACACCACCCCAACGTCCTCCCTATCCCTGTGTGATTTTGCAGCAGGGCAATCGCTATCGCGGCCTCATTGTTGACGAAATTGTGGATTTTCAAAATGTGCAGCTTAAACCCCACCATCCTCTGCTGCAACAGCTCCCCCACCTCTTGGGCGTCACCCTTCTTGACAACGGTGAACTTTGTCACCTATTGCGCCCCATTGCCTTGGTGCACACCTTTGCTGATGCCCAGACGAGTCGGGTTTTCCAGCCGGTTACCAAGCCTCGCATCCTCTTGGTTGAAGACTCCTTACCTATTCGTACCCAACTGCGGCGCATTTTAGAGCGGGCGGGCTATGAGGTCGCCACCGCCGTTGATGGTGCCGATGGTTTTCAACAATTGCGCACAGGTCACTTTCAGGCGGTGGTCTCGGATGTAGAAATGCCGCAGCAAAACGGTATTGAAATGACCCGGCGAATTCGCCAACTCCCTGAGTATAAAACCCTGCCGATTATCCTTGTTACAACCTTAGCAGGAGCGAGCGATCGCCAGCGTGCTCTTGCCGCGGGTGCCAATGCTTACCTGACCAAAGGTAATTTTGACCAAAGTCTACTACTCGATACCCTTAAGGAACTGATTCATGAGCAAAATTGAAAAAATTAAAGTGGTTTTGATTGAAGACTCGGCAGTTGCCCTCGAGATTTTGCAACGACTCATCAGCTCCTCGGAACAAATAGAGGTCGTGGGAACCGCTATGGATGGCGCTGCAGGACTCGAAGTTATTGAACGTACCCAGCCCGATGTCATCTGTACTGATCTGCAAATGCCGGGCATGGACGGCCTAGAATTTACCAGAGAAGTCATGAAGCGATTTCCTCGTCCCGTACTAGTGATTAGTAACGCCGTACAACCCACGGATGTGGATAATATCTATAACCTGATGCAGGCGGGTGCCCTTGATTTCTTTCCCAAGCCCACTGCTGGTTCAGCAGAAGATTATGAGCGCCTCAAGAGTACTTTAATTACTAAGATTCGGGTTCTCGCCAGCAAAAAAGTAGGCTAATCCAAGAGGGGTTTTAAGAATAGCCATGCTAGCTATTAAACTGTGTTAGGATTGAGTGTGATTTAGTTGCTCAAAAGTAGTGGAGTTAACAATAGACACTCAAACCAGGCTAAAAGAGCCACTCAATAGCCTTCCCTTCCCACTGTTTCTTGATTACCGCCAGAGGGGTGAGGGTGACTCGCTCAAAAGTAGGGTGCTGTGGAATGGCTAGAGCCACTGTTCTTCCTAGCGAGAACTCTCCTATTGTCTTCAAATTGGGCGAAGTCAACCCGATGTCACTTTTGCGGATTTAGAAATGGCAGGAAGACAGGGCTTTAAATTTATTGAGGCCATCCAATAATCCAATAGTGGTTTTCGCATCCAATTCTTATGATCAGTGTTAGCAGTTCTCCAACTGTTCTGGATTTCTTCCGAGACTGGAGACACTCAGATGCTCACCCGCAGCAAAGCTCCCAAGATTGCGACCCCATGAGAATGTGTAAAGTCTACTTCAATGACTATTCGGGTGTTTTTAGTTGAAGACTCACCAATTGCCCTGAGTACTCTTAAGCAACTGTTGCAATCTGCATCGGATATTCAGGTTGTTGGGGTAGCCACCAACGGCAAAGAGGCCCTCATTGCAATTCCATCCTGCCAACCGGATGTTGTCTGCACGGATCTGTACATGAAAGAAATAGATGGGTTAGAGCTAACCCGTCAACTTATGGCGCGTTACCCGCGTCCTATTTTAGTGATCACCGTAGCTACAGCCGAGGAAGAAACGGTCTTTGAGCTGCTGCAAGCAGGTGCAATTGATGTGTTTCCCAAGCCGAGTAGCGGTCTGCTAGCCGATTACGATCGCGCCCAACTGCTGAATAAGATTCGAGTACTTGCAGGAGTGAAAGTGTTTACCCGCTCCCTACGTCCTACCCTTAGTTCTCCAAGTGTTGCAGCGCCACCCCTGCCAAAGGGGCACTCATCATTAAACCTAGCTATTGTTGGAATTGGTGCTTCGACAGGGGGCCCTCAAGCGATCGCCAAGGTCTTGCAGTCGTTGCCTGCAACCTTCCCTCTACCCATTGTCTGTACCCAGCACATTAGTCCTGGCTTTCTCAGCCGTCTGATATGTTGGCTATCCCAAGAAACCAAACTGCAGGTTACTGTGGCAACTGCCGGTGAAACGCCCCAACCTGGAACCGTGTATTTTGCACCAGATCATTTGAGTTTAGAAATTGATTGCCGAGGCAAGTTTTGCCTGATACCCGCTTCTGCCAACGAAAGATATTGTCCCTCTGTCAATGTAATGTTTCGCTCCCTAGCAGCTTACTATGGCGATGCTGTTATTGGGGTGTTGCTCACGGGAATGGGAGATGATGGCGCAGCGGGGATGCAAGCAATTGCCAAGGTTGGCGGAATCACCATTGCCCAAGATGAAGCCACCAGTGTGATTTTTGGTATGCCCAAGGAGGCTATTGCCCTTGGGAGTGTGCAGCATGTTTTGCCCATTGACCGCATAGGCGCCTTTTTACAGGCGCTGGTAAATCCCTAATTAGCGCAAGAAGTTGGGATAAATCCGCAGTCGTCGGTTTGGCTCCTCACCAAAGCTACAGGAAGTCAAGTGGTAGTGCTCAACCAGCTCATGCTGCATCCGTCGAATATTCGCCGATCGCGGGAGTAGCTCCACGACTTGCCCCTTGGGAATAACAATTTCTTCCACGGCTAAGCGCGCCTCCTCAAGGGCTTCCAATTCATCATCACTGCCCGTTGGACTAAAGAGGGAGAGATCCGCTGACTCTGCTGGGCTGGGGTCTTCAATGCCAAGCAAATGCCGTAGCCCTCGGACAATTTGCGCCATACTGTTGGTTTTGATGGCATGGATGGGTAGATGGTGAATATGGGCCAAGTGCCGCAGCTTGCTTTCCCCCTTGAGGTGGGAGCGCAGCGTCAAAATCACATCCGCCTGATCAATGTCCTTCGTGACCACAATGGGCAGGTTTAGGGTCTGAATTGCTTGCTCTAAATGGTGGCGGCTGACGGCGTAGGGAAAAACGTGGAGGGGGAGCTCTTCCCCATTCGGACCGACCGTGGGGGCATCCAATGTCGCTTCCAGCAACCGGGCAAAATTCGCTCGCAGAGGTTCTTTACTGCCATCAGTGACCGGTAGCATCTGGCCACTGTCCCGCCAGGAGGGACGCTGAGGCGCAGATTTGACCTCCGATCGCTGGGGGGCAGGTTCAGGGCGACTAATCACCACTGAGCCATCGGCAGCAACGCTGCGAATTTCCGGAACTGGTTGGCGCCCCCGCAACAGGAGATCCACACTGGCAGCCACATCGAGATGAATGGCCCAGCGATCGCGCTCTAGCATTTCCACAGCTATTTGAAAGGTGGGTGGAGCTTTGCGTTCAAGAACACTCTTTTGGGTGCCCCGGCGGCGCGCTTCCTCATCCCCAAGGGTGACCGATTGAATGCCCCCCACTAAATCCGCGAGGGTCGGGTTTTTCATCAGGTTCTCAATTTGGTTGCCGTGGGCCGTACCAATCAGTTGTACGCCTCGCTCAGCAATTGTGCGTGCCGCTAGCGCCTCTAGTTCTGTGCCAATCTCATCAATAACAATCACTTGGGGCATGTGGTTTTCCACCGCCTCAATCATCACCTGATGCTGAAGTTCTGGGCGTGCCACCTGCATCCGCCGTGCCTTGCCAATGGCCGGATGGGGAATATCACCGTCGCCAGCAATTTCATTGGAGGTGTCAATAATCACCACCCGCTTGTGCAACTCATCCGCCAAAACGCGGGCAATTTCCCGTAGAGCGGTGGTTTTACCGACCCCCGGCCGCCCCAGGAGCAAAATGGACTGGCCACTTTCAACCAAGTCGCGAATCATGCCAATCGTGCCAAAGACGGCTCGCCCCACCCGGCAGGTCAAGCCAATAATCGTTCCTTGGCGATTGCGCAGGGCACTAATACGGTGCAGCGTACGCTCAATCCCAGCGCGATTGTCACCACTAAACTCGCCCACCCGATCCACGGCATATTGCAACATCTCACGGCTGACGGGCGTCGCGGCAAGATATTGGGTGCTGTGGATAAACCGCGCTTCCGGCAGTCGCCCCAAATCTAGAACAATTTCTAGGAGTTCTTCCCGCTGCGGATGATCGGTGAGGGACTGTCCAAGGGGCGGCGGTAGGATGGCTAATAATTGATCGAGATCGTCAGTGACTTGGCGTTGTCCAGCAGTCAATTCAACCATAGGGCACAGAGAGTGACGGGACAGATTTCAACGGAGAAACAAGGGTAGCTGCTTCAGCGACAGCCGCTGCAAGGACGTCAGGAACAGTTTGCCAGGGTTGGTCGGCGATCGCGTGGAAAGGGGCAAGGCGTTTGCGGGCATAACTACCATAGGCAACACCAGCAATTCCCCCTGGAGCTAATAGTCCCATTGCCCTGAGTTTAGCAACCGTATGGCCATTTGTGCCGCCCGCCAACTGTACAAATCCGGGTAAATTTGCCCCTAAAATCGCCTGACCCAATTGAATGGTGGCTCGCGTTGTGCCATCGCCAATATCGCCACTCATAGGGCGGCCATCGGCCTGCCAAATGAGAGCACACTCCAAAGGTTGAATCTGCCTATTGATCCAATGCAAATAGTCAATTATCCCCTCCCCTTGGGGACAACTGATGGCCAGTACCTGCACATACCGTACCCACGGGCGCACTTGCTGCCAAAGCTCGCTAAAGGCACTGTAACGTTGGGGTTGGGTGTGGATTTCGAGGGCTTGGATCGTGCCAGCCCTAATCAGGGACGTGATGTCCTCAAAGACTGCGGGTTGCTCATCGGTGGTAATCAGGCCCAGCGGGCACAGGGGTAAACAGCGACCACACCCATAGCAGCGATCGCGCACCACCCCTTGCACCTGTTCATTAAAACGAATCGCCTCAGCAGGACAAATGCGTTCACAGGGGCGATCGCACCCTGGCGGGCAGCGACTTGGATCAAATGTGGCCTTCCGAAAATGGGGGTCAGTCCCATCGTTAATACTCACCATCAGTAGGGGGCGGGTTGCACCAAGGCTGGCGGCAACGGCCAAGGCCTCATTGGCTGCGTAAATCACGGCAGGGTCGGCGGCCACATCGATACAATCAGCCCCTGCAAGTGCATAGGCCAACGTCAGGTTATAAATTTGGGCAACATCTTGGAAACTGGCACCGTTGATGAGTTTGAACCAACGATGTGCCGCTAAAGCCGCTAGGGGGGCAGCAAAATCAACCATGAGTATATTTTATGCATTTTCAAGATTCAGCGTCATCGTGACGCATCATCTGTTGTAGGGCTTGGAGGCCTTTTTTAATCTGCCGAGAGACTGTGACCGCACTGAGGCCCAAAAGTTCAGCGGTTTCTTTTTGACTCAAATCATGCAAAAAGACAAATTCCAGAATTTGACAGGTGCGGGCTTCCAGTTTACGCAGACACTGCTGCAGACGAATCCGATCTTCCTCGGCCAGCTGAAAACTTTGGTACCGTTGATCGGGCACGACGTCACCGAGGGCAACGGCCTCTTCCTCACCCTCAAAGGTAGGGGCATCGAGGCTAACAGGGGTGGTGTAGTAGCTGGCAAATTTTGCCTCCTGCCATTCCTCAAGGGGGACATTGAGGGCCTGGGCAATTTCGCTATCGGTGGGGGGGCGCTCCAGTTGTTGGCGTAATTCCCGAATGACTCGCTTTCCTTGGCTTTGCAATGTTTGCCAACGTCGGGGCACGCGAATTTGGGGACTTTTGTCCCGCAGGTAGTGTTGAATTTCACCGCGAATATAGGGAATCGCGAAGGAACTAAAGGCCACCCCCTTAGTTGGGTCAAAGCGTTCAATGGCGTGAATGAGACCAAGGGTGCCCACTTGCATGAGATCGTCAAAGCTTTCTTGGGTGCACTGTACCCAGCGATGGACTTCCTTGCGTACCAATCCTATGTTCAACTCAACAAGGCGATTCCGCAATTCCGGTGCAGGGTTATCTTGGTATGCCTGCAACAGCGAAAGGGTGGAATGCTTTAGGTCGGTGTTGCCTGTCGTGCTGAACATAGAACACACGCTTGGGGTTTCCTACTGTGGCCAAAAAAATAAGCAGATCCAGGTGTGCCTTACTGGCTTGATGGGGTTGGATAGCAATCGCGCCTCTGTACAGCTTCCTTGATTTCACTATCCCATACCTACTATGCTCAGATATCCCTCATTTCCCTGTGATCTCAACCACAGATAAGGTTAAATTTTGCTAAATGTTGTTCTTTAGGTTTGCAGACTACCGAGGGCGATCGCACCCCACAACGCAGCTCCCAAGCCAATCCGATACCAGATAAAGATCCAAGTGGAATGGCGTTGCAGGAACCGTAGCAGCCAAGCGATCGCCAGATAGGAAAACACCATACTCGATAGCATGGCAATCACAAGGGGAATGAAGAGGGTGCCTTGATCAAAAACATCTTTGGCTTGCACCAGTGTGGCGATCGTCAGAGTGGGAATGCCCAACAGAAAGGAAAAGCGCGCCGCCGTCTGCCGCTCTAGTCCCAAAGCTAAAGCCGCAGTCAACGTGGAGCCTGAGCGTGAAGCCCCCGGTAACAGGGCAATCATCTGGCCGCACCCCACTAAAAAGCCATCCAAAATGCCAATGTCCTGATACGTGCGTTTACGGGAACCCCACTTTTCCGCTAGGCCCAGGAGAATCGCCATGGCGATCGCCATCGTGGCAATGACCTGAGGCTGATCCAACTCCACTTTGGCCAATTTCAGAAGCAGTCCTGCCGCTAATGCAGGGATGGTGCCTACCGCAATACCAACCAATAACTTCCATTCCTCTCGCTGCCAATCCCGCCGCTGCCATGCCTGCCAAGCCCCTTGGACAATTTGACGAATATCCTGCCAAAAATACCCAAAAACTGCGATCACACTTCCAAACTGCATCGCATCTAGGGCCGTTTTGTGCCAGACACTCTTCCACCCCAACAGATCACTAAAGAGAATCAGGTGAGCGGTACTGCTAATGGGTAAAAACTCTGTAATGCCTTGCACCAAGCCGAGGATGACTGCTTGTAGACAAAGAATAATATCCACGTTTCTGCCTTACCTTTGCAACCCCACTATCTTGCCATGAGTCGGCAAATAGTCTATGCTCACCAAGATTTTGTAATAGATTGTAGAAACAGTCTTCTTAAACGCAGCAGCACTGTTTTGCCGTTATGCCAGTTTAGGCCTGTATGTCCGGTAACTTAGAAGCCGTTGAGCGGGAAATTTTAGGGTTGCAGGGGATGCTATTGACCGCGTTGGCGGAAATGCGTCAGCTTTATGATGTTTATTTGGAGATGCTCGCCCCCATTGCCCGTCAGCAGTTGATCACCGTGAGTTATCAGGTGTGCACCCAAGTCTTTCCAGAGCAATTTTTGAGCCTTGAGGATGCCGAGCGGCAGGAACTTCAGCGTCAGATTGCTGAACTGGCGATCGCCTTGGAGAGTACTATCTTAGGCCTACAACCCCGCGGCCAAGCAGACCAAACTCCAGCCCAAGAGGCGACGAATGGGGAGGAAGACTCAACAAGCTCACAGGACCCTACCTCCCTACCGCAGCAATTGAGCCAAGTCCTTTATCAAAGTTCGCTCAAGATTAACCATCTGCTGCAACGGGCAGCTATCTTACCGCCTGCCCCAATCGCGGTGATTTTAGAGATTGCCAGTCAGGCGGAAAATCGTCCCCTAGGGCGGATTCCCCATCTGTTGACCATGATGCTGGATGAGCAGAAGCCGCAAGAGGAAGGCGAAGAGAAGCAAGACACAAGTGAGTCCTCCAGGGAATCCTCGAGCCATCACCCCATCGCAGCTATTTATCTGCAACTTGAGGAATTGGAGTTTCAGCACCCCCCCTCGCCAATCAGCGCAGTCAAATTCGCCAACTGGAAGCGCGTCTGGCCACCCTGCAAAACAACTCCACAAAAACAGCGGCAATATTTGGTTCTCAAGGCCAGTCGCGCATGGTGGCAAACGTGGAAAGCCAATGACGCCGCAGATGCGACCGCGCGTGTTCCCGAGGTCATGGATGGTGAACCTTAGGTAAGGAGGCCTCCTGTGTCCCTTGACTGGCCACGCCTACAACGCGCCCTTGCCATTGAAACGGAGCGGGGTTTTTGTAACCTTCAGGGCAATACCTATCGGTTCAATGAGTATTTACACGAAGCGTTAACGCAGGCCCCTCTGCAACAACTGCCTCCTCAGGTGCGCGATCGCTGGCAGAAAACAGCGGCAGCCTATGCCCACTACAACGATCTGTCCCCCAGCCAACGACAACACCTGGTGGTGAAAACCCGCCAACTGCTCCACGATGTCCACAAACAACTGGCCAGTTCACCCCCAAGATCCCGTCCCCTCGATCAAGCCCTCAAAACAGTGCATGGGATTGGCGAACAGCTCCGCTGCGTCGTAGGCGATCGCCCTGCGGCGAAATTGGCAAAACTCGGGCTTTATACGGTTGCGGATCTCATTTACTACTTCCCCCGCGATCACATTGACTATGCGCGCCAAGTCCCGATTCGGCAACTCCAAGCTGGGGAGACCGTCACCCTTGTGGGTAAAGTCCGCCGCTGCAACTGTTTTACCAGTCCGCGCAATGCCAAGCTGACCATCCTAGAAATTATTCTTCAAGATCGCACCGGAGAAATTCGCCTGAGTCGTTTCTATGCCGGGGCTCGCTATGCCCAACGGGGATGGCAAGAGCAGCAAAAGCGCCTCTACGCCCCCCAGACCCTTGTGGCCGCCTCTGGCCTCGTGAAGCGGACGAAGTACGGCCTCACCCTTGAGGATCCAGAGTTGGAAGTGCTGGATCATGCTGGGGCAGAAATAGACTCCCTCACCATTGGCCGGATTGTGCCCGTCTATCCACTGACGGAGGGGATATCGCCCGAGGTGATTCGCCGTGCGGTCGCTCGCATTCTGCCCTTGGTGCAAGGCTATCCTGATCCCCTACCGCAAGCGCTACGCCAACGTCACCAACTCATGCCCCTAGACATGGCGCTGCGTCACATACACTTTCCGCCAGATCAAACCCAACTGAGTCTGGCACGGCGGCGGCTGATTTTTGATGAATTCTTTTATCTGCAATTGGGGCTACTCCAACGGCGGCGACAGCAGCAACAGCAGGCCAGTGCCCCCCTCAAGCCCCAAGGGGAACTCATTGAGCAGTTTTACCAACGGTTGCCCTTTCAACTCACAGGGGCACAGCAGCGGGTAGTGGCGGAAATTTTGGCGGATTTAGAGCAGCCGATTCCCATGAATCGCCTTCTCCAAGGGGATGTGGGGTCAGGGAAAACCGTTGTTGCCGTGATTGCCCTATTGGCGGCAGTGCAGTCTGGCTACCAAGGGGCACTGATGGCGCCCACGGAGGTTCTGGCAGAGCAGCACTATCGCAAGCTCTTTGAGTGGCTTACCCCCCTCCATGTGCCGGTGGAACTGCTCACGGGCTCCGTACGCACAACCAAGCGACGCCGGATTCTCGATCAATTGGCAACGGGGGAATTGCCGGTGCTGGTGGGTACCCATGCTCTTATCCAAGAGGGGGTGAGGTTTCAGCGGCTCGGTCTAGTGGTGATTGATGAACAGCACCGCTTTGGGGTAGCCCAACGGGCAAAGCTACAAGCCAAGGGAGTCCTGCCCCATGTGCTGACCATGACGGCGACACCGATTCCCCGCACTCTTGCGTTGACTCTCCATGGAGATTTAGATGTTAGTCAAATTGATGAATTGCCCCCCGGTCGGCAGCCAATTCAAACAACCATCTTGGGACGGGGCGATCGCTCCTGTGCCTACGATTTAATCCGCCGTGAAGTCGCCCAAGGGCGTCAGGCCTACATTGTCCTGCCTTTGGTTGAGGAATCGGAAAAAGTGGATTTGAAATCCGCCATTGCCGAGCACAAGCGATTACAAACGGAGATTTTTCCCAATTTTCGGGTAGGACTCCTCCACGGTCGCATGGCATCTAGTGAGAAGGATGCAACGATTCAAGCCTTTGCCCAGGGACAACTGGATATTCTTGTGGCTACCACGGTGATTGAGGTGGGAGTGGATGTCCCTAATGCTACAGTGATGCTCATTGAAGATGCTGAACGCTTTGGCCTATCACAACTCCATCAACTGCGGGGGCGGGTGGGGCGGGGTGCCCAACAGTCCTATTGTCTTCTGCTGCTCAATAGTGCTCGCAATGATGCTGCCAGGCAACGGCTGAATGTGCTGGCCCAGTCTCAGGATGGATTCTTTATTGCGGAGATGGATCTGCGGCTGCGGGGGCCAGGGGAGGTGTTAGGGACGCGGCAATCGGGATTACCAGACTTTGCTCTAGCTAGCCTTGTTGAGGATCAAGATTGCCTAGAAGCGGCACGATTGGCAGCGACTGAACTGATCGCAGAGGATCCTGAGTTACGGAGCTATCCTCTGCTGCAAGCCGCTCTCCAGCAACGGCGCGATCGCCTCCGCGAGACTATGATGAACTAAACTCCCGCCTTCAGGAGGGATATGTTAAATTTAGTTAAGAACCTGATAAAAAGCGCCGCCAATGAAAGTCTCTTGGAAAACTGCTCTCCTTTGGTCAATACCCCTACTGCTCATTGGGATTCTCCTATGGCAAGGGGTGAGCAACTTTATGCTCAATCAAAGTCAGCCTCCCCTGAATACTGCCAGTACGCGCATGAGCTATGGGCGATTCCTCACCTATCTAGATGCGGGTCGCATTAGTAAAGTCGACATTTTCGATAATGGTCGCACCGCCATTGTGGATGTCTCTGATCCGGAATTGATTAACGGCCGCCCCCTGCGGGTACGGGTAGATATGCCGGGGACAGCGCCAGAAGTCATTAGTAAACTGCGCGAGCAGCACGTAGAAATTGATGTGCATCCAGCTCGCAATGATGGTGCCCTGTTGGGTCTGTTGGGTAATTTACTCTTCCCCATCTTGCTTTTGGGCGGACTCTTTTTCTTTTCCGCCGCTCCAGCAATGTGCCAGGGGGACCGGGCCAAGCGATGAACTTCGGCAAATCTCGCGCCCGCTTTCAAATGGAGGCCAAAACCGGCGTGATGTTTGATGATGTCGCTGGTGTTGATGAAGCCAAGGAAGAACTGCAAGAAGTGGTTACCTTCCTGAAGAAGCCGGAGAAATTTACAGCAGTCGGTGCTCGCATTCCCAAGGGGGTGCTGCTGGTGGGGCCGCCGGGCACTGGCAAAACGATGCTGGCCAAGGCGATCGCGGGTGAGGCAGGCGTCCCTTTCTTCTCCATTTCGGGCTCAGAATTTGTCGAGATGTTTGTTGGCGTCGGTGCTTCCCGCGTCCGGGATCTCTTCCGCAAAGCGAAAGAAAATGCCCCCTGCTTGATCTTTATTGATGAGATTGATGCCGTGGGTCGCCAGCGGGGTGCGGGGATTGGCGGTGGCAACGATGAGCGGGAGCAAACCCTCAACCAACTCCTCACAGAAATGGATGGCTTTGAGGGCAACACGGGCATCATTGTTATTGCTGCCACAAACCGTCCCGACGTCCTTGATGCAGCGCTGCTGCGTCCCGGTCGCTTTGACCGGCAAGTCATTGTCGATACCCCTGACATTAAAGGTCGTTTGGCAATTCTCAAGGTACACGCCCGCAACAAAAAACTGGCGCCTGAAGTGTCCTTAGAAGCCATTGCTCGCCGTACGCCCGGCTTTACCGGTGCCGATTTGGCCAACCTCCTCAATGAAGCAGCGATTCTCACGGCCCGTCGTCGCAAGCCGGCAATCACGATGCTGGAAATTGACGATGCCGTGGATCGGGTTGTTGCTGGTATGGAGGGCACACCACTGATTGATGGCAAGAGCAAACGTCTCATTGCCTACCATGAAGTGGGTCATGCCATTGTCGGTACGCTGCTCAAGGATCACGATCCGGTGCAAAAGGTAACCTTGGTGCCCCGTGGTCAAGCCCGTGGTCTTACTTGGTTCATGCCCTCAGAGGATTCAGGGCTGATCTCGCGATCGCAACTCATGGCGCGGATGGCTGGTGCCCTGGGCGGCCGGGCAGCTGAATACGTTGTCTTTGGCGATGCTGAAGTCACCACCGGCGCAGGCAATGATCTACAACAGGTAACGGCAATGGCGCGGCAGATGGTGACTCGCTTCGGGATGTCTGACCTTGGGCCGCTGTCTTTAGAAACCCAAAATGGCGAAGTGTTTCTCGGGCGCGATTTGGTGTCTCGAACCGAATACTCTGAGGAAATTGCCGCTCGCATTGATGCCCAAGTGCGGGAATTAGTGCAGCACAGCTACGAACTGGCCATTAAGATCATTCGCGAAAACCGGGTCGTCATTGACCGCCTGGTGGATCTACTGGTGGAAAAAGAAACCATTGATGGTGAAGAATTCCGCCAGATTGTTGCTGAGTACACCGTAGTTCCCGATAAAGAGCGATTTGTGCCCCAACTGTAGGGCACAAACATTATCCCCATCCCTGCTCCCCCAATTTACCCTGGGGGATTTTTTATGACTAGGACACCTAATCTCAGGGAAGCCCCCAATGGCTCACTCTGGATTCGAGTTTCTACCCTTGAGCAAGGCAATCCACTCTTCCACTTGGGCTGCGGCAATCCCGCGACATCCCAATCCAAAAGCCAGGGCGATCGCCACCGCAATTGAACCAAAAAGAAGGCCAAAGGCAAGGTTCACAATACTGGTAGCAACGCCCATGTGCTGGAGTGCCATTGCCCCCACAAACGTCATGATGGCAATTCGGGCCGCTTGGCCTAGAAAGCGGGCCTGGGAGGTTCCAGAAGCGGCGAGAATCCGAAACGCCAAATTGGCAAAGTATAGGCCCACGGCCAAGATGAGGATACCCACCAGTACCCGACCGAGGATGATCATCAAGGCGCTGACAAAGGCAGTCAGGGCAGGGATATCCAGCACATCCACAGCCGCGATCGCCCCAAAAAACATTGTTCCCACCAAAGTAACAATGCCAACCACTTCAGACGGTTGGCGCCAATGGGCAGGACGCTCCGCAGGTTCTACAGCCGTGGCAGGCAGAGATTCAATGCCCAACCAGACAAGAACCTGATCAAACCCAATTGTTTGCAGGAAGTTTTGCACCATCTCAGCCACAAAGCGACCGATGACATAGGCCAAAATGAGAATAATTGCGGCCGTAAAAATTCTTGGCAAGGCCGTCAGCACTTCATTGAGCATTGCCGTTGCCGGTGCCGTAATGGCTTGAATTTGCAGCGCCTCAAGGCTAGCGATCGCCGTCGGAATCAAAATTAGGACATAGATGATTGTACCGATAACCGTTGCCAGGGATTCACCCAGACTAGCCTGCCCTAGGCCCAAACGCTGGCCAATGCGTTGAATTCCCATAGATGTCATTAAGTTAATGACTAAGCTGCGCACAATTCGCGCAATAAACCAGCCAACAATAGCAATGATTACTGCCTTCAATATAAAGGGCAGTGTCCCTAGGATATCGTTTAAGAGATTTTGCACAGGCTGCAGCGAGCCTTCTAGATTAAGCACCCCTAAAATCAAGGGCAGAAAGAAGAGAAACACAAACCAGTAGAGAGTATTTCCCAACATCTCAGCCACAGACATTGTGGGAGTCCCCTCTGGAGTGTCCTCTTTTCCAGATTCCAGCGGTAATGAACGATCCAAATTGAGAGAACGGGCAGATTGAGTCACGAGCATTTTCGATATGGTTGCCACGACCCAAGCCAAATCCAAAAGCAGAATAGCAACCCCTAGTTTTGGCAGGAAAGTAAAAATTTGATTCAGAAAAGCATTGAGAGGCTGGGAAACTATTGTGAGTCGCAGCGCATCCAAGAAGGCCACCACTCCCAGCAAAAAGATGATCCAAAAAACAACTCCTGAGAGAATTGCTGTTAGTGATAGGTTTCGCAGCGATTCATTCTCACCCAAGAACTGGCTCAACCATTCATCAAGACGCAGCCGCTTCAAAATTGATCTTGTTACCCTTGCCAAAACAATTGCAACAATCCAACCAATGAATAACAAAGCAAGTGCGATGATCACCCGCACTAAAAGCCCCCACCAATTATCCAGACCTAAGGTAAGGCCAGCTGAATTTTCACCAACTATCTGAGAAGGTTCTGCAAGATCGACTTGTGCCAATAACTGTTCAATATAGTTTCTGTACGGAAATGTAGAAATAATAAAGAATGTGAGTCTACCCTGCATTACTCGTATCTCCAGTGAGAGCAGCAAAAACTAACCGAGAAATTCAGTCCTATAATAACAATGAAGTCAAGTTTCTGAAAACAGATTTTAAGTAAATCTTTAGGATACTGAGATACATTACAAGTTGCTAACCTTTAGTGCAATAAAGCTCTATTCCATAGAAGGAGATACAAAAAGATAAGAAACTAAAAGCAAACTACAGTTAACCGTGTTGACATGTCCAACGCAGCAGCCCATTGAATCGCCTCACCCACCGTTCCCTTGGGCATTCAACAATCAATAATGACTGAACCGTGTCCTTTGCCCTGCCCATAAAACTAGACTTTTGTCAAGTTATTGTCAATCTCTCAAGGGATTTGTGCCTCCAGTCACTCGGTCACCTTCTCCATAGGAAACAAAAATCCCCCACCACAGAGGCAGGGGACTAACAAAAGCTAACTAGTGAGTGGATCAACCAAACTTGGCTGCGGTTGAAGCAATTAGGAAGGCCGCATAGGTCAAGACATAGCCAACGCTGAAGTGTGCCAGACCCACCAACCGGGCTTGAACAATCGACAGCGCCACAGGCTTATCTTTCCAACGCACAAGATTGGCCAAGGGAGTGCGCTCGTGCGCCCATACCAAGGTCTCAATCAGCTCTTGCCAATAACCACGCCAGCTAATCAGGAACATGAAGCCCGTAGCCCACACCAAGTGACCAAACAGGAACATCCATGCCCACACCGACAGGTTATTGGTGCCGAAGGGATTGTAGCCATTGATGAGCTGGGACGAGTTCAGCCACAGGTAGTCTCGCAGCCAACCCATGAGGTAGGTAGAGTTTTCATTGAACTGGGCCACATTGCCTTCCCAAACACCCAAGTGTTTCCAGTGCCAATAGAAGGTTACCCAGCCAATGGTGTTCAGCATCCAGAACATCGCCAGATAGAAGGCATCCCATGCGGAAATATCGCAGGTACCACCACGGCCAGGCCCATCGCAGGGGAAGGCATAGCCGAAGTCTTTCTTATCTGGCATCAGTTTGGAGCCACGGGCATCCAACGCACCTTTGACCAAAATCAGAGTGGTAGTGTGCAAGCCTAGGGCAATGGCATGGTGCACCAAGAAGTCCCCAGGGCCAATCGTTAGGAACAAGGAGTTGGTACCACTATTGATGGCATCGAGCCAGCCGGGTAGCCAGACGTTGCCATAGTTCGGCCAAGCAGTGCTGGCAATGCTATCGGGATTCGACAGCAATGTATCAAACCCATAGAGTAGTTTTCCATGAGCTGCTTGAATGAACTGGGCAAAGACCGGCTCAATCAAGATCTGCTTCTCAGGGGTACCAAAGGCCACCACCACATCGTTGTGGACATAGAGCCCCAAGGTGTGGAAGCCCAAGAAGAGGGACACCCAGCTCAGGTGCGAAATGATCGCCTCTTTGTGTTGCAGCACCCGATCCAACACATTGCCCTTATTTTGGGCGGGATCATAGTCCCGCACTAGGAAGATAGCACCATGGGCAAAGGCACCCACCATCAAGAAGCCAGCAATGTACTGGTGATGGGTATAAAGGGCAGCCATGGTTGTGTGGTCCTGGGCAATGAAGGCATAGGGTGGCAGTGAGTACATGTGTTGTGCCACCAAGGAGGTGATCACACCCAAGCAGGCTAAGTGCCAACCCAACTGGAAGTGCAGTGAGTTGTTATAGGTTTCATAGATGCCTTGGTGAGGCATATTGAAGGGGCCTTCCACCTTAGTGCCAAAGAAGTCCTTGGCATCCATCATCTCTTTAATACTGTGGCCAATCCCAAATTGGGTGCGGTACATGTGACCCGCCACAATAAAGAGCACCGCAATGGCAAGGTGGTGGTGAGCCATATCCGTGAGCCACAGGGACTCCGTTTGAGGATGGAAACCACCCAAGAAGGTGAGAATCGCGGTGCCAGCACCCTGTGCCGTGCCAAAGAGGTGGTTAGCCGTGTCAGGGTTTTGGGCATAGACGCCCCAGTTCCCCGTAAAGAAAGGTGCTAGACCGGCGGGGTGGGGCATGGTGCTAAGGAAGTTATCCCAGCCCACGTGCTGACCACGGGACTCAGGAATGGCTACGTGAATCAGGTGGCCTGCCCAAGCTAAGGAGCTAACCCCAAATAGACCTGCCAAGTGGTGGTTCAACCGCGATTCAGCATTTTTGAACCAAGAGAGGCTAGGACGGAATTTGGGTTGCAAGTGCAGCCAGCCAGCAAAGAGAGCCAGCGAAGCCAGAATCAGCAGGAAGATGGCACCTTGGTACAGGTCACCGTTGGTGCGCATACCGATGGTGTACCACCAGTGATAGACACCAGAGTAGGCAATGTCCACAGGGTTAGAAGCCCCAGCTTGGGTGAAAGCGTCCACTGCGGCTTTGCCAAATTGGGGATCCCAGATCGCATGGGCGATGGGACGGGTGTTAACAGGGTCTTGAACCCATTGCTCAAAGTTCCCCTGCCACGCAACGTGGAATAAGCTACCAGACACCCACAGGAAGATGATGGCCAGATGTCCAAAGTGGGAGGCAAAAATCTTTTGGTAAAGATTCTCCTCAGTCATGCCATCGTGGCTTTCAAAGTCGTGAGCCATGGCGATGGCGTACCAAATCCGGCGTGTGGTCGGATCCTGTGCGAGGTCTTGGCTAAACTTCGGAAATTTAGTTGCCATAGTTGGTTATCTCCTCCTCGCCCCTATCCTACAGAAATAATTCGAGCTAGGAAGAATGCCCAAGTGGTGGCAATCCCCCCTAGGAGGTAATGGGCTACACCGACGGCACGGCCTTGAATGATGCTCAGGGCACGGGGCTGAATGGCCGGTGCAACTTTCAGTTTGTTGTGGGCCCAAACAATGGACTCAATCAGCTCTTGCCAGTAGCCGCGGCCACTGAAGAGGAACATGAGGCTGAAGGCCCAAATGAAGTGAGCACCCAAGAACAACAAACCATAGGCGGATAGGGCTGAACCATAGGAGCCAATCACCTGAGAAGCTTGTGCCCACAGGAAATCCCGTAGCCAGCCATTGATGGTGATGGCACTTTGGGCAAAGTTACCGCCCGTGATGTGAGATACCGTACCATCGGGGGCAACAGTACCCCAGACATCCGACTGCATCTTCCAACTAAAGTGGAAAATCACAACGGAGATGCAGTTGTACATCCAGAACAGACCCAAGAAGACGTGATCCCAACCAGAGACTTGGCAGGTGCCGCCACGACCGGGACCATCGCAGGGGAAGCGGAAGCCTAAGTTGGCTTTATCGGGAATCAGGCGAGAGCTGCGGGCAAAGAGTACGCCCTTCAGCAGAATCAGCACTGTCACGTGAATGGTGAAAGCGTGAATATGATGCACCATGAAGTCGGCAGTTCCCAAGACAATGGGCATCATGGCCACTTTGCCACCGACAGCAACCACATCACCACCAAAGGCGACACTAGCCGTCGCTGCTGCATTGGGAGCAGTGCCGCCGGGGGCTAGGGTATGTAAATTTTGCACCCATTGGGCAAACACGGGCCGAAGCTGAATCCCCGTATCGGAGAACATATCTTGGGGACGACCAAAGGCCCGCATCGTGTCGTTGTGGACGTACAGACCGAAGCTGTGGAAGCCCAAGAAGATGCACACCCAGTTCAGGTGAGAAATGATGGCATCGCGATGGCGCAGAACGCGATCCAGAACGTTGTTCTGATTCATGGCCGGATCGTAGTCACGCACCATGAAGATGGCACCGTGGGCAGCACCCCCCACGACCAGGAAGCCACCAATCCACATGTGGTGGGTAAACAGCGACAGTTGAGTTGGATAGTCGGTGGCCAAGTAGGGATAGGGGGGCATTGCATACATGTGCTGTGCCACAATAATGCTCAGGGAACCCATCATGGCAAGGTTGATCGCCAGTTGGGCATGCCAAGAGGTGGTTAGCACTTCATAGAGACCTTTATGGCCAGCACCTGTGAAGGGGCCTTTGTGGGCTTCGAGGATTTCTTTCAGGCTGTGGCCGATCCCCCAATTGGTGCGGTACATATGACCAGCAATGATAAAGAGGACGGCGATCGCCAGATGGTGGTGAGCCGTATCCGACAGCCAAAGGCCACCGGTAACAGGATTCAAGCCACCGTTAAAGGTCAGGAAATCCGAGTAGGCAGCCCAATTCAAGGTGAAAAAGGGAATAACGCCACTAAAGAAACCCCAATCCACTTTGGGATATAACTCGGCCATCAAGCTGGGGTTAAGAATAAACTCGTGGGGCAAGGGAATATCCTTAGCAGCAACCCCTGCATCCAAGAGTTTGTTGATGGGTAGTGAGACGTGGATCTGGTGACCTGCCCATGCCAAAGATCCCAACCCAAGTAAGCCGGCAAGGTGGTGGTTGAGCATGGATTCCACGTTTTGGAACCATTCCAGCTTAGGAGCGCGCTTGTGATAGTGGAACCAGCCTGCAAAGAGCATTAAGCCAGCCATGACCAAGCCACCGATTGCGGTGCAGTAAAGCTGGAACTCATTGGTGATCCCAGAGGCACGCCACAGTTGGAATAGCCCCGAGGTGATTTGGATGCCGTGGAAACCACCGCCGACATCACCATTGAGAATGCCTTGACCCACAATGGGCCAGACCACTTGAGCACTGGGCTTGATACCGGTGGGATCGGCCAGCCAAGCCTCATAGTTTGAGAATTTTGCACCGTGGAAGTACATCCCACTCAGCCAGATGAACACCACAGCCAGATGGCCGAAGTGTGCACTGAAGATTTTGCGGGAAATATCTTCAAGGTCGCTCGTGTGTGTATCAAAATCGTGGGCAAGAGCGTGGAGGTTCCAAATCCAGGTGGTGGTTTGGGGTCCTCGGGCCAAGGTGCGGTCAAAATGCCCAGGTTTTGCCCATTTTTCAAAAGATGTGGGCACCGGGTCATTATCAACCACGACTCTGACCTTTGGCTCTCGCTCCGGTGGACTGATGGTCATCGAGTCTCTCCTCTCTCTTAGGCAAGGAAGGAACGAGGGCATTCACCTCGAGAATATACAAAGATCTTTAGATCAGTGATTGTGAAGAATCGTGAATCTAAAGACCCACAATGGAACAATAAAGCCCGTTCAGGAGGCGAATGCTCAATTCAGCATTATAGAAGGGGAGTACAGACTTTGCCGATAATTAACATTATTTAAGATGCTTGAATTCTTGACATGATTGTGGGGGTATAAATGCATAATATATGGGCTATCATATCCATTGATTTGATACGGGTAGATGTGGCTCAATCCCCTGTAGAATGAGCAGTTGGGGCGATCGCGCCCTCGATAGTAATTGTTTTAAGTTTTATGACGAAAGTGATTATTTATACTACTGATGCGCCTATGCCCGTTGGTCCCTACAGTCAAGGCGTGCGGCAAGGGGACTGGATCTTTCTTGCGGGGCAAATTGCCCTTGATCCAAAAACGGGTGAGATTGTTGGTGGCGAAGATATCAGGGAGCAAACCCGCCAAGTGATGGAGAACCTCAGTGCTGTCCTCAAGGCCGCTGGCAGCGATTGGTCACAGGTAGTGAAAACAACTGTATATCTTGCCGACCTCAATGACTTCGCAGCCATGAATGAAATCTATGCTCAGTACATGGATACTGAGGCGGCACCTGCCCGTGCCTGTGTGGAGGTATCGCGGCTGCCGAAGGGGGTCAAGGTTGAAATTGACTGCATTGCCTACTGTCCTACAACGGCCTAACAGCAACCACTGAGGCACGGAAATTATATTCTTTGCCCTCTAGTTCTACGGGCGTCCCTACCTTGATGGCAGTATTCCCCAGTACAGGACCATTGTTCGTAATTTGGCCGCGGCCTTCGAGAGTCAAGAGCAGGTTGCTGCTAAAGGCCATCTCTGGACGGGGATCTGGCAGGGCTTTAACCGACCCATCGGGCTGGGAAACGGTAACCGTGCGCGGTAGAACCTGGACATTTTTCACGGTGACTTGGCCGTAGGGCTGGTTACGAATAATAAAGTTGGCGGTACTGCCCTTCGGGATCAGATCTTGGGGGGTAGGGGTGCTTAGGCCTAGGACTAGAATATCCACCTCAATCGGTTGTGCAGCGGTCATTTGTGCCAAGGAGGTGCCCGATCGCCCCGGCAGGAGGAATAACCCCGCCAAAACACACAGGAGAATAAGCCCTGCCCCAAGGTCTAAAAGACTCACCTTGCCAAAAAGGCGGCCATAGCGATCAATGAGTTTCATCGGCACTCTCGCTTAAACCCGCAGCAAGATTTTATCACACAGGTTCTCCCTAACTGGCTTGCCCAACCCAGAGTTCCCCCTGGGTACCCCTTGCTACGCTCCCTTGGGGTGCCAGGCAATGGTGGTGAAGTCATCGGAGGCTAAAGCCGTTGCCTCATGACTCTGGGATGCCATAGGACACAGGCTCTACACACCGACGGTTCCCCTTCACCATAACAAGTGTGCTTCAGTCTTGTGAAAGACCTAGACTAAACCGTTACGGAGGGCAACAACTGCCGCCTGCACCCGGTCATCCACCGCCAACTTGTTCAAAATACCGCGCACATGGGTCTTGACGGTATTCGGACTCAAAAATAGCTTGCCGGCAATTTCAGGATTACTGTAACCTTCCACCATTAGCTTCAGGACATCCAGTTCCCGCTGTGAAAGGTGATAGTCCATTGTCGGCTGGGGAGAATGCAGGTGCTGGATGACATGGCGAGCAATCTGGGGATCAAGGTAGGTGGCTCCCTCTTGGGCAGCCGCGATCGCCATCAGTAATCGCTCAACCCTTTCCCCCTTGATACAGTAGGCGTCGGCACCACTAGACAGGGCAGCAACAGCTTCAAGGGCAGATTGGTGAGAGGTGAGCATCACCACATGAATGTCAGGAAACTCTCGCTTCAGCCGCTGGGTAGCTGCAATCCCATCTAACCTTGGTAGGCCAATGTCCATAAGAACCACTTGCGGCTGTAACTGCCGTGTCAAATCAATGGCGCTATAGCCATCTTCGGCATAACCCACCACAGCAAACTGTTCCCCTAGGGCTTGTCCTAGCCCCAGTTGCATCATTGGGTCATCCTCAACAATCAGGAGCTGCAGCTTGGGTGCCATGGTGGGCGCAAAAGTGCATTAACCAAGACCCGGAACGTTCAAATTACCCGTCAACTCTTCCATCCGTTCCCGCATAGTGGCGGTGGATTTTTGGTACGCATCGCGCATGGCAGCTGTCACCAAATCGGAGAGCACTTCAGCCCCTTCACTCAGCAGATCGGGGCTGATTTCTACCCGCCGCGGCTCTTGGGTACCACTCATAATCACTTTCACGGCACCACCGGCGGCTTGACCCTCAATGTCCATTTTTTCAAGGTCTTCTTGAAGCTTCTTGGCGCCCTCTTGAACTTGCTGCGCTTTTTGGATAGCGGCGGCCAGCTCCTTCATTTTGCCAAGGCCGAAGCCAAAACCCTGTCCCTGTCCCATAGTGTTCTCTCTATACAGTGCGGACTATTGACTGCTATCTTATCACTGTCTTGATGAGGGATCAGCGAGCGGCACGGGCAAGGGCATTGTAGAGACCATTGAGGACGGGAGGGGAAGGGAGGGGTGGCGAGTTCTCGAAAATTTGCGTCGGGGTCAGGTTGGAGCGGCCATAGAAGCGGGTACTGGCGCCACGGTCAAAACTAATGTTGGCGCCCTCAAGGGCAACGCCGGCAAAAAGACCTGCACTGCGCGTGTAGGAAAAGACTTGGGGACTAGGGTCGGTAGGACTGATGACTTCTCCACCCACAGGGCCTGCGGCAACGGAGACATTGCCCCCTAAGCGAAAGGACCGCGCCAAGCTGCGCATGATGACGGATTTATCCATGAAGGCCAGCACGACATCGGTGGATTGGGCGCCGATTTGCAGGCCAAAGCTCCCACCGGTCATTGTAATAAAGGCAGGCTTAGTCCATTGGTTCTTTTCATTGCGTACAAGCAGAACGCCGGCACCACGCCGACCACCAAAGATAAAGCCAGCTTGAACCACATTGGGAATAATGGCAATCCCTTGGGCACGCTGGATAATTGTTGGGGGAATGCGATTGCTGCTATTGAATGTAAACTCGCCGAGGACAAATGTGGCGTTTTCGACCCGCTGCACCATGCGCGAATCGGGGGCATTTTGGGCAAGGGCAGTAGGGGGGATGAAAATCAGGGCGATCGCCCCCCCAATGACAGACCCTAGCCAGTGCAAGCGTCCCATTACAAAATGCAATTCCATCGCGGTCTCCCTCATCGCTGCCTCAATGTATCCTTAGACAGGTGAGCCTTTCTTACTTGTTCCATCCCTACAGCCCTTTTCCCAAGGCTGCAAGGGACACAACGCTGTCAAAGTGACTGTCAAAGCTCATCAACCGATCATCTCATTTTTGTTAGATGTACGCCGGCTTTCAGGGAGGGGTGTCATCAGGTCTGGCGGCAAAGCTAAAGAAAATCCATATTTTTAATTTTCTGTAACTGGTACCCCTCGTTGCTTACTAAAAGGGATATGGCAGAATGTAAAGGGCTTTGCCTACACTAGCGATTCATACCTATTTGGTTGTCTAGGCAGGCAGCTCTCATGAAAAGTTAGGTGGCACGCATGGAACCCCTGTATCAGTACGCTTGGCTGATTCCCGTTTTACCTCTGTTGGGAGCGCTGATTGTTGGCTTTGGTTTGATTGCCTTCTCAGAGACCACTTCGAAACTGCGGCGTCCCAGTGCCATTTTCATCATGGCGTTGATGGCGATCGCCATGGCGCATTCCCTGAGTCTCTTCTGGAGCCAAGTCCAAGGCCACGTCCCCTATACCCAAATGATTGAGTGGGCTGCGGCGGGCACTCTCCACATTGCCATGGGATACGTGATTGATCCCTTAGCGGCCTTGATGTTGGTCATCGTCACAACGGTGGCCTTTTTAGTCATGCTCTACAGCGATGGTTACATGGCTCATGATCCCGGCTACGTGCGCTTTTTTGCCTACTTGAGCCTGTTTGGTTCCTCAATGCTGGGGTTGGTGGTCAGTCCCAACTTGGTGCAGGTTTATATCTTTTGGGAACTGGTGGGGATGTGTTCCTACCTGCTAATTGGCTTCTGGTATGACCGCAAAAGCGCTGCAGAAGCGGCACAAAAGGCCTTTGTCACCAACCGAGTTGGGGATTTTGGCCTGCTGTTGGGGATGGTGGGCCTCTTTTGGGCAACGGGCACATTTGACTTTGCCGGCATGGGCGATCGCCTGACAGACCTGGTGAACAGCGGGCTACTCTCTCCTAGTCTTGCCGCCCTTCTTGCTATTTTGGTCTTTCTAGGGCCGGTGGCCAAATCTGCCCAATTTCCCCTGCACGTGTGGCTACCGGATGCCATGGAGGGTCCGACACCGATTTCTGCCCTGATTCACGCCGCAACCATGGTGGCCGCCGGGGTCTTCCTGATTGCGCGGATGTTCCCTGTGTTTGAGCAATTGCCCCAAGTCATGGGGATCATTGCTTGGACGGGCGCCTTTACGGCGTTTATGGGGGCAACTATTGCCATCACTCAAAACGACATCAAAAAGAGCTTGGCCTATTCCACCATTTCCCAACTGGGGTACATGGTCATGGGGATGGGGGTAGGTGCCTACAGCGCCGGCCTCTTCCACCTGATGACCCACGCCTACTTCAAAGCGATGCTCTTCCTGGGATCGGGGTCAGTGATTCACAGCATGGAAGGGGTGGTTGGCCATAACCCAGACTTAGCTCAAGATATGCGCTACATGGGGGGGCTCCGCAAGTATATGCCCATTACGGGGGCAACGTTTCTAGTGGGGTGCTTGGCCATCTCTGGCGTGCCTCCCTTTGCCGGCTTTTGGTCAAAGGATGAGATTTTAGGTGCCGTCTTTCATGCCAACCCGGCAATGTGGCTGCTGACGTGGCTCACGGCTGGCTTAACCGCCTTTTACATGTTCCGCATGTACTTCATGACCTTTGAGGGCAAGTTCCGCAATGCGCCCCCAGAGCTACAGGAGCACCATGATCACGCTGCCCACCCGGATCACCACGCTGCTGAACCCCATGAATCTCCTTGGACAATGACGCTGCCTTTGGTGGTGCTAGCAATTCCCTCGACTTTGATTGGCTTTGTGGGCACTCCCTTCAATAACCTCTTTGAGGTCTTTATTTATGCCCCCGGTGAGGAGAGGGTGGCGGAGCACGCAGTGGATTTGACGGAGTTCCTCATCCTTGGGGGTAGCTCTGTGGGGATTGGCCTGATTGGCATCACTGTGGCCTACCTGATGTATGTCAAGGGCACCCCCCGTCCGCAGGCGATCGCCAAAGCCATTCAACCGCTGTACCAGTTCTCACTGCATAAATGGTATTTCGACGAACTCTATGAAGCGGTCTTTATCAAAGGCTGTCGGCGCTTAGCGCGTCAGGTTTTGGAAGTGGACTACAACGTTGTGGATGGCGTGGTTAACCTCACGGGTTTTGTCACGATGGTCACCGGTGAAGGGCTGAAATACTTCCAAAATGGCCGTGCCCAATTCTATGCCCTAATTGTGCTACTGGCGGTGTTGGGATTTGTCATCTTCTCAGTGCAAGCCTAGCCCCGGTCATCGTTCTTTCCCAACTGCTGGAGGAGTAAACACGATTGCCATGAGTACGTTTCCTTGGCTGACAACAATTATCCTGTTTCCCATTGTGGCTGCCCTGGCGATTCCTTTCATTCCAGATCCCACGGGCAAAGGACGCCCAATCCGCTGGTATGCCCTGACGGTGGGGTTGATTGACTTTGCCTTGATTGTCTATGCCTTCACCAATTTCTATGACCTGAACATCCCCGGCATACAACTGTGGGAAAGCTATGATTGGATTCCCGAAATTGGCCTGCGCTGGTCAGTGGGGGCAGATGGGCTCTCAATGCCGCTGATTTTACTCACGGGCTTTATTACCACACTGGCGATTTTGGCGGCTTGGCCAGTGACCCTGAAACCGCGACTGTTTTACTTTTTGATGCTGGCGATGTACGGTGGCCAGATTGCTGTTTTTGCCGTGCAGGATATGCTGGTGTTTTTCCTGGCGTGGGAACTGGAACTCATCCCGGTATACCTGCTCTTGGCAATTTGGAGCGGCCACAAGCGTCAATACGCGGCAACAAAGTTCATTCTCTACACCGCTGGTAGCTCCCTCTTTATTTTGGTGGCGGGCTTGGCCATGGCCTTCTATGGCGACACCGTCAGCTTTGATATGCAAACCTTGGCGGCCAAGGACTATGCCATTGGTTTTCAACTGCTGGTCTATGCAGGCTTTTTGGTGGCCTATGGCGTCAAGCTGCCGATTGTCCCCCTACATACCTGGCTGCCGGATGCCCACGGTGAAGCAACAGCGCCAGTGCACATGCTCCTGGCGGGGATTCTCCTGAAGATGGGAGGCTATGCCCTTATTCGTATGAACGTGGATATGCTGCCAGCCGCCCATGCCAAGTTTGCCCCCGTTTTGGTGATTTTGGGTGTCGTCAACATCATCTATGCGGCGCTGACCTCCTATGCCCAGCGAAATCTCAAGCGCAAAATTGCCTACTCCTCGATTTCCCACATGGGCTTTGTGCTGATTGGTATTGCCTCTTTTACCAATTTGGGCATGAGTGGGGCGGTGCTGCAAATGGTCTCCCACGGCCTAATTGGGGCCAGCCTTTTCTTCTTGGTAGGGGCTACCTATGACCGTACCCATACCCTGATTTTGGAGGAAATGGGCGGCGTTGGTCAGAAAATGAAGAAGATCTTTGCTATGTTTACAGCCTGCTCGTTGGCTTCCCTTGCTTTGCCGGGGATGAGTGGCTTTGTGGCTGAACTGATGGTCTTTATTGGTTTTGCCACCAGCGATGCCTATTCTTTGCCCTTCCGTGTGATTGTGGTCTTTTTGGCGGCAGTGGGGGTGATTTTGACGCCGATTTACCTGCTCTCGATGCTGCGGGAAATTTTCTACGGCCCCGAAAATAAGGAACTGGTCGAACATGAAGCCCTTGTGGATGCTGAACCCCGTGAAGTATTTATCATTGCCTGCCTGTTGGTGCCGATTATTGGCATTGGCCTCTATCCGAAGCTATTGACGCAAATTTACGATGCCACAACCGGTCAGGTGATTGCGCGCGTGCGGGAGGTGGTACCGACACTGGCCCAGCAGAGAGAGCAGCCCCTGGGAATCCTGCCAATGGTGGCGCCCAGCTTGGACGCTGTGAGTGATTGGAGCAAGTTGTAACAAACGCATCCACTGCGCCATAGAAAAAATAGCAATTTCTTGCCAGCATCGGTTTACATTTCCGCTGCCACCACCTTCCCAAAAAGACGGGCCTGATCATTCGTAACTAAGGATCACAAAATACGCCCCCGGCTGGGTGTAATCGTACCCCTTCAGGCGGATGCTGCGCCGATGGTGCTTTTCCGGATCGTAGGGGGAACGACGCAGCGCGTCGTCCCTACATGCATGGCGCCTTTCCGGGTTGTAGGGCATGGCTATACGCTTTTGGCCTTTTCCAGCTGCGCCCGCACTAGCCAAACCACATTTTCTCGTCGGGGTTTCTGCCCGTGCGGTCGGCGTTCTCCCGGTCCAGATGCCAGCGCAGGGGATTGGTGGCGATGTACTGGCGGATGCGATGCAGGGCGTCTTCGTTGCGGATGATGTGTTCGTAATAATTGCGTTGCCAGACGGGGGCGCCGGGCGTGCCACGCAGGATGTTGATGTGGCGGGTGGTGGCGGATTTGAACGACCGCACGATGGTGGGTAGGGAACCGTGAACGGGTTTGCCGAACTGTTCCACGGTGGGGTTAGGGGAGGCCATTGGGGGTGGGGGCATACCATGTGGGGGCATACCATGTGGGGGCATACCATGTGGGGGCATACCATGTGGGGGCATACCATGTGGGGGCATACCATGTGGGGGCATACCATGTGGGGGCATACCATGTGGGGGCATACCATGTGGGGGCATACCATGTGGGGGCATACCATGTGGGGGCATACCATGTGGGGGCATACCATGTGGGGGCATACCATGTGGGGGCATACCATGTGGGGGCATACCATGTGGGGGCATACCATGTGGGGGCATACCATGTGGGGGCATACCATGTGGGGGCATACCATGTGGGGGCATACCATGTGGGGGCATACCATGTGGGGGCACGGCATGCCGTGCCCCCACATGATGAACATGATGGACAATCACCAGAATGCCATGAACATGGTTCGGCATGATGATGAATTCATCCAATTGGATATGCGGGAAATGGTTCGGTATGTCCGTCCAACATTGTTGTGCGATGTGTCCCGCCTCATTCAACCGCATCTGGCCCTCCACCACCTCGCCAAACAGGCATGCCCGATCGTGGGTGCAAATGGTGATGAAATACGCCCCCGGCTGGGTGTAATCGTACCCCTTCAGCCGGATGCTGCGCCGATGGTGCCTTTCCGGATCGTAGGGCATGGCTATACGCTTTTGGCCTTTTCCAGCCGCGCCCGCACCAGCGCCACCACCGCCTCATACACCGCCTCCCGCTCCCCAGCCGTCAAACCCAACACATCAAACACCACCTCGTCCAAGGCGCGACGATCGTGTCGGCTCATTAGGTGCCCTCCTCAACGATCTTGATCTCTTCCGGCGTCAGGCCGTAGAGGCGATAGACGATTTGGTCTATCTCCCGCTCCCAGGCGCTGGTGTCCGCCGCCGGGTCGGCACGCTTCGCCGCCAGGGTTCAAGTCCGGGCCTTCCTTGCACGTTCATAAAGGCTCCTCTTCAGACTGTCGACGATTTGGCTGCGCTTGGCGACGGTTAAGCCGAGGGCTTCGAAAACCAGTGCGTCTATTGCCTGATGTTCTTCGGTTTCTAGTTCAGCAAGTGGCTCGTAAGATTGACGCCTACGGAGAGCGTCGGCTATTTTTAGGATTCGGCGAGTTTCCCCAATCTCGATGTACAAGGGCAGAGTCGCAAGGTCTGTGGCTTCTGCTTTTAACATGCCACCACCAAGATTTTTTCGGCCAGCCACTTCCCGCAGCAACCAAGTCGCGGACGAATTCAAAATTACCCAGAGGTTTAGCAGCACGACCTCAGGAACACCGCCTGTCGTTGGATAGATATCGACTGCACTCGCAGAGTATGCTTTTACTGGGTTAAAGGCGCAAAAATGCCTTCCAATTCCACGCGGCAGTATCAGCACAGGTGGAATTTTGGTCGTTGCGGTCGGATCAAAAGCTTCGATGCCATTCTTGCGGAGTTCTGCAATTTCACTTTTGCTTAGCCGCCGCGCGTCGGCTAGATGGTGGTGCGTGCCGCTGATTTCGAACGGGGCTCCATCTGCCGCCGTTAGGATAGGAATTAATGCCTTGCGCACGAATGACAACTTTTCCACCTCAGCATGTCCCAAAAAGAATTCCTTCGTCAAGTTCAGCCCCTGACCGACTGACAGTTGTGCTTTTGGAATACGCTCTATAAGCGTGCCCTGTTTTTCCAAAATTGAAAGCAAATCCAAAGCTGCGTCATCCAAGGAGAGCAATATGCCCCATTTCGTTGTTCGGAGTGTCCCTGAATCGTATCGGTATTGGCGAAACCGAACATTGGCGGTTGTCTCAGCAACCATCTCACCAGAAGAAGGAATCACACCAGCTTCAAGGTGGCCTGTGAATCTGGCAAACGTGATTGCCTTTTGCGCTTCCGGGTTGCGACCGCGAAAAAACGTAATCACGGTATTGACATTCGGCCCAGCGCTGCTGTCAAAGTGCTTAAAATCGCTGTCCACTACCAAACTGACGTGTGTTACCCGAAGCAAGAATTCCTGAAAACGTTTGCCATACTCAGTATCCAACCAAGCGTTTTGCGTGATGAGTACGACATTCCCATGTTGCTGAATCAGCGCAAGGCTCGTCTCAAGGAAGTACACAAGTAGGTCAGCGCCGCGTGTGACGTAAGAGGAAACGTCGATGTCTGGCCATCGTCGTTCTACGGCAGCCAAGAGGCTCTCCTTGAATTCGCTCGGAAACGCACGGCTACGGGACTCGAGATACGGCGGATTCCCGATCACAATGTCGAACCCATCCCGTATCCCAAACATCCACTCCGGGTCGAAGAAGTCGGCGGAGGCGTTCTGGTCGTAGGGATTCCAGTTGGCGAGTTTCTCGGTGGTTTCGCGTGGGAAACCGTCGGCGCGAAGCAGGTCTCTGATTTCGGCGCGGAGTTTGGCGTCGAGTTCCCGGCACTCGGCCTTCGTGGCCGGGGTGCGGGCGGTGAAGTGGCGTTCGCGCACCTGCCGCAGCTCGGCTTCCTTGGCGTCAATCTGCGGGTTGCGCAGCATCTTTTGGGCCGGTCGCTCGAGGCCGATGAGGGTGTTGGCGGCGACGAATTTGGTTTCGAGGTTCGGCAGCGGGCGGATGCCGAGGTTGGGCGCGGACGGATCAATTTTTTGGTCAATCGTCAGCGAGATGAAGAAGCGCATCTTGGCGATCTGGACGGCGATGGGCTGAATGTCCACGCCGTAAATGCAGTTCTCGATGAGGTAGAGTTTGCGTCCGTAGTCGAGTTCGCCAGCGGCGAACGATTTTTCAATGTCAGCCAGTGTCTTTTCGCGGACGGTAGCGTCGGGGATTTCGCTGGCTTTGGCAATCTGCCGTTGTTTCCAGCGTTCGTTGTGCGGGTCGAGTTTGCCGAGGATGAAGACCAGCTTGTGCAGGAGTCCCATCAGGAACGCGCCGGAGCCGCAGGCCGGGTCGAGCGCCTTGAGGTTGTCAATGGCGGCGATGAGCTTCTCGACCTCCGCCTGACTGAACTGATGCGAATCGTCATTGTAAGCCAGCAGGTGGCGAAGGCGGGCTTCGTTGGTGTCTGACGGGTGGGCCTCATCGAGCTTCGTCTTGAGATACGCCAGCAGCGCCTCATCCACCATGTATTCGACGATGGGGCGCGGGGTGTAGTAGGAGCCTGTGGCTTTCCGCGCGGTCGTGGCGGTTTCCGGGTTGTAGGCCGCCAGCAGGTTCTCGAAGACCTTGCCAGCCAGTTCGGGATCGAGCGCCACTTCCTGGTCGAGGGGTGTGGATTCGGTGACCGTAAAGTTGTACCGGTTGAAGATGTGGATCAAACCGCGCACGGTGGCGCGTTTGTATTTGGCTTGCCCATAGGCCTCGGAAAGGTCCACCGTGCGTTCGTCGCCGAAGAACAGGAAATCGGGCACGGAGAGCGGGTTTTTCGGATGATCGGAGAAGCCGTCAATGCGGATGTCGGGGCGGTTTTCCTCGGCGCGAAAGACCTGGTCCAGGCACTCAAACAGGCCACCGTTGAGAAAGGGGATGCGCTCGACCAGTCGCAGGAACTCGTTTGGATCGGTGAATTGGTCCTCGTACCGGTAGAGATTGGTAATTCCCCAATGCGGGTCGCGCCCGCGCGGGTCTTTATTGCGTTTGCGGAACTGCCGCTTTCCGATTTCCTGATTGAGCGTGGCGAAGAAAAGATTTTGCAGGATCGCCTTGTAGAAGGTAGTCTGCTTGCTTTGCGGTAGCTTGTCGCCGTTTTTGAGAAGCTTCGAGAGTGTACCTAGATCGAAGAGTTCGCGGGGAATCAGCCCCATTTCTTTCACAAACCAGCAGAAGATGAGGCGCGTGATGAGACGGATGAGGCTCTGGGAGATGTAGGCGTCGCGGTTCTTTTCGGTCGGCGGCATCGGGAACCGCACGTGCCCGCGCGCCCAGAAGAACCAGTTGGCGAGTTCCTGATAAAACCTTTTCGTGACCGCTTCCACATCGAAGGCGCGGTTGAGTTTGTCGGTGAGGGTGGGGAGGGGAGGTTCGCCGTGTTGGAGTTCCTCCAGGGTGAAGGCGAGTTCGGCCAGGCGCTCGACGGTAGTGCGGGCAGGGGAGCCGAGCTCGTACGGCAGGGTGCGGAGTTCGATTTTGCCGTCGGGTCGCTCGCGCGTCCAGGTGAAGGCCACTTGCCGCTGGTCAGAGGTGACGTAGCAGAGGAGGTGCTCGGCGTGCATCGGCTTGAGCGCACGCTGCACGGCGCGGCGGGCGGTGATGCCCGGCAGCCGATCCTCAGGCCAGACGACGCGATAGACCGGCAGGCCCGAAAGCTGCGCGACCGGATGGAGCGTGATGCTCGCTCTGATGGGCGCGCCGAGATCGAGCGTGCGCGGCGTCAAGCCTCGCGGTGCGCTCCAGTGGAGGGTTTGGCAGAAGAGCTCGCCGAGCTTCTGCGGTGAGCCAGCGGCATTCAAACACGATTCGATGCGTTGGAGAAGGGTGTTCATTGCTTGTCATCTCCCGTGTTTGCTGGCATGGTTGAAGCAAGCGCCAGTCCCATCGAGCAGATGATGCGCGGTTCGGCTGGCACGTGATCGTCCTCGGTGGTGACTTCACAGAGGTTCTCGTCCGCTGCGCGGCGCAGCACCAGCTCGAGCAGTGCTTCATCGGTGATGTCCAGGTGCATCTGCCGGCTGAGGGCTTCCTTAGCGGCCTGCTTGAGCGGGTATCGCCAGATCCGATCGAGCACGCTATCGAGCTTTGGCAGGATGGCTGAAGAGGAGGGGGTGGGCTTGGCCTGAAGCTGCTGGCGATAGCGCTTGAGCCGTTCGTAGAGCTTGTGGCGCACGCTGCGCAGCGAACCGAGTTGACCGCCGAGGGCGGTTTGCTCCTCAGTGGCAATGCCCACGCAACGGGCAACGAGTTCGTGATGGTTTACTGCCCGCGGCAGCGCTGGCTCGTCTGGTGCGCAGGCAGCCGCGCTAAAGATGGCTGAGATGGACTGGGACACCAGTTCACCGCGTTCATCCACACGCACAAGGACGTCGGTGCCATCGGGGTAGCGGAGGTAGGTAATCACACCAGGCGGATGCTGCGCTGGATCGGCGGTCTCTGGGAGTGCGCGTGTGGCAGAGACAATAGACGGCAGGGCGATGGCTTCCTTTTGATCGGGCTCGGAAGCGCTCTTCCAAACTTGGAATGCCAGACTGGCCAGGTCAATGTCTTCGTCGGCTTGGTCGTCGTCGAGTGTGCCGGCTTTTTCGGTGTAGAGATCGCGCAGTTTGTTAGCCGCTTCCTCGCCGAAGAAGGTTTCGTCGGTGCCGATGACTTCCCGGTTTTGCTGAAGCCGAAGGAAAAGTCGCTGACGCAGCCGGATGAGCCGCTCAACCCCCTCGGCAGGCAGGAACGAGTACACCAGGATCGTGTCATGTTGCTGACCGATACGATCCACGCGGCCGGCACGCTGGATAAGGCGAATGATTGCCCAGGGGAGGTCGTAATTGACGATGATGTGGGCGTCTTGCAGGTTCTGCCCCTCAGCCAGCACATCGGTGGCAATCAAGATGCGCAGCTCCTGTTCGCCCGGACGCAGGCCGCCGTTCGAGGACGGGCTAAACTGCCGTGCCAGTGCCACCGGATCGTTGGCCTGATTGGTCACGACCTCGAGATCGCGGAGGCCTCTTCTGCTCAGCTCGCGTTTCAAGTACTGCGCAGTATCGGCAAACTGGGTAAAGATCAGCACTTTATCATTGCTGTGCTGTGTGGTCAGCAGCCTGGTAAGTTCTTCAAGCTTGGCATCGCGGTTGGGGTTCCACGTACGGATACGTGCGAGGATGCCCAGCAGCGCAGTGGTGTCCTCTTCGAGCGCCTGCCGGAGTTCAGGGCGGAAGAACTTCAGGTCAAGCCAATCGAAGCGATTTCGGCGATTTCGGCGATTTCGGAATTGCGTCGCATAGGTATAGTAGATCGAACGAGCACGATTCCGAAACGCCTCAAAAGGTCTGGATGTACTCTCAAGGGCTGCCTCTTCTGGAATGCTGTCGTTGGCTGTTGCTGCGAGGTTTTCTTGGGTTACCGCGAACTCTTCATCGGCGTCGCTGTCGCTTACCGCCGTATCGAGCATGGCGGCATCCTGCGTGCCGATGGGAATGTGCAGACCGTGTTCGAGCGCATACAACGTGACAAGATTGCGCAGGATGTGCCGGCGCACGGAGAGCAGAAAACTGTGGCCACTCGATTCGAGCCGCTTGAAGAGGTTGGTCCGGCAAAAGCCGATGAGGCGGCGGCCCGCACGGTTGAGGTTATCGAGGATGCGCTTTTCATCGCCTTTCGCATCGCGATCGGCATGATCGACGAGGTACTGCGCCAGGCCATAGCGAGGGATGGTGAGCCGCTCGATGACCTCCACGACATCATCGCGGAAGAGCCGTGCGTACTGGTCGGTGGGATCGTTTTCTCGGATGGGGAACTCGAGACGCTTGGGCACGCGCAGCGGAAAGTATGCAGGCCTGTCGTTCAGTAGGACGTAGTAACGCTGCTTTTCCTCGTCGAACGTCGCGTAGTGGCTCATGATGAACTGGCGCGTGCGTCGTACTAGAAAGAGGCGCATCAGGTCGCGCCAGTCCTCCGCGTAGGGGCTTTGCTCAAAGGCACGCAATGAGTGCGGTGAGGTTTGGAAGCGCGCGATGAAGTCCATTTCGCTTTTTCCATCCGCTGCCCATGCTTGGAAGAACCGTTCGGGTCGTACGTGCAGGTCTTGGTTTTCGTCCAGAAAAAGCCGCAGTTGGTTGCCCAGGTCGGTAAAGTGTTTGTTGTAAGGTGTGGCGGTAAGCAAGAGCACCCGTGGCTCGTTGCGCTCGATGTAGTCGCGCAAGGCGCGGTAGCGCTTGCTTTTACGGTTCCGCAGGTTGTGGCTTTCGTCAATGATGAGGAGGCGGTAGCGCGGCCCGTCGTCGCGCCCCAACGTTTCGACTTTGCCGAGTGAGAGCACGCGGCCGTGGATTTCGTAGGTCTGCAGATACTGCTCCCACATGGGCGCGAGCTTCGGCGGGCAAACGACTAGCGTGTTGCTCTGGTCATCCTCCTGAAAGATGCGGGCAATGGCCGTCGCCATCAACGTCTTGCCCAGCCCTACCACATCGCCAAGCAACACACCACCCCGGCGGTAGAGATAATGGGCCGCCAGGGAAACGGCCCGCTCCTGAAAATCGAGCAACGGTGTGCCTTTCTCAGTGAAAATGCGAGGGAGGCGGAACTCGCGCTCACCTTGGCGCGCCTCCTCGGAGAGGTGGTAGGCGATCTTGAGATAGAGCAGATACGGGCGAACCAAATCGGTACGCGCCCAACTTCTCTCAATGAGTTCAGCGAGCGTATCACTCAGGTCGATCGCTAATCCATCCTGCCACCGCTCATCAAACCAGGCTTGCAATTTCGTGGCAGCATCTTGTTCGACGACATCCACATTCAACTCGCCCTGGTGCGACAGGCCGGCCAGGGTAAGGTTGCTGCTGCCGACAAAGCCGATGAGGGGTGTGACGGGATCGTTGCGCCGCACGAGGTACAGCTTGGCATGCAACGGATAGCGGAGAAACGCTTTCAGGAAGACCTTGCGCGCGCGAAGCTGGGCAGCCAACTGGCGGAGCGTGCGTTCGGCTTGGGCCGATGGTACACCAAACTCCAGTTGCTGCTTGAAGCTTTCGGTCATGTGGCGCTTGAGTCGGGCGAGCGTGGGACCGTCCACTATCTCATCGCCGCGCCTGAGGCTGGCGAGCACTTTCATTTCTTCTTCGGGGGGACGGTGCATACCAACCAGCACGCGGCAGGCGGCGTTTTCTGTTCTTCCCGGCAACTTGTCCACGAGGTCGGCCAATTGGTCCCAACCCCGTAGGTTGAGGTAGCCAACGCAGAAGGCGCAGGACTGGGCGCTGCCGATGAACTGGCGCAGCCCATCGGCAAGTACTTGGCTGGTGTTGTCGTAAATCTGGGGCATTGCTATCTCTTTGTGCGGCCAAAGGGAGAGCTGCTGAGGTAGAGGAGGACCGGTAACTACAAGGGGCACACCTTTGACCTCAGTAGGACTATCTTACTTAGAATCAGCAAGGGACGGTTGTTGAGGTACGCTGAGATCGTAGGGCAGGAATGTTTTTATGGATGCGTTGGCTCTGTGGCAGCATTACCAAGAGTGGTTGTACTATCACCCCGAACTGGAATTTTATGTGGATGTCAGTCGCATGGGGCTGACTCCGGAAGGGGTTCGTCGCCTAGAGCCAGCCTTTGAACGCGCCTTTCAGCAAATGGCGGAATTGGAAGGGGGGGCGATCGCCAACCCCGATGAAGGACGCATGGTGGGTCACTACTGGCTGCGGGATCCAGACTTAGCCCCTAGTCCGGAGTTACGCTCACAAATCCGCGCTGCGATCGCCCAAGTAAAGCAGTTTAGCCAGCAAGTCCACAGCGGCGCCATTGCCCCACCCCAAGGGGGTCACTTTACGGATATTCTCTCGATTGGCATTGGGGGTTCTGCCCTAGGTCCGCAGTTTGTGGCCGCCGCCCTCGCGCCCGTGAATCCTCCCTTGAACATTCATTTTTTGGACAACACCGATCCGGCAGGCTTTGAACGGGTTTTTGCGCAGTTGGGCGATCGCCTGCGCACCACGCTCGTGCTGGTCATTTCCAAATCGGGGGGGACACCGGAAACCCGCAACGGCATGCTAGAAGCCCAAGCCCGCTTCCAACGCGCCGGTCTGGCCTTTGCCGATCACACCGTGGCCATCACCATGCCCGGCAGTGGCCTTGCCCAAGTGGCGGAGTCAAACGGTTGGCTCGCCATTTTCCCGATGTTTGACTGGGTGGGGGGACGCACCTCCGAACTCTCAACGGTGGGCCTCTTGCCCGCTGCCCTCCAAGGGATTGACATTGATGACCTCCTCACGGGAGCGAAATTAATGGATCAGGCAACTCGTGTGCCGAATATCCGCCAAAATCCCGCCGCCCTACTCGCCTTAGCTTGGCACCATGTAGGCAAGGGTCGGGGGGAAAAAGATATGGTTGTCCTACCTTACAAAGACAGTCTGCTGCTGTTTAGCCGCTACTTGCAGCAGTTGGTCATGGAGTCCCTCGGCAAGGAAAAAGATCTCGACGGCAACATAGTCCACCAAGGGATTGCCGTCTATGGCAACAAGGGAACCACCGATCAACACGCCTATGTGCAGCAGTTGCGGGATGGCCTACCTAACTTTTTTGTTACCTTTATTGAAGTGTTGCGGGATGGTCAAGAACCCAGCATTGATGTGGAGCCAGGGATTACCGCGGGGGATTACCTCAGTGGCCTGCTCCTGGGCACGCGCCAAGCTCTCTATGAAAAGAATCGCCCCTCTCTGACGGTCACTATTCCAGAGGTGACCCCCAAAACAGTGGGTGCCCTGATTGCCCTCTACGAGCGAGCGGTGGGTCTCTATGGCTTCTTGGTGAATATCAATGCCTACCATCAGCCGGGGGTGGAAGCTGGGAAAAAAGCAGCGGCGGCAAACTTGGCACTGCAACGCCAGATTGTCAAAGTTTTAGAACAAAGTGACGAGCCCCTCGACTTGGGGGCGATCGCCCGCGCCGTCAATGCTCCCGATCAACTGGAGCGAATTTACCTGATTCTGCGGCACTTGGTGGCCAACGATCGCGGCATTGAGCAACTGGGGGATCCCGCTCAGCCGAGTCAATTACACTTTCGGTGGCAACGCTAATGCAGCGGCGGCAATTTTGTCAGGGGTTGTTTGCCCTGGGGGCGATCGCCCTCAGTGGTGGCCAAGCAAGTGCCAATAGCGGGCTAACCGTTCATCTGCTGCGCAAATCCTTACCACCTCAACTGATTCAGCGATTTCGTCAACAAGCGGACGTCCGTATTCATCTGCGCCTTCAGGAAACCCCCCAAGCTTTAGCCCATACCCTTGCAGCCGGCAACCTAGGGTCAGCCGTTCTCAGTCTCGGGGACGCTTGGCTAAATCAGGCGATGAGCCAACACCAGATCGCCCCTATTTCCAAAACCCGAATTCAAAACCGGCTTGACTGGGCTGAACCGTGGCAGCCACTTCTCCAAGCCATCAGCCAAGGGGACGCCTTTTGGGGTCTTCCCTATCGCTGGGGGGCAACCGCCCTCATTTATCGCCGCGATTTCTTTGCGGATTTAGGCTGGCAGCCCACCGATTGGGACGTTCTATGGCACCCCGCAGTGCAGGGACACTACAGCCTCTTGAATACCCCCCGCGAAGTGATTGGCTTAACCCTGAAATCCTTGGGGCTATCCTACAACGGCCCAACCACCCACCCCAAATTGCGGGAACGCTTGCAGCAGCTGCGCCAAGGCTGTCGTTTCTTTAGTTCTGACGCCTACTTGCAGCCCCTAATGCTCGGCAGCACGCAATTGGCAGTGGGTTGGTCAACGGATCTACTGCCGCTCCTGCAGCAAGATCCCCGGACCTACGGGGCAGTGTTTCCAGCCAGTGGCACAGCCCTTTGGGTGGACCTGTGGGTCTGTCCTCAGGAGCCCAATGCCGCAGCACTGGCTTGGTTGAACTACTGGTGGCAACCCCAGGTTGCTGAACAACTGAGTCAGTTTAGCCATGCTCCTTCACCCCTTGTCAGGAATCTCAGGGAAACCCTGTTCAGCCGCTATATTCCCTTTGCAACGCCAACGGCCTTTGCCAAGAGTGAAGTCCTGCTTCCCCTCGATGGGGCGACCCAAAAGGCCTATGACACCCTTTGGCAAGAGATTTTTCTAAGGAGTTCCTAACTCGGCCTTGGTTCCGTTGACCCCTTGAGGAGTTGGGCCACATAGGCTAGGGCTTGGGGGCGATCGCTAATTTCCCCCCGCGCTTGGGCTGCTTCCACCGCTCGCAACAATTCACCCACACGCGGCCCTGGCAAGACCTGAAACGCTTCCACCAGATCAGCACCTCGCACCAACTGGGGGGGATGGGCAATGGCATCCTTAGGGTCTAACCACCCTCTGACCAGGGGTACCAGATGCGCTTTGGGGATGCCACGGCTAAGGGCCAGAGCAACAAAGGCTGGAAAATAGCTGCCTGCTGCGCGGAATAGATAAAAGGCTTGCTCACGGTTCAGGGGCTGTTGGAGGGGGACTAGCCAGTGGCTGAGGAGGCGGCATAGAACTTGGACAATGCGAATTTCATCGGTGGTGTAGGTGAGTGCAGTCAATTCCTCGGCAGCTTGGCGATCGCTGGCATTCACGAGGCAGGTGAGCTTGGCCAAAGCCGCTAGGGTTCGCCGTTGGGGCTCACCGGGGGCATTCGTTGCGGCAATGGATTTCGTCAGCGCCGGCCACAGGGCAGGGAAAGGGAAATTCGCTAGGGTAGATTCAAGGGCATGGTAGTGGGTCATCCGCTCCTCGGTTACCGAAGGCAACCACACCGCCAATACCCCATCGCGAAAGGCGAGGGTCACTTGAGCCGCACCCTCAACAGCACTCAGGAGATAACTGAGTTCTACCCGTACCCGTTCTGCTGCCACTCGCCGCAGTTGGGGGGCAAGGGCTTGGATTACCTGCCGTGTTTCGGGCGTAATCGTAAATTGGAGTTGAGCGGCTTGGCGATAGGCGCGTAGGAGTCGCAATGGATCAGCAGCAAGATTTTCTGGCGCTACATAGTGAATTTGGCGGCGTTGCAAATCTAAGAGGCCACCGAGGGGATCGACAATGTGGTGGTGATGAATGTCGTAGGCAATGGCATTGATCCGAAAATCGCGATCGCTCAAATCGGTTAAGAGCGTCTCACCATGCCGCTGGGCAATGTCCACCGTCGTATGGGAAAAGACTAAGCGGGCAACCCCGCGATCGCGATCCAAAAGAACCCATCCAGCCTTGTACTGATCCGCCAGTTTTTTGCTCAGGGCAATGGCATCCCTCGGCACAATAAAATCCCAGTCGGGGTACAACGTTGTCCGACCGAGGAGAGCATCCCGCACCGCCCCCCCCACGAGGTAAGTATCGGCGGGTAAATCACTGACAGCAATGGGCCAGCGGCTAAAATCAAAGGGTTGAACAACGACCATCAGAGCTGGTTGAGATCGATCGCTTGCCCACCAATGATAACCCTCAGATTTTCCCCCTCAACACAGACGGGTCCAGCCGCAGTTTGAATAGTCAAGCGGTTATTATCAAATCTCAGTAGCCCCTTCCAAGGAGGGACGGTCAGAGTTGGCGCTGGGGTACCCGTTGCTAGGGATGCCGGGGATATCTTTTCTAGCCAAATCAGTGAGGCATCCCCAGGATAGTGGCGATCGCCCCCAGATGTCTTAATGATCAGCCCCCCCGCTGCCGCGGCTGAAAAGGCAATCTCCCGAATGGGTTGCCACTCCTTACCCACCAAAAGTTGCAATTGCGACGGCTCTTGCGCAGCAGCAGCCGACTTCAGCAGCAGCCACCAGGTCTTCCAGAGTTGCCGTGCCGTTCCTAAACGCACCTCGCCCCCCTGGGGAATCGGTACCTGCTCGTACCGCCATGCCGGCAGCGGTTCACTGACGTATTGGGTGGGCAAAAATGAATGGGCTTGGAGTACACTGGCCACTAAATCTGCAAAGGGTGCCTCGGTAAAAAGGGTTACTTTTTCATCGGCCACACTGGCTCCCTCCACCACCGCAACGACCGTGTCAGTGACAGTGCGCAGTTGATAACTGTGATTGCCCAAATCCACCACCTTCAAATCGGCACTTTGATAGGTACTGGGCAAGGGGTGCTGTTGCAGGATCAGCATTTGAATCACCTGCTCATTTGTCCACTCAATGAGAGTAGTTTCGTTAGCAACCGCCATTGGCTGGGGAGTGGTGGTTGGGGGTGGCAACGGTATCTCTTGAATGTCTCCATCCTCCAAAACCACTTCGCCGTTGGGTAGGATGGTGCCTGCGAGCTTGGCCTCCTCCAGGTCTTGGCGGCGGGCGATCGCCCCAGTCAAATCCGCCTCCGATAAATCTGCGCCCACCACATTCGTATCCTTGAGATTACTGTCGTGGAGAACTGCCCCCTTGAGGATGGCACCGCTGAGGACTGCTCGCTGCAAATTGGCTCGGGAGAGGTAGGCTCCCACCAAAACAGCACCACTTAGGATTGCGTCCTGCAAGTTTGCATCGGTGAGGTTAGCCCCACTGAGATCTGCACCAATCAGGTTAGCTCCCCGCAGATTGGCATTGGCCAGGTTAGCCTTGATCAAATCCGCCCCACTCCAATTAATGCCCTGCAGATTGGCTCCCGCCAGATCAACATGGCTGAGTTGTACTAAAGGAAACACACTGCCTGCCAAATTAACACCACGGAAATTCCGCACTCCACGGGCAAATTCACTTAACAAGGTTTCAAGGGTCATGGCTTTGCTCATAGCCGCTCACAATCAGGGCACAACAGCGTCACTCAGGCACACTGCTTATAGCTATTCTAGGTCTTGATTCGAATCCACAGGAGCCAATCACCAATGCCATGGTTTGTCAAAATTGAGCGCGGCATTGTGGACAAAGCAACCTTTGATCGCTATGTTCCTGCCCATCGGGCCTATGTACGCTCCCTCATTGCCGCCGGCCATCAAGCCCGCACGGGATACTGGGCTGAGCGAGGGGGTGGCATGCTGTTGTTTCAGGCCGATTCCCGCAAGGCGGCTGAGGAAATTGTTGCCCGTGATCCCCTCGTCCAACACCAGTGCGTCCACTACGAACTCCATGAGTGGTGTATTGTCGAAGCCCCCGACTAGCCTTGGCGCAGTTTTTCTGCCCAGACACGGGTGGGTAGCCCCCACACATAGATAAAGCCCTCAGCTGCCCTGTGGTCGAATTGATCCTCCCTGCCATAGGTGGCCAAATCAGGCGTATAAAGGGAGTAGGGAGATTGCCGCCCCACCACCCGTGCAGTCCCCTTAAAGAGCTTGACGCGCACGGTACCTGTGACCCGCTGCTGAGTCTGTTGAATAAAGGCATCGAGGGCTTCCTTGAGGGGGCTGTACCAGAGGCCGTTATAGACCAAGCGGCTGTAGGTTTCCTCAATGCCCCGCTTATACTGCGTCACATCAGCAGTCAGAGTCAAACTTTCCAAATCGCGGTGGGCGTCAATGAGCACCAGTAGACCAGGGGCTTCGTAAATTTCACGGGATTTAATGCCAACCAGGCGATTTTCAATCATGTCAATGCGGCCAAAGCCGTGGCGACCCACTCGCTCATTGAGTTCACTGACCAATGTCACAGGATCAAGGGGGCGACCATCGAGGCTGGTAGGAACCCCTGCTTCAAAGCCAATATCCACATACTCCGGGGAGTTGGGGGTGTGTTCAATGGCTTGGGTCATCAAATAGACCTCCTCAAGGGGTTCAATCCACGGATCCTCAAGGGGGCCAGCTTCAATACTGCGTCCCAAAAGATTGCGGTCAATGCTGTAGGGGGAAGATTTCTTGACAGGCGCAGGAATGCCAAAGCGTTCGCCGTAGGCAATGGTTTCTTCACGGCTCATGCCCCATTCACGCGCGGGTGCCAAGACCTTGAGATGGGGATTGAGGGCAGCGATCGCCACATCAAAGCGGACTTGATCATTCCCTTTCCCAGTACAGCCGTGGGCAACAGCGTCAGCACCGTATTGGGTAGCCGCCTCCACCAAGAGCTTGGCAATCAAGGGGCGAGCAAGGGCCGTCGAGAGGGGATAGCGATTTTCGTAGAGGGCGTTGGCTTGAATGGCTGGAAAAGCATAGTTGCGGATGAACTCAGCTTTGGCATCAGCCACTAACGAGGCGCTGGCACCTGCATCAAGGGCCTTTTGGCGAATGGGCTCCAGTTCATCCCCCTGTCCTAAATCCACTGCGAGGGTAATAACTTCCTTCACTCCCCACTCGTGCTTGAGATAGGGAATACATACGGAGGTATCCACCCCCCCCGAATAGGCCAAAATGACTTTTTCTGCACACCCCATGAGTCTTTCCTGACTTGTCTGAAACAAACGCGATCGCTACTATAGCGGATCTGTTTGCCCGAAAAGTCATTAGTCCCCCTGTTGAGTTGGTTGAGCCTCAGGGTGAGGGCTGTTTCACTTCGTTTGCTAGGGGCAGGCCTTGCTCAAAACAGGTCAAATTTTCAATCGTGGTACGGGCAATATCCGTGAGAGCATTGCGGGTAAAGAAGGCCTGGTGGGCAGTAATCACCACATTGGGGAAGGATTGCAGGAGTTGGAAGGTGTCGTCCTGGATGATGGTGTCCGAGAGGTCTTGGAAAAAGAGGGAGTCTTCCTCTTCATAGACATCAATGCCCAGATAACCAATTTGGCCGCTTTTAATGCCCTCAATGACGGCTTTGGTGTCCACCAGTTTGCCGCGACTGGTATTGATTAGCATGACGCCCCGCTTCATTTGGGCGATCGTGGTGGCGTTGATCAGGTGTTCATTTTCGGGAAGCAGGGGGCAATGGAGGGTAATAATGTCGGATGCCGCCAGCAATGTTTCTAAGGTTGTGTAGGTACCAATCTCCCTAAAAGCTTCACTAGGGTAGGGATCGTAACCGTAAAGGTGGCAGCCAAAACCATGCAGAATCTGAGCAACAACTCGGCCAATTTTACCCGTGCCAATGATGCCAACGGTACAACCATGGAGGTCAAAGCCCATCAGTCCCTCTAGGGAAAAGTTATCATCGCGCACCCGGTTGTAGGCACGGTGGAGTTTGCGGTTGAGCATCAGGATCAGCCCCACCGTATGCTCTGCCACCGAATAGGGGGAATAAGTACTCACGCGGGTAACCGTTATGCCCACGTTGGCCGCCGTAGCTAAATCCACATTGTTAAAGCCCGTACAGCGCAGGGTGACTAGACGCACCCCCAACTGTGCGAGTCGCTCTAGGGTCTGTGCCCCAAGATCGTCATTGACAAAGGCACAGATTGCATTGTGCCCCTCAGCCAGGGACACTGTTTGAGGCCGCAGCAGCAAATCGTAATAGGTTAGAATATGGGGATAGCCTTGAGCCGCATTGGCAGCATCCAAAAACTGGCGATCGTAGGATTTCGCACTAAAAACCGCAACCTTCATGGGGGATCTCCTCGGGTAAGCAACAGGACAGCCCTTTCCAGAGGGGGTAAACACAGCCAATACCCATAATTAGGAAACCATGTCCCGTGTTGTGTTTGTAACGCCCCATCTTGGCAAAGAGCTGTAGCTAGCCTAGCGAGTCTCAGTTTAAGGTTCTGTTAAGTTGCGGCAAAGACTGCCTTAGTGCAGATGCTAAGGCAACACCTGAAGAGATACTCACAGAAACGCCTCAGGACGGGTGAAAAAACTGCCGAATGGTTGCCGCAATATACTCAATGGTGGCATCGCTTAATTCAGGCCAAATGGGCAAGCTAAGAACCTCGCTAGCAAGGCGATCGCTCACAGGATTGGGAGGAGATTGCCCCTTGTACATCGGAAAGTGATCTTGGGGAATGGGGTAGTAAATCATTGAACTAATGCCAGCCTCCTTTAGGTAAGCCACAAGCGCATCCCGCTGGCCATTCAGCACCCGAATCGTATATTGATGAAACACATGCCCCGCAGACACGGCTGGGGTCACTACTGCCTCAAGACCAGCCAAGGCTTGGTTATAGGTTTGGGCGACTCGCCGTCGCTGTTGATTCCAGCGATCGATATGGGGCAGCTTCACCCGTAGAATTGCTGCCTGGAGGCTATCCAAGCGGGAATTGTAGCCAATTATTTCGTGGTGGTAGCGTTGACGGGCGCCGTGAACCCGCAGCATGCGCGATCGCTCTGCTAAATCCTCATCATTGGTAGTAATCAGACCGCCATCACCATAGGCACCCAAATTCTTGGTGGGGAAAAAGGAAAAGGCACCCATCGTACCGATCGCGCCCGTGAACCGATGGGCCAAGGCTTCTTGAGTTGCCGCTTCACATTGGCAATTTTCACAGGGCGGGCAATAGCGGGCCCCAAAAGACTGGGCACAATCCTCAAGGATCGCTAACCCATGAGCCTGAGCAAGTTCCATAATTGCCCCCATCGCTGCCGGTCGGCCAAATAAATGCACAGGCAAAATCACCTTGGTGCGAGGGGTAATCGCTGCAGCAACTTTACTGGGATCAAGGTTAAAGGAGTCCAATTCCACATCCACAAAAACTGGGCGGGCACCCACCAAACTAATCGCCTCTGCCGTGGCAAAAAACGAAAAAGGGGTTGTAATCACCTCATCCCCAGCACCCACCCCCAAACTGCGCAGGGAAATCACCAATGCATCTGTTCCTGAATTAACGGCTACCGCCTGGCGCACCCCTAAATAGGCGGCCACCTCTTCCTCAAAGGCCTGTACCTCTGGCCCTAGAATGAACTGACCTGATGCGAGTACCCGGGCAACTGCGCGATCGATCTCTGGTTGGAGGGACTGATATTGGGCTTTGAGATCAAGAATAGGAATGGTATCCATGAGAGCATCGAGCGCAAGTCTTTATTATCATCCTCTCACGAGTCATCCTCTCACGAGCGTAGTGTGGTTTTAGCGAATTAAGCTAGGCTTAGAGTGTAGAGCCGCTCTCAGGGGCGGAGTTCCAGAGCCAATTTTTTTTGATGAATCCCCAAGAGTTGTTAAAACGCTACGCCAGCGGTGAACGGGACTTTAATCGCGCCAGTTTGACAAATGGCGAGTTTATTAACGCTGATCTACGGGGGATTATTCTCTCCCGTGCCGACATGGAGTGGGTCAACCTGAGCGGGGCAAATCTCAGTGGCGCCGTGCTATGTGGTGCAGAAATTGTCAATGCGATGCTCATCAAAGCAGAATTGGTGGATGCCAACCTCGCTGGCGCAAACTTGAGTCGTAGTGATCTCAGTTGGGCAAACCTGACACGAGCTAATCTCAGCCGCGCTGAACTGAGTGAAACCACACTGCGGGGAACAGTGCTTCAGGGTGCAAACCTCTCCCGTGTGGATTTGGCCAATGCAGATCTGCGGGGATTGACCCTCGACGGCGTGAACCTTTCGGGAGCAAATTTACAGGGCGCCAATTTGCATGGAACAGAGCTAAAGCAGGCAAACCTGACCCGTGTGGATTTAATTCAGGCGGATGTCAGCAATGCCAATCTCAGTGGCACAAACCTCAGCGGTGCCAACCTGAGGGGTGCTAATTTAACGGCGGCAAATCTTACAGGTGCCAATCTGAGTCGCGTTGATCTCACGGAAGTCAAGCTCAGTGAAGCCAACCTTACCAAGGCCAAACTTGTCGGCGCCGAACTGGCAAAGGCGGATCTATCGTCCCTAGAGCTATCAGAGGTCAACCTTGGTGGTGCCAATCTCAGTGGCGCGAACCTGAGTCATACCAACCTGAGCCGTGCGAATCTCAGTGGCGCAAATTTGCAGGGCGCCAACCTCAGCCATGCTAAACTGGTGGGCACCAATCTGCGGGGAGCGAATCTCCAAGGGGCAAATCTGCAGGGTGCATTGCTGGATAATGCGGATTTGAGTCAAACGGATCTACGCAGTGCCAATCTCAGTGGCCTAGTCTTTAATGGGGTGAAGCTGCGGGGGGCTAATCTGAGCGGTGCCAATCTCCGCGAGGTGGACTTAACGGAAGCTAACTTTAGCCGTGCCGACTTAGTAGAAGCCAATCTCAGCCGCGCCCGCTTGGTGGGAGCCAACCTGAGTCGTGCTACCCTCTCCGAAGCAAACCTGAGCCGCGCCACCCTGAGTGGAGCCACCCTAAGCCGGGCAACCTTTAGCGGCAGCTTGCTGGGAACCGTAGACCTCAGCGGTGTTAACTTGAGTGGCGCAGACTTAGGAGATGCCAACCTCTCAGGCTCGAACCTGTCGCGGGCCGATTTGACGCGGGCCAACCTGACTGCTGCAGATATGAGTGGTGCCAATCTCAGTGAAGTGGATTTGCGGGGCACGATTATGCCCGATGGCCGACGGCGAGCTTAGGGCTGCGTCTCAATTCCGAGGGATCCTGCCTCGGCTTCACTAGGTTGAGGCCTGGGGGGCGCTTGGCGGCCAAAGAGATGTACCAGGTGCTTCAAATGAGCGGCAAGTTCAGGGGTGAGTTGACCAGCAGTCAGTCGCCATGCCCAGTTGCCTTCGCCAGTCCCAGGAAAATTCATGCGGGCATGGCTATCGAGGCCGAGCAAATCTTGAACGGGAATAATGGCTTGGTTAGCCACGGTTCCCAAGGCCATGCGAATCAATGCCCAGTGGGGTTCGCTGGGGGTATAGCCCAAATAGTCAATAAAACGCTGCCGTTCCCAGTCACTCAGGTTGCGATACCAGCCCACAGTTGTGTCATTGTCGTGAGTGCCGGTATACACCACGCAGTTGCGCTCTTGATTAAAGGGCAAAAACGGATTATCTGAACCACCGCCAAAGGCAAACTGGAGAATTTTCATCCCCGGAAACTGAAACTGATCCCGCAGGGCAATGACATCGGGGGTAATATCCCCTAAATCCTCCGCTAGAATAGGCAGTCGTCCCAAGGCCGCTTGCAAAGCTTCAAAGAAGGCAGCACCAGGACCTGGTTGCCACTCGCCGTTGACAGCTGTTTTCTCCCCTTCCGGTACTTGCCAGTAGGCCTGAAAGCCGCGAAAGTGATCGACACGGATAATGTCCACATAGGAAAGGAGAGCACGGAAGCGCTCAATCCACCAAGAGTAGCCATCGGCAGCAAGGGCTTTCCAGTTGTAAATGGGATTGCCCCACAGTTGTCCTGTGGCGCTAAAGTAGTCGGGGGGCACACCGGCCATGAGGGCAGCCGCACCTGTTTCTGGATTGAGTTCAAAAAATTGAGGAAAGGCCCAGACATCGGCACTGTCGTGGGCAACGTAAATGGGAATATCACCGATAATTTGAATCCCCCGTTGATTGGCGGCTTCCTTGAGGGCGTGCCACTGTTGGTAAAAGAGAAATTGCTGAAACTCGTACTCAAAAATGCGGTCTTTGAGAACAACTTGGATAGCGGCAAGGGCGGTTGGTTCGCGATCGCGCAAAGGAGCGGGCCATTCATACCACGGCTGTCCCTCATGGTGCTCCTTAATTGCCATAAAGAGGGCATAGGTGGGCAGCCAGTAGTGAGCAAGGGCTTGGAAGTCGCGGAAGGCCTGCCAGTCTCCTGGGGTAGCTTGACTCTGAAAACGTTGCGCCGCAAGGCGTAGGAGCGGCAGTTTCTGGTTGATCACAGCGTCGAAATCCACGCGATCGCGATTCTCAAGGTTAATCTGCGCTAGATCAGCCTCCGTTAACCAACCGGCTTTTGCGACCTCCTCCAAGCTAATCAGCAGCGGGTTACCCGCCATAGCGGAATAGCACATATAGGGAGAATTCCCAAAGCCGGTGGGGCCTAGGGGCAGCACTTGCCAGTACTGCTGATCACTGGCCACTAAAAATTCCAAGAACTCACGGGCAGCGGCACCCAACTCACCAATGCCGTGACCACCGGGAAGGGAGGTGGGATGGAGCAGTAAACCACAGGAGCGGGGAAAGTGCATTGCCAAGCCATAGGGGAAACTTGAGCTAATTATCTCCCAATTCAGGATCAGCTGTAGGGTTGGTTTCTGCGAGAATCTCAGCTTCGAGGGCCGCTCGCTCCTCTGGCGACAGCCGTGCTAGGCGATCGCTAAGAAGTGCCTCTTCATAGTCTTTGAGTTGTTGGTGGTAGGTCATCCGCCCCGTAACAACCCGCAGTAGGTAAGTGGAGAGCCAGCCAAGAATTCCCAAGACAAAAATAGCCTGACTCCAAACACCCGCCTGAAGTGGCTCAACCCCGGCCATCCGCAACAGGAGATAGACCAAACCACCGCCAAAGAAAAGACCAACACCAATTCCTAGAACATCAATGCGGCGCATAGCACCTAGGAATTGAGAGAGCGCGGTTGTGGGCGAAAGTTAATAAAGGGTGCGAGCAGGAGTAATCCCGGAAAGAAAAAGTAACTAGAAAGTACATAAACGCCCGCTCAAAGGAGCTAGCCACATACCAGCGCGCTTTCAAATAGGCATAGACAATCGCCGGCACCACCAGCAGATACAGCCCCGCCAAGGCCACATACACACCAAGAACTAAAAGCTCTGTTGAAACTGCCATTGCTTGCTACCTCTTTGCCAAGAAGGATTGAATTTGAATTATTCTCCAGTGCTGCTGGTTTCGCTCACGGCTTCTCCAAGGGCAGGAACGGCTATTCCCATCGCTGCCGCAAGGGCAGGGGGAGGCGCTTGACGAGTAGGAGCATTGAGATATTGGCCCGTCAGAATGGGCGGCACGGGTTTCATTTTGTGCTTGGCGGTAAAGAGGCGATGGGTTTGGGCAAGGTTACCCCGCTCGTTGATATGTTCGTTGGCAATTTTCTTGCGCAGCTTGATAATGGCATCCATGATTGCCTCTGGACGGGGTGGGCAGCCAGGCAAATAGACATCTACGGGAATCAGCTTGTCCACACCACGCACAGCGGAATAAGAATCAGAGCTAAACATGCCCCCTGTGATCGTGCAGGCACCCATGGCAATCACGTATTTGGGGTTGGGCATTTGCTCGTAAAGGCGTACCAAAGCCGGTGCCATCTTCATCGTGATTGTGCCGGAGGTGATGATCAAATCTGCCTGACGGGGGCTGTTGCGGGGCACCAAGCCAAAGCGATCAAAATCGAAGCGCGAGCCAATCATGGCAGCAAACTCAATGAAGCAGCAGGCGGTGCCATACATGAGCGGCCAGAGGCTCGATAGCCGTGCCCAGTCATAGACATCATTGAGGGATGTGAGGATGATATTTTCAGCAAGTTCTTGGGGAACTTCAGGACGGGCAATCGGATTGAGAATAGCAGGCGAGGTCGTATTGGTCATAGGGTTCCCTCAAGGGACATCGGCCAAATGTAAAAACACTTAAGATTATAGGGGTTTGCCCCAACGGATGCACCCAATCCGCTCCAGCAAGCAATAAAAAACTTGACATCAAGGATAAATTATTTTTGACTGCCCACCTGTAGCCCCGGTGGTAATTCCAAGGTATCGCCAATGGTCGTGCCATCCCAGTAGGCCGCAAGAAGAACATCACAGGTCTTACCCCAGGCGATCGCCCCCTGATGATCCAAGCCAATGGCGCCAAAATCCCGTTGCCGACTGGCGGCTTCCCGGAAGGATTTTTCAAAGGCCGCCCCGAGGGACAGGCCATCGGTTACTCGCACCACAATCCGCGTGGCCAGCGCCTCATCGAGAATGTCTTCACCAATGCCTGTACAACTGACCGCTGCTAAGCTGTTGGCATAGTTTCCAGCTGGGGTTGCGGAGTCACTCACCCGCCCAATACGCTCAAAACCCTTGCCGCCAGTGGAAGTCCCCACAGCCAAGTGTCCCTGCTGATCTAAAACCACGACACCAATCGTGCCCCGTCCTGCCTCTTCGGCCACCACCCTCGCCATTGATTTTGAGAAATTCCCCTTGCGTTCCTCCAGCCATTCGTAGAGTCGCTGATCCGTTAGGGGTTGATACACAGGAAGCTGCAATTCACGAGCCAATTCTGCTGCCCCCACATCGGACAGAACGCGATCGGGGCACTGTTGTAGCCAGTGGGCAAGATCAATGGGATTTTTTACTCGCGAGACGTTGATGACACCACTAAGGCGCTGCCGCTGCCCATCCATTAAAGAGGCGCTCATGCGAATCTGCCCATCGGACTGCAGCACCGAGCCTGTGCCGGCATTGAAGCGCGGTTCATCTTCTAGGAGCCGACACCCCAAAACCACTGCCTCAATCGCCGTTGCTCCTTCTTTGAGGGCCTGAACTACTTGGGTGACAATGCCATGGAGGGATTGGCGGACAGGAATGAGACCACCTTTATCTTGGAGCGACCTGCCGGCGCCGCCATGGAGAATAACAGTGGGTCGGGGCATCCTCAATCCTAAAAATTAAGCCTAGAAATTAAAAGTGTTCTAGCTCCAAGATAGCCTGTGGCCATGGCCTAAATCTACCGCCTTAAGCAACCACAGCGGTTGGCAGAACTTCCTTCTCGGTTTCGGCGGCGGCTGTACCCTCAGCATCCAGGAGGGTTTGCAGTTCTTGGATGGCTTGCTGAGTCGTTTCTACTTGACTGAGGAGCGATCGCGCGATTTTTTCGCCAGAGGCGGTGGACTGCACCACTTCGCGGATGTGATGGCGAAAATGATTGGCCATTTCCTCCACCTGCTGGTTGGCAACAACCACTTGGTTGGCCAGTTTGTTAATTGCCTCAGTAATAAAATCAAAGCCCACCGTCCGCTGGCCGCTGCGATTGGCAATCAACCCCGCTTGCACCGCAAGGTGCTTCACCTGACGGGTAATCTCGGCAATTTGATGGGTGGCTTGGTCAATAATTTCCACGTCCCGCTTCAGCCTTTCACTGAGACGATAGACCTCCGCGGTGTGGCGGGTAATTTGGTTAACCCCTGTGAAGGTTTCCTGAAAGGCCTTTTGGCCGCGCTCTGAGAGCACTTGGCTGATGGAAATAAACCGTTGGTTCAGTTGAGCAATCCGCTCTGCTTGCTCACGGACAGAGCGCTCCTGCTGCTCTAGGGCTTCATTCATCTGTTGAGTGCGGGTGAGCTCGCTTTCAAGGCGCTTGGCGTAGTCCTGGTTGCGCTCTTTTTCCACTCTTAGGCTCTCAAGGATTTGCTGGGTGTGGAGGTGCTGCTGCTGAATAAAAAGATTTTTCCTACTCAGGACTTGAGCCTGGGCAATTAGGACGACCCGCATATCCACCAAGACCAGTTGCTTGCCCGTGCGCACGACAATGGGTTCATAGACAAAGGCAGGGGGGCGATTCAAGGCCTGCTCCACAGCTTCTTCAACGGGGGTGCGTGCCATCAAGACAAGCGGAGGAACTTTGGGATTGGCAATTTCCGGCATTAACTTAATGGGGCGCGGCAAGTATAGATCCCGGCCAAATTGCTGACTCATGCGCTCAAAAAACTTGACCTTGGAGATCATGCCGATGACGCGATCGCCCGCCACCACCAAGACCCCTGGTAGCTCAGGATCACGTTGAAATTGCTCAGCCACCTCTTCGGCAATGGTCTCGGGGGAAACCTGATAGGAAAAATAGGGCAGGTCTGCTAAGGTGGTGGCGGCGGCAAGGTGAACTTTGGATGTGCCCTTTAGTGTCTCATTCATTTGCGTATCCCCCCGGAATGAGCATCGAATTGAATTGCTTGAAAGCGGCAACTGTACTTACACTTGATGCCACCTGTCTAAATTATGTCGAATTCAGCATAGGAGAACATTATTTTTCGGTTATCTTTTGGTTAAGCTTTTCCCTAATGGATTTGAAAAATGCCTTAGGTTTGAATTATAGCTATTCCAACAAAGAATGAGACATTAGGCAGCAGAATAGGCAGAATAATTGCAAATCACCTCATCATCATTCGCTACCTTGCTTAGCATAGGAGATAACCGGCTCTTGTAGTCTAAGCTATCGCTCATGTTTTTTAAGGATGCCAGCGGATTCTTCAAGGGTAATTTATCTCTCTTTGTAATATATCACTCCCTTTCGAAACAGCTATGGAGTATAGATCATCAATAGATGAGTGGATGACTCAGAAAAGGTGGGTTCAAGTTTTACAAGTAAATGTAATCTGAAATACAATTGATATCTTCTCGATCTATGAATTTTCAAAATACCACCGCTCTACCTCCTGTTGAATTGCGGCCATTTCCAAGGCGCTCAATTTTTCCAGATTTTTAAGGGCAATGGCCATGCGTCCTTGCCGACTCAGGACTGTTCGATGGCGTGCTAGGAAATGCCAATAAAAAAGTTAAAGGGGCAAGCGCGATCGCCCACGCGTTGCTTTGGGTTATAGGCACATCCTTGGCAATAATTACTCATGCGCTGAATGTAGTTAGCGGAGGCGGCATAGGGTTTGGAGGCCAAGAGTCCGCCATCGGCAAATAAGCCCATTCCCAAGACATTGGTTTGCATCACCCAATCATAGGCGTCAATAAAGACACTGTGGAACCAGTTTTCCACTTCCTGAGGAGCTAAGCCAGTAATGAGAGCAAAGTTGGCCAGGATCATCAGCCGCTGAATGTGGTGGGCATAGCCAGTGCACTCAATTTGCTTAAGAACGTAGCGCAGACAGCTCATTGTAGCGCGATCGCTCTGCCAAAAGAAAGCCGGCAGAGATTGGTGGTGCTGAAAGAAGTTTCGCTGACAGTAGTCGGCACCGAGGTAGTGATAAAGGCCATACATATACTCGCGCCAGCCAAGAATTTGGCGAATAAACCCCTCAACGCTATTTAGGGGGAGTTGCCGTTCACCGTAGGCCACTAAGGCCGCATCAATCACTTCTTGGGGAGACAGTAGGCCTAAATTCAAATAGGGGGAAAGGAGGCTGTGCCACAGGGTCTCTTCTCCTACCACCATGGCATCTTGGTAGGGGCCAAACTGGGGCAAGCGGTATTCAATAAAGTTTTCCAAGACTTGCAGGGCTTGGGCGCGGCTAACCCCCCAGTAAAAGGGTTCGATGTGGCCATAGGTGTCAAAGTTTCCTTGGCGCACTGTTTCAATGACTTCTTGGGTAATCCTATCGGGACAAAAGCGCAGTGGTGGTGGGGGTTTGAGGTTAGCAGCGGGCCCTTGGCGGTTCTCAGCATCGTAGTTCCATTTGCCGCCGGCAGGAGATTTGCCCTCCATCAGGATTTGAAACCGCTGCCGCCCTGCACGGTAAAAGTGCTCCAGGACAAGGGTTTTGCGACCGGCTGCCCACTGCTGAAAGTCCGCTTCTGACCAGAGAAAGTGATTGTTCGGCAGCAATTTAATGGCACAGGGCAGGTCAAAGGTGGCAATGCAGTCACGAAAGGGGCGATCGCTAGGTTGCATGATCCGCACTTCGTGGATGTTGTGGGCACTGATCCACTGCCGCAGCGGGGTGGCAAAGTCGGGGGCGATCGCGTAGGTCACTGGCCAACCGGCCGCTTCGAGGTCTTGGGCAAAGTGCCGCATGGCCGACCACACCAGCACCAGTTTTTGGGCATGGTAGCGGCGTTGTTTGACCCACTGGTGGGACTCAATGAGGATGACGGGGACAGGATGGGCGCAACTTTGCAGCGCGGCCTGCTGTAGCGACAGTTGATCCCCTAAAACCCAAACGCCAATGGCCATCAACGGTGGTTTCCTACTGCTCCTTTGACACCATAGCAGGGTTAGACAGGGTGGTTAAGGGTTGTCTTTGTGGTTTATTCTTATGGTCAACGATTGCAACTCCCTACGAAGCTGACTATGCAAATTCGCCGCCGTCCTCCCAATCCCGCTGTTACTGTTCACAACCTCCACTACCAAGTGCCGGTGGCCGATGATGCCCCTCGCAACATTCTTGAGAAGATTGTTTGGCACAAAGAACAGGAGGTGGAGCAACTGCGGGAAGTCCTGCCCTTGGCTGATTTACAGCGCCAGGTACTGGATGCGCCGCCGGTGCGTTCTTTTTTGGCGGCTCTCCAGAATCCTGTTACCCAGCCAGCGCTGATTGCTGAGGTCAAGAAGGCCTCCCCCAGTAAAGGCATGATTCGGCCCAATTTTAACCCGGTGGCGATCGCCCAAGGCTACGTTGCCGCGGGTGCCACCTGCCTTTCCGTCCTAACGGACAGTGAGTTTTTCCAGGGCAGCTTTGAATACCTCGCCCAAATTCGCCAAGTGGTGGAGGTGCCGCTGCTGTGCAAGGACTTTATCCTCTATCCCTACCAGATGTTTCTGGCAAGGCTGCGGGGTGCCGATGCGGTGCTACTGATCGCGGCTATCCTCTCGGACAAGGATTTGCGCTATTTTCTGCGGATTGCCCGTGGGTTGGGTCTAACGGCTCTCCTGGAGGTACACACCGCCGAGGAGATGGAACGAGTGCTGGCACTGGAGGAGGTACAGCTTGTGGGAATCAACAATCGCAACCTGACGGATTTTAGTGTTGATCTGGCCACTACTGAAAAACTTTTGACCAAGTATGGGGCGCAGCTGCGCGATCGCAACATTCTTGTGGTCAGCGAATCGGGCATTCATCAGCGTGCCGATGTCGAACGGGTGGCACAAGCCGGCGCCCAAGCCATTTTAGTCGGAGAATCCCTCATGCGCCCCCCAGCGGAGATGGCGCACTTCAGTGAGGCGGAGCAACTCCAAGCGCGGATTCAGCAGTTATTCCCAGAGTTAGCCCCCTAGGTATGCCCCTGACGGCGGTTTTGTTTGACTTCAATGGTGTGATTCTCGATGATGAGGCCATTCATGCTGCCCTCATTGATGAGATCCTCTTGCAAGAGAACCTGCGGCCACAGCGGGGGGAGTACGACCTTTTTTGCTTGGGACGGAGCGATCGCGCCTGTTTGGATAACCTCCTCAGCCGCCGTGGACGGGCAGTGACCCCGGCCTATTTGGATAAACTGGTGGCTCAAAAGGCAGCCGCCTACCGTACCCGCTTGGCTAGTATCGAACCGTTTCCCTTTTTTCCGGGGGCGATCGCCCTACTGCAGAAACTCCATGCTGCGCAATTGAAAATCGCCATTGTCACCGGTGCTGTGCGATCCGATGTGGACTTAGCCCTTGAGCGTGGCCAGCTCCACTCGATTGTGGACTGCATTATCAGTGCCGAAAGCGGGGAGCGCAGCAAACCTTATCCTGACCCCTATCTACGTGCCGTTGAGGCCTTGCAAGCCCTAGGGAGTGATCTCACAGCCGCTGATTGTCTGGCGATCGAGGACACCTTGGTGGGGATTCAATCCGCCCGCGAAGCTGGTGTCAAAGTCTTGGGGGTAGCCCACACCTATCCCTTCCATATGCTTCAGCGTCGCTGTCATTGGGTACTTGATCGCCTGGATCAGTTTGACCTTGCGGAAATTGCCCCAGTGTTTGAGCGCAGGGTGGCCTCCACCCCCTCCTAGAGGTGTTTCACCTCGGCAATGAGTTGATTGAGTACTTCCTTGGCATTGCCAAAAAGCATCAGGGTTTTATCTTTGTAGAATAACTCATTGTCAATGCCAGCAAAGCCCGGATTGAGGCTGCGCTTGATCACAATTGTGTGCCGTGCCCGATCCACATCGAGAATGGGCATTCCATACACGGGGCTGCCGGGGTTGGTGCGGGCAGCGGGATTGACAACATCATTGGCACCAATCACCAGTGCCACATCCACATTCTCAAATTCTGGATTGATGTCCTCCATGTCCTTGAGTTGGGGGTAGGGGACATTTGCCTCGGCCAGCAGCACATTCATGTGTCCCGGCATGCGACCGGCAACGGGGTGAATCGCGTATTTGACATCAACACCGAGCCGCTCCAATTGATCCGCTAGTTCTTTGACGCTGTGCTGCGCTTGAGCCACCGCCATTCCATAGCCGGGGACAATGACCACCGACTTGGCATAGCCGAGCATCATTGCACTTTCTTCAGGGTCAATGGTGCGCACTGACTTCGCCGTGGCGTGAGCCGCCACCGCCGCGTTACCGGTCGTCGTACTGCCAAAACCACCGAAGAGGACATTGGCCAAGGAGCGATTCATGGCTTTGCACATAATCTGCGTTAAAATCAGCCCTGAAGCCCCCACCAAGGCACCCGCAATAATCAACATACTGTTGCCAACGATAAAGCCAGCGGCACTGGCAGCCAGCCCTGAGAGAGAGTTCAAGAGGGAAATCACCACTGGCATATCGGCACCACCAATGGGCAGGACAAAGAGCACCCCCAAAATGCTGGCGATCGCCACCAAGCCCCAGAACATCGGCAGCTGACTCGGATGCAACCCCACCCAGCCACTGGCAACCAAGAAAGCCACCAGCAAGCCGAGGTTAATGACCTGCTGCATCGGAAAAATGATCGGGGTTCCTGAAATCAGTCCCTGAAGTTTACCAAAGGCAACAAGGCTACCAGTGAGGGTGACCCCGCCAATGAGCACCCCCAAAATAATGGTGATAAGTGTGCTGGGGGTCAGTGGTTCACCCATGGCCACAGTGCGGCAAAATTCACCAATGCCCACCAGGGCAGAGGCCGCCCCTCCTAAGCCATTGAGTAACCCCACCATCTGGGGCATGGCCGTCATTTCCACTTTGTAGGCAGCGATCGCGCCAATGACACTGCCGAGGCCAATGGCCGCTAGGACACCCGTGTAGCTCATAATCTGGCGATCGAGGAGCGTGACCACAATCGCAATCAACATCCCCAAGGCGGCAAGGCGATTTCCTTGACGTGCCGTCGCTGGCGAGCCCAACTTTTTTAAACCAAAGATAAAGAGCGCCGCAGCCCCCAAATAGCTCAATTCTTCAATGCGTGTTAGCCAATCCATGGTTCCTACCGCTTAAACATCTGCAACATGCGATCCGTAACCAAAAAACCGCCCACCACATTAATTGTGGCTAGCACCGTCGCAATGAATCCCAAGACCACTGTTAAAGTGGTGTGTCCACTCCCCGCCATCAGCAGGGCACCAATCACAGCAATCCCAGAAATGGCATTGGAGCCAGACATGAGGGGAGTATGCAGCGTGGGTGGGACTTTGTTAATCACCTCAAAGCCAATGAAACTGGCCAGGACAAAAATCATTAGACCCACAAGTACAGGTTCTGTCATTGAACTAACCCCCTGAGAAAAGAACTAAAGCATTGGTGCCAAGGTTTGGGCAGGATGCAGCAGTTGCAGCACCCGTGGGTTGCGGACCTGCCCTTCATGGGTAACACAGGCGGCATCCACAATGTCATCGCCAAAGTTCAACACCAATTCCCCCTGGGGAGCAAGGTACTTCAGGAGCGTTGAAATGTTTTTGGCATACATTTGACTGGCATGCACCGCCATGGTGGCGGGCAGATTAATCGGGCCAATAATGGTAACCCGCTGATGACAAATGGAGCGCCCCGGTTCTGTGCAGGCACAGTTGCCCCCCTGTTCAGCGGCTAAATCCACAATGACTGAACCCGGTTTCATGCTGGCCACCATACGTTCTGTAACTAACAGGGGAGCCGGTTTACCGGGAACTTGGGCCGTGGTAATGACCACATCGGCCCTGTGGACATGGGCAGCGATCGCCTCTTGGGTTTTGTGCTTTGCGGCCTCAGAAACCTCTTTGGCATAGCCGCCGGCCGCCCCCGTGTCCTCCTCAAGGTTGACTTCAACAAATTTGGCACCGAGACTTTGCACCTCTTCCTTGACCGCAGGGCGAATATCAAAGGCTTCAACAACCGCGCCTAAACGTCGGGCGGTCGCGATCGCCTGCAAGCCAGCCACCCCTGCCCCAATCACAAACACCTTGGCGGGGGGAATCGTACCCGCGGCTGTCGTCAGCATGGGGAAAAAGCGCGGCAAATGGGAAGCCGCCAATAACACCGCCCCATAGCCCGCCACTGCCGCTTGGGAAGAGAGGGCATCCATAGTTTGGGCCCGACTGGTGCGGGGAATACACTCGAGGGCAAAGGCAGTAATGTGCCGCTCTGCCAAGTGTTGCATCTGCCACGGATTCCCTAGGGGATTGAGAAAACTAATGAGGGTGGTGCCGGGGCGAATCCACTCCACCTCGCGATCGCGCAGCGGCGCAACCTTAAGCAGGACATCGACACCGCCCCAAATCTCTTCAATGGAGTAACCAATTTCTGCACCTGCGGCACGGTAGTCATCATCGCTAAAGTGAGCCATATCCCCTGCACCGGACTCCACACAGAGGTGATACCCCTGCTGCACTAGCTTGGCAACAACTTCGGGAATCAGGGCAACCCGTTGTTCCCCCACTTCGCGTTCCTTAACGACCCCAACTTTCATAGGCACTCTTGGATAGGGTTTGCACGCTTTACAGAACACTTCCTTGGTGTAGTCATCAGGACTTCTGTTTTATAACAGCCCGACACCATCACAACCCATGCACATACTGTTCTGTACTGATCCTCACGCTACTGCGATCCCCTCGGGAATGCGAGAAAATGTCAGCATTTCATGGGGATTCTCTACAAGTCTTATGATCTCCAGTAACCTTTGTAACAAATCTTGACACTATTATTGAGTACTTTTACTTAGCTAATGCTTTCCCAATAGTAGCCAAAAGCAGCAATCTCCTTCCGGGCATACTGCTTCAATTCCTTTGCAATTCCTTCCCCTGTTTGCAGGCGCTTTGATTGAGCACTTGACTATGGTGGTCGTAGTTTTTACGCTATCCCCCCTTTGGCAACTTTCAGGGGGCTAGCAGTCCCAGTTTTTCACAGATGAGTGCCAAGTTTTCATTCAAGCCCTCATACCGGTCAACAAAGTCCACAGGGATTTCATCGCCGATGGTATCAATGCCCCAGACTGACGAATTGCCTTATCAAGGGGATTACATTCAAAGCAAAACCTAACTTGGGCAGCCGTGAAGTGGCTATTAAGCTTGCCTTAACCCCTTGATAAAAGAGAGCGAGCCAGCCTGATAGCGAACAGTTAACCAAAGGAGCAGAAAAATTGCGCGGCCACGGATAACCCAATTGAGGATGAATGTACTCATCCTGGCAGCAAATCGGTGTAATGATACCTCACTACCACAAAACTGGCAGAGGGCAATTTACTGACGCCAGCAGTTTTACGAGTTTTCAGGAAAATGAATCGATAGGTGTGGTTAATCATCAGCGCAAGAAAGTAGCCAGAAGGGGAGTTTGACTGCTACTCACGCTCTTGTGGCAGACTAGGAGATTGCAAGTACAGAGTCACAGGCATGTTCAAAACAATTTTAGTTGCCCTCGATACCAGTGAGTTATCGGCACGGGTGATGGCGGCGGTGGCACAGTTAAACTTAGACCCAGATGCCCAAGTGATTCTCAGTCATGTGATTTCACCGGTGGAGTCGGGGTTTGGGGTCAGCGCTGATCGCCCCTCCTTGCATCCCCAAATGGGAACCTACCGCAGTATTGAGCAGCATTTACAACGGTTTCAACGCCAGCTTTCCTGTGATTCAGAAATTGAAATTGTTAGCGGTGACCCCGTAGAGGAAATTTTACGCCTTGCAAATATCTACCGTGCTGACTTGATTGTGCTGGGCAATCGTGGCCTCACCGGCGTGGAGCGCGTGGTGCAGGGCTCCGTCAGTAGTGCCGTCCTTGCCGATGCCCCCTGTTCGGTATTGGTGGTGAAGTCAGCGGAAACCTGAAATATGACAACCCCATTAATCGGTCTTACTACAGCGGAAGTAGCGGAGCGGCAAGCCAGGGGCCGCATTAACCGTCAGGTGAGTGAAAGCAATCGCACCTATGGCGAGATTTTGCGGGAAAACCTCTTCACGTTTATCAATGGGGTTTTTGCTTTTATTAGCCTTATCTTGATCTTTTTAGGTCGCCCAGGGGATGTGGTGGCGATCGTCGTTGTTGTGTTTCTCAATGCCATCATCAGTATCATTCAAGAAATTCGCGCCAAACGCCAACTGGATGCCATTAGCCTTTTAAGCCGACCCCGCGTTAAGGTGCTGCGCGATCGCCAAGAGGTGATTATCGATCCTGCAGAGGTCGTAGAAGGGGATATTCTCCTGTTGACGCCTGGGGATCAAATCGTTGCTGATGGTAGGGTGGTTGGCGATGGACAGATTCAAGTAGATGAGTCATTGCTCACAGGGGAGTCGGATCTCGTTCCCAAGCGGGCGGGCGATCGCCTCTATTCCGGCAGCTTTTGTGTGCGCGGTGCCGCTGCCTATGTTGCCGAGCAGGTGGGGGAAAAGAGCACTGCCCATCAACTGACTGCTGCCGCCAAAACCCACCACCATAAACTCACACCCCTTCAGCAGGAAATTAACCTGATTATCCGCGTGATTCTTGCCCTGGCGGTTTTCCTGTGGCTATTGGTTCTATTCTCGCTCTTGGTGCGCCTGACCACTCTACAAATGAGCGTGCAAACCGCAGCCGTAATTGCGGGCCTTGTCCCTGTGGGCCTGTACCTTACGATTACCCTCACCTATGCCCTGGGGGCGCTGCGCATTTCCCGTGCCAACGTCTTGGTGCAGCAGGTGAATGCCATTGAGTCCCTCAGTGGGGTGGATATTCTCTGCCTTGATAAAACGGGAACCCTAACGGCCAATGCCCTTGAACTCCATAGCTGGTACCCTCTCAGCGAAGCGAAGGAGCAAACGGCAGCAACCCTGGGGAAGTTTGCGGCCAGTGTCAGCAGTCCCAACCGTACCATTGTTGCCCTAACGGAGGCTTTTGCGGGAACGCCCCAACCGATGCGCCTCGAAATTCCCTTTTCCTCCACCTACAAGTGGAGTGCAGTGGCCTGGCACGACTCGGAAACGTTTATTTTGGGGGCACCGGATGTCCTCTTCAAAAGTGAGGACCTCTCCCCTAGGGTGGTTGAGCTGCTCCAGCGAGGGCGACAGCAGGGATTGCGGGTGCTCCTCTTTGCCCGCAGTGGCAGTGATCCCACTTGGGATGAGCGGCAGGAAACGCCTCTGTTGCCCTCAGAGTTGGAACCCTTGGCAGTGATTTGGGTGGGCGATCGCCTGCGACCCCAATGCCGTGAGGTTCTAGCGCGTTTTCAGCAAGCTGGAATTCAAGTCAAAATTATCTCCGGGGATCATCCGGAAACCGTTGTTGCCCTTGGCAAGCAAGTTGGCCTCGATGGGGGGGCGATCGCCATCTCCGGGGCAGAACTGGCCGCTATGGATGATTCCAGCTTTGATCAAATGGCTGAGAAAGCCACGGTTTTTGGTCGCATTACACCAGAGCAAAAGGCTAAACTCGTCACTCGCTTGCGTGCCCTCGGGCATCAGGTGGCAATGATTGGTGATGGTGTGAATGATGTCCTATCCCTGAAGCAAGCTAATGTGGGAATCGCTATGGAAAGTGGCAGTGCCATTACCCGCAATGTGGCTGATATTGTGCTGCTTGCGGATTCCTTTGCAGCCTTACCAGCAGCCTTTCGCGAAGGGCAGCGCATCTACAACGGTATTCAAGATGTCAGCAAGCTCTTTTTGGTACGGGTCTTTAGCTTTAGTTTACTGTGCCTTGTCACTGTTATGGCAGGGCGCGCCTTTCCGCTGCTGATTAAGCACAACAGCCTGCTAACGCTGTGGGGAGTGGGTTTACCCACACTGGCGGTGGCTTTTTGGGCAGTGCCGGGGCCCCGTCCCCATCGCTCCTTGATTCGTTCATTGCTGCACTTTGTCATCCCCGCCACCCTGAGCCTGGCGCTGTTAGCCATTTTCATGTACTTAGGGGTTTTAGCACGGGAACTGACACCCCTTGTGGAATTGCTCCAAGGACGGTTTGATCCAGCCCTGGTGAATGATCGCGAGGTGCTCTCGGAATTGGGCCACAGTGTGGCGATCGCGCGCACGGCCTTGGTGACGAGCCTGATCTTGGCCTCCCTCTGTTTAGTGCTTTTCCTAAAACCTCCCCATCCCGTATGGGTCGGCGGTGCTCCCTTAGTGGGCAACTGGCGGTATGTTGCAGTTGTAGTTATCCTACTGGCTGGCTTTGTCATCATTAGCACATCGCCCACCCTGCGATCGGTGGCGGAGCTAGAACCCCTCTCCTGGTCATTGTGGGCACTCATTGTGCTAATTGTCCTACTCTGGGTGATTCTTTTGCGCAGCTTTTGGCGGTATCGGCTCTTGGATCGCTTCTTGGGGATAAATCTCAGTTAGTTGCAGCAACGGGGGGGCGATCGCGCTGAATCGAATAGAGATGGGCATACAATCCCCCTTGGGCAAGGAGGGTGTCATGATCGCCCTGCTCACGGATCGTGCCCTGATCCAGCACCACAATCTGATGGGCATCCCGCACTGTACTCAGGCGGTGGGCAATCACAATCATGGTGCGAGTACCCGTAATGGCGCGTAGGGCTAGCTGAATTTCCCGCTCTGATTCGTAATCCAAACTTGAGGTTGCCTCATCAAAAATCAGCACATCAGGATCCGCCAAGAGGGCACGGGCAATCCCTAAGCGCTGCCGCTGTCCCCCCGAAAGCCGCAACCCCCGTTCACCAACAATCGTGCGATAGCCCAAGGGCAACTGCTGCACAAATTCATCCACCCGCGCAATGGCACAGGCCTCATAGACCGCGTCGGCACTGACCTCGGGGTTAGCATAGGTCAGGTTATCCCAGAGGGTGCCATTAAAGACATCGACTTCTTGGTGGACAATAGCCAGCCGGCGGCGATAGGCGCGCACATCGAGGGTTTGAATATCTTGGCCATCAATGAGAATTTGCCCCTGATCCGGCTGGAAGTAACGAAAGAGGAGCTTGATTAGGGTGGATTTCCCCGACCCCGATCGCCCCACTAGGGCCACCGTTTGGCAGGGTTCAATGAGTAAGTTAATATCCCGCAGAATGGGACGCCCTGGTGTGTAGCCAAACCAAACATGCTGAAAATCCACCTTGCCAGAAAACTGCAGGCTAGGAATTTCCTGTTGCTCAAGATCAATGGCATCGCGACCGGCGGGCAATTCCATAAATTCATGGAAGCGTAAAATTGAGGCATAGCGCCGCGCAAACACCTCAGACACCTGCGAGAGGGGCGTAATTTCGGCATAGGCCATACTGGCAAGGGTGTAAATCGTAATAAAGTGGCCAATGGAGACCCGTCCAGCGATGGTCGCTGCTAGGGAAAACCCCAACACACTAAAAAGGCAAAACTGCACCACCGCTCCCTGCCAAGTGATTAGATGCATGTAGCCGCGATGGATGCGGTCAATCACCATCTTGAACTCGCGATCCAGCCGCTGCTTCTGGCGAGCCAGTTCACGGGCTTCAGTGGCAAAGGCCTTGACGGTTTTGATATTGGTGATGATCTCTGAGGTGCGGCTTTCCGTGCTTTCGATGTGGCTGTCGAGGATTTCTTCCTTTTGAATAATGCGCCTTAGGGTGCGCAGGGTCAGCAACAAGATGACTGTAAAGGAGATCAAGAGCCCAAGGGCGATTGGCCAATCCAACCACCAAACAATAACACCAATCCCCAGGACCCGTACAAGTTTGGGAATGAGTTGACCGGCAATTTCCGGGTAGCTCCACGTATGGTTGGAAATCCCTTTACTAACACGGTTGGCAATGCGGCCAGGATTATTTTCCTCAAAGAATTCTAGGGGAAGGGTCAGGATTTTCTCGATTGCTTTGCGAGCGTGGTCGCGACGGGCAGCCAAGGCAATCCACCAGTGGAACCATACCCCTAGCCACGGTTGAATCGGGGCACGCACCACAGTGGCCAAAAAAACAATACTGCCGAGAACGGCGAGATGAGCACTAAAGGTATCGCTCCAGCCTGTCCATGTTTGGAGTCTATGGGCGATCGCCACCACTGGCGGGTCAAGGGGTTGTTGGGAGAGCAGGTTGAGAATTTGACCAATGGCATAGGGCACCAGCAAATCCACCATCTCGCACAGACTGGCTGCGGTAATGCTGGCGATCGCTATCCCCCGATAGGCGCGATAGTAACCCAGAATGGAGCGAAATGAGGCCATAAAAATACGACAAGCACTATTCCCATTTTAAGATTTCTTAAAATTTTGTGCCGTCGCCCTTGAGAAGGCTTTAGATCTTGAGGGAAACAGGGGTGCGATTTAGGCGCGTTTCATAGGGTGCACTGACAATTAGCGATCGCCCCGTCATTTCGGGGGGTTGGGGCAGCTCCAGAATTTCAAGAATCGTAGGGGCAATATCCGCCAGACAGCCATCTTCCCGAAGGATCACATTGCCACCATGGCCAGGAACTTTGCGTTTCTCCCCTTCCACTAAAATGAAGGGAACCGGGTTGGTGGTGTGAGCCGTCCAGGGGTTGCCGTCCTCATCAATCATGTATTCGGCGTTGCCGTGATCTGCAGTGATGAGCAGAGTTCCCCCCACTTTTGTGGCCGCTTCCACCAAGATCCCCACACAGCGATCCACGGTTTCAATGGCTTGAATCGTCGCCGCCAACTGCCCCGTGTGCCCCACCATATCGGGGTTGGCAAAGTTAACTACAATTAGGGCATACTCCTGCTTCTCAATGGCCTTCTTGACGGATTCGGTTACAGCCAGGGCAGACATGGCTGGGGCTTGATCATAGGTGGCCACCAGGGGACTGGGGATGAGAATGCGATCTTCGCCGGGAAAGGGTTCCTCAAGGCCACCGTTGAAGAAGTAAGTGACGTGGGCATATTTTTCTGTTTCGGCTGCCCGCAGTTGCTTCAGGCCGTGCTCAGCAATAACTTCTCCGAGGATGTGGCTGAGATTTTGCGGCGGGAAAGCAACCCCACAGTTAAAGCTAGCGTCGTACTGGGTAAAGGTGACAAACTCAAGGGGCGTAATCAGCGTCCGTTCAAAACCGCTGAAGTCAGGATCAATAAAGGCTTGGGTCAGCTGGCGAGCGCGATCGGGACGGAAGTTGAAAAACACCACCCCATCGCCAGGTTCAACGGCTCCTTCAGCAATGCGTGTGGGCCCAATGAATTCATCGCCAATATCCTGCGCGTAGGCCCTACGGGCCACATCCACTGCCCGGAGGGGTTGAATATGCTCATTGCTGGTCATAACGCGGTAGGCCGCCTCGGTGCGGTCCCAGCGGCGATCGCGATCCATGGCATAGTAGCGACCACTTACCGTCACAATTCGTCCGCAGCCGGCGGTTTTCAGGCGCTGCTCCAATTCCTCAAGGACCCCTGCGGCATCACGGGGGGGCGTATCACGACCATCGGTAATAGCATGGATACAGGCGGGCAACCCGTGGCGTTTGGCTAGTTCCACCAAGCCGTAAAGATGCTCAATGTGGGAATGCACCCCCCCAGCAGAACACAGACCGATAAAATGCAGCTTACCGTTGCGTTCCTTCACGGTTTGACACAGATGCACAAGGACCGGATTGCTAAAGAAGCTGCCATCTTCGACAGCATCGGAAATGCGTACCAATTCTTGGGGAACAATGCGACCGGCACCGATATTTAAGTGCCCCACCTCGGAGTTACCCATTTGTCCCTTGGGGAGTCCCACCGCCTTCCCAGACGTGTAAATCAATGTGTGGGGATAGGCTTCCCACAAACTGTCCATCACAGGGGTACTGGCGCTGGCGATCGCATTACCGTAGGTGTCTTCGCGATAGCCCCAGCCATCCAAAATCACCAAAACAACGGGCGCAACAGGAGACGATGCCATGTGAATGCCCTACCTTAACCTCTCTGGGAAATGGCGTAAATTTTACAACCTCGCAAATGATACCATTCTCGACCGCGAGAGACAAATTGGGTCACTTCCGCTCCAGTCCCCAGGTTGGATCAATTATTAGCTAATAGATGGATCTATCCTAGCAGATCACTAAGGATAACCAAATGTTGAAAACTGTTACAGATACGGCTTTTCGGGATTAAATCCTTGAAGACAAAAAATTCCCGTGATAGTATCCAAACTGTTGTTTGTTAGCCAAAATTTGGGAGTCGTCCGTTGTCACTTCGGGTAGCAGTAGTCGGTGGTGGTCCAGCGGGTTCCTCAGCCGCCGAAACCTTAGCCAAAGCCGGAATCCAAACCTATCTCTTTGAACGTAAATTAGACAATGCCAAGCCCTGTGGCGGTGCGATCCCCCTGTGCATGGTCAGTGAATTTGACTTACCCCCGGAAATCATTGACCGCCGCGTGCGCAAAATGAAAATGATATCCCCCTCCAACATTGAGGTGAACATTGGCCATACCCTCAAGGAGCACGAGTATATCGGTATGTGCCGCCGCGAAGTCCTCGATAGCTTTATGCGCAATCGGGCAGCGGCTTTGGGCGCCAACTTGATCAATGGCACTGTCTTTAAGCTAGAGCAGCCCATCACCAGCGATCAGCCCTACACCCTCCACTATGTCCAAGAGGATGGCGCAGTTCAGACCCTCGAAGTGGATGTGGTGATTGGTGCCGATGGCGCAAATTCTCGCATTGCCAAGGAAATTGATGCCGGCGATTACAACTACGCCATTGCCTACCAGGAGCGGATTCGCCTGCCTGAGGACAAAATGGCCTACTACAACGAGTTAGCAGAAATGTACGTGGGGGATGACGTGTCCCCTGACTTTTATGCGTGGGTTTTCCCGAAATATGACCATGTAGCCGTGGGTACGGGCACCATGAAGGTCAATAAAGACCGTATTCGGGAATTGCAAGCAGGAATCCGCCACCGCGCTGCCGCCAAACTGGAGGGGGGGCAAATTATTAAAGTGGAAGCCCACCCCATTCCTGAGCATCCTCGACCTCGGCGAGTGGTCGGCCGCGTGGCCCTTGTGGGCGATGCGGCGGGTACCGTGACCAAGTCCTCCGGAGAAGGCATTTACTTTGCCGCCAAGTCAGCCCGCCTGTGTGCTGAAACGATTGTCGAGACCTCCAACGGCGGTCGCCGTATCCCTACCGAAGCCGATCTCAAGCTCTACCTGAAGCGCTGGGACAAAGCCTACGGCATGACCTATCTTGTTTTGGATCTGCTGCAGCGGGTCTTTTATCGCTCCGATGCCACCCGTGAGGCTTTTGTGGAGATGTGTAGTGATCTTGATGTGCAAAAGCTCACCTTCGATAGCTACCTCTACAAGACTGTTGTGCCCGCTAATCCCTTAGTGCAGTTGAAAATTACGGCAAAAACGATTGGGAGCCTGATGCGGGGCAATGCCCTTGCGCCCTAGGTGAGTTTCGGATCCGCCCTCGCCCTTAGAGGGCTTGGATCCACTCATGAATACTGTAGTCTGTCCACACCTGATGCTGCCAGTAGGGGTCGTTTTCAATTAGTTGGCGCACGGTCTCTTCACTATCCGCCTCATAAATAGCAAAAAAGTAGCGCAGGTCTTTGGTAGGGCCAATGGTGATGAGCAGCCCTTGGTCTTTTTGAGCTGCAAGGCCATCGAGGTGTGCCTGGCGATGGGGGGCACGCCGTTCGCGGACATCTTCACAGTAGCATCCCCAAGCCACAAATTTGGTCATTTGATCCTCCTAGGCTTGTTCGGCAGCAAGTTGCGCCAGTTGTTCCTGCTGATCACGGCTGATGCAGGCTTGGATAATCGGTTCCAAATCCCCCTCTAGGACACTGCTGAGGCTAAAGTTTTGTCCCAGACGGTGATCGGTCACGCGGTCATCTTTGTAGTTGTAGGTACGGATTTTTTCGGAGCGATCGCCAGTGCCCACCTGAGAGCGGCGCATGGAAGTAATGGCTTCCTGTTGTTCCCGCAGCTTTATTTCGTAGAGTTTGGCACGGAGAATCTGGAACGCTCGCTCTTTGTTTTTCAGTTGACTCCGCTCTTCGGTGCAGAAAATACGAATTCCCGTTGGCTTGTGGTATAAATCAACAGCGGTTTCCACCTTATTGACGTTTTGGCCGCCGGCTCCGCCAGATCGGGCGGTGGTGAGTTCAATGTCCTTTGGATCAATTTCGACCTCCACCTCATCCACCTCAGGCATTACAGCGACGGTGGCAGTGGAGGTATGAATTCTGCCGCCAGCTTCTGTTGCTGGTACCCGCTGTACCCGGTGGACACCCGATTCATACTTCAGCTTGCTATAGACGCGATCGCCCTTGATTTCAAGGATGGCTTCTTTGAAGCCGCCCATTTCAGCGAGGGATTCACTCACGAGGGTCACTTGCCAACCTTGGGTTTTGGCATAGCGGGAGTACATCCGTACCAAATCGCCGGCCCAAATCCCTGCTTCATCACCCCCTGCACCTGCCCGAATTTCCAGCATAATGTTTTTCTCATCATTGGGATCACGGGGCAGCAGCAGAATTTTCAGGCGTTCCTCGAGTTTGGCAATGCGGTGACTGAGATCCGCCACTTCTTCCTCAGCCATTTGCCGCAGCTCAGGCTCATTGATGGCTTCCTTGAGAAGCTGACGTGCGTCCAGCAGTTGCTGATTCAACCTTTGCCATTCCTGGTAGGCGTTTACCGTCTCCTCTAGGGCAGCACGGGAGCGGGCTATCTTCTGAAATTCGGTTGGATTGACTGCCACATCCGGATCCGCCAAGCGACGGGTAAGTTCCGTAAAGGTTTGCTCGACAGTGCGGAGTTTTTCCAGAAGATAGGCTTCTGCCATAGGAAAGGCGGCGATACTCTAAACTTTGCGGGAGTAGTACTCAACCACGAGGAGTTCATTCACTTCGAGAGCAACCCATTGGCGCTCAACGATACCGGTGACTCTGCCGGTGAGGGTACTTTTATCGAGTTCCAAGTGGCTGGGGAGATTGGCAAGCCCGGGATTTTGAAGGTTGGTTTCCACCAGACGGCGCGATCGCTCGTTATCGCGGACAGTAATCACATCCCCGGGACGGCACTGATAGCTAGGAATAGAAACAGTGCGACCATTGACCAGAATATGGCCATGATTCACCAATTGGCGAGCTGCTGGAATCGTGGGTGCCATTCCAAGGCGGAAAACGGTGTTGTCTAGCCGCATTTCCAACAACTGCAGGAGGGTTTGTCCGGTGGAACCACTCACGCGGCGGGCTTTGCGCACATAGCGCACGAGTTGTCGCTCCGAGACCCCGTAGTTGAAGCGTAGTTTTTGCTTTTCGTCAAGGCGCAGGGCGTATTCCGAACGCTTTTTGCGGGCTTGGCCATGTTGACCGGGGGGATAGCTCCGCTTGGGGACTTTGCGGGTGAGACCAGCCAGTTCACCCAGACGACGGACAATTCTCAAACGAGGGCCACGATATCGAGCCATGCAACTATACCCAACCTACAGTGATGATGGTGTCCAACCAAGAAATGCGCAAAAAATACACTGATGTGCCGAGGGCACCTTAATCAGCTTGTCTAGTATATCAACGGGATGGGGGCGATCGCAACCCTAGGACGAGGATTTTGGAGCAGCCTCACGGCTTGCCTGCAAGGCTTTGAGATCCAGCAAACTGACGATCGTCCCCGTCATGGGAATGGCCAGGAAGATACCAACAATTCCTGCGACCGTTGCCCCCACCAGGAGGGAAAAAATAGAACCACCGGATTGAGGTTGACGGAGTTGCGCATCACACGGGGCATGAGGATATTTTCCTCTACCTGTTGGAGCAGAATACAGCTGATCAGAACTTGTACACTCAGGGCAATGCTCTTGGGCAACAGGATCAAACAGAGTAGGGAAATGCCCATCGTTGAGCCAATCCCTGGAATGAGATCCAAGCCGCCGGCGATCGCCCCAAGGGCAAGGGCGTAGGGGGCACCTAACACCAGCAAGACAATAAATGTAGCGGTACCAAAGAATAGAGATAGAAGGAAACGGCCACTCAAGAAGCCCAAAAAGTTCCGCTTTAAGGCTTGGGGCAGGCGATCGCGCCACGGGTCGGGCAAAAAACTCAACAGGTACTGCCATAGCTGTTCCCCTTCCAACAGCATAAAGAAAGTAATCACAGCAACAATCATGCCCCCCAGCAAGAGGGCAAAGATAGACTGGAGCTTACCAAACCCAAACTGAATCCCAGCAAGGGCAAAGTTGCGTAATTCTGACTCCAGTTGCTGAAAATTGATGTCTAGATTCCATTGCGCCAGAAACTGCTGCATTCTCTCAAGGGAGTCAATCCACAGATCAACTTGGCTGGGCAAATGGGTGATTAAGTCCTGCAACTGGCCAATGATCGCCAACCCAAGAGTAATCCCCAAGCCGATGAGCAGTGCCAATGTCCCCAGAAACACAATGGTAACCGCAAAACCATGGGGCAAGTAACGTTTGAGCCAGCGCACAGGATAGTTGAGTAAAAACGCCAAAATAGACGAAGAAAGAAAGATGAGTAAGACGTAGGCAAAGTAGTGCAAAAGTTGCACGCCAATCCAGCCCAAAGCAAAGAGCAGGAGCAAGCGCAGTAGGCGGCGGTTTTCGAGGCGATCGAGCCAATTAAACATAAAATTGATTAAAATTCATGCCGGATGCCCCCAACGCTTTGACTATAGCTCATAGGCTTGGTTTTTCTGTCCAGTTACATTGCTTTACAAATGGTCTGCCCCTTTGGGATCATGGGAAGGGATCTCAATCGTCGGGAGTAGATGAGCGTGGATCACCACAGTTGGCAAACCAGTTCGCAGTGGATCATGGTGGGGCTATTGCTCCTGTTTGCGATCGCCCACAGTGGCTTGGCCAGCTTACGTCCTTGGGCAGAAAAGCAGGTGGGTGCCCGCGCCTATCGCATTTTTTTCGCCTTAGTGAGTCTGCCTTTGGCCACAATCTTGATTCTCTACTTTCTAGCGCATCGCTACGACGGCGTCCAACTGTGGCAACTTCAAGGGGTGCCGGGAATGGGGGCGCTAGTGTGGGGACTATCGGCGCTCTCGTTTCTCTTTCTTTATCCAGCCACATTTAACCTGCTGGAAATTGCCGCTGTGCAAAAGCCAGAGGTGCACCTCTACGAGACGGGCATTATTCGCATTACCCGCCACCCACAGTTGTGGGGACAGGTGATCTGGTGTGTGGCTCATACCCTATGGTTGGGCACGTCCTTTAGCCTGCTGACCTCCCTTGGTCTGATTGCCCATCACTGCTTTGGGGTTTGGCATGGCGATCGCCGCTGGTACGCACGGCATGGAGAAGCATTTGCTGCCCTGAAAAACCGCACTTCCATCATTCCCTTCAAAGCCATTTGGGAGGGTAAGCAACAACTGGTATGGCAGGAATTTTTGCGCCCCGCCTATGGGGGAGTGGTTATTTTTGTCGCCCTGCTGTGGTGGCTGCATCCCTCCTTTTACCATGTGACACAGCAACTCTTGCCCTTTTAGCCTCTCCCCTGGAAATTGCGCATAATTGAGTTAGAGCTATCCCGTTTCAGGAAAAATTTTTCCACCAGTGTCCTCCCTCTTCCCCCTTTCTACTGCTGAATCTCGCCTCACTCGTCTTTTCAATCAATTGCACCCCCCTCCGGAAACAGTCGTACTGGTCTTGGCAGTGCTCATTGGCGGCAGCGCTGGCCTCAGTGTGCTGCTGTTTCGTTACCTGATTGAAACAATTCATTACCTTGCCCTTGAAAACTTGATGGGGATCATTGGTCGCTGGGGGAGGTGGACACTTGCCTGTGTTCCCACCCTTGGGGGCTTGCTGGTGGGGATTGTCCGTTGGCTTGTCCAAGAGTTTAGTCCCAACCTGATGTCATTGATGGGTGCTGTCGAAGCTGGTAAGGAAATTCCCCTTATTCGCCCCATTGCCAAAACCCTTGCGGCGGCAATTTCCCTGGGTACAGGTGCGTCCCTTGGTCCAGAAGGACCCAGTGTGGAAGTGGGCGCCAACATCGGCATTCTCCTTGGTCAAGGGTTGAAGGTCTCGCGAGAACGGCAAAAGCTGCTCCTTGGGGCAGGGGCAGCGGCAGGTTTAGCAGCAGGCTTCAATGCTCCGATCGCTGGCGTGTTCTTTGCCCTAGAGGTGGTCTTAGGAACCACCTTTGAAACAACGGCTGTGAGTGTGGTGCTTTTGGCCGCTGTGATTTCTGCCCTAATTACCCAAATTGGCTTGGGGTCACAACCCGCCTTTGAGCTGCCCGCCTATGAGGTACGCAGTTCCCTTGAGTTGCCCTTGTATTTGGGCTTGGGACTGTTGGCCTACGGCGTTGCCATTGTCTATACCCAGTTACTTCAGTGGCTCCCGCAAGCCTTTCAGGGGAGGATTCCACCTCTGCAGTTTTTAGGTTGCATTCCCCTACCAGTGCGTCCCTTGATGGGGGGCCTCTGCGTTGGCTTGGTTGCCCTGTATTTGCCGCAAGTGCTGGGCATTGGCTATGAAACAGTGGAAGCAATCCTCAGGGATGTGAATTTTTCCCTTGGCTTGCTGTTGGTGTTGCTCGTTACCAAGATGCTCTTAACGGCAGTGAGTCTAGGCAGTGGTCTCGTGGGGGGCATCTTTGCGCCGGCACTCTTTTTGGGAGCCTCCCTTGGGGCTGCCTACGGTAAGGTGTTACCTATTCTCTTACCGATGTTTGCCAACAGTATTGCTGCTCCTGCCGCTTATGCAACCGTGGGAATGGCCGCCGTCCTTGCTGCTAGTGTCAATGCACCCTTAACCGCTATTTTGCTGCTTTTTGAAATGACGCGGGACTATCGCATTATTTTGCCCCTGATGGCAGCGGTGGGCTTAAGTGTCTGGTTAGTGAATAGTTTTAGTGTGCAAAAACCGGGTGAGCTGCCCGCCTTGGCACCCAGCAGCATTGAGCCCCACAAGGAGGAGCAGGAGGAAAGTCTCCCCAACCTTTTTGTGGCAGAGGCCATGCAATCGCAGGTGCTGTTTCTCAGCGAAGCGACGCCTGTGGTCGAAGCGGGCTTACAACTCATTCAAAAAAAAGTCTACTGTGCCTTTGTGACCGATAGTCAGCAGAACTTGCTGGGGTTGATCACCCTTGGGGATATTAATCGGGTGCTGACCCGTTGGGAAGCGGATCAGGAAACAACCGCCTATCAAACCCAAACGGTAGGGAGTGTCTGTACGCGGGAGCTGTTGCTGGCCTATAGTGATGAACCCCTGAAGGATGCTATCGATCGCATGGCGGCGCGGGATTTAAGGCAGTTGCCTGTGGTGGATCGCAATTACCCCCAACGGGTGTTAGGACTACTCACCAGAGAGAATATCCGCCTTGCCTATTCTCTGGATCAAACCCGACGTAAGCTACTGCCCTATTTGGAGCGGGCGATGCTGTCATTGCCCCTAGAACCTGAACCGGTTGCTTCAGACCTCGTGGAGACTTCCCCCTAACTGGGAGCGCAGGTGAATGACCTCACCAATGACAATCAAGGCAGGTGTTTGAATCTTTGCCTCGTCATAGGTGGCGATCGCTCGCTCTAGGGTTGTCACCACCACCCGTTGTTGCGGTGTTGTTCCGGATTCAATAAAGGCTAAGGGAGTCTGGGGCGATCGCCCCCCTGCCAGCAATTGCGGCACAATTTCCCCCAGATGGTGAAGTCCCATGTAAATCACAAGCGTATCCACCGCAGTTGCCAAAGCTGACCAATTGACGCGCGGTTGATAGCGGCCAGCCGCCTCATGGCCCGTAACAAAGACTACCGAAGAGCTAAAGTCCCGATGGGTTAAGGGAATTCGGGCATAGGCAGGTGCAGCTACGCCACTGGTAACCCCGGGGACTACTTCCACAGCAATACCTGCCTCAACCAAGGCAAGACACTCTTCGCCGCCACGGCCAAAGACAAAGGGATCACCACCTTTGAGGCGCACAATGACGGCATGGCGCCCTGCCAACTCAATCAATAGGCGGCAAATCTCAGCCTGACAAAGGGTATGGTTACCCCGCCGCTTGCCCACATGAATTTTTTCCGCTTGGGGATTAATTAGTCCTAGGATCTCCGGACTAATCAGGGCATCGTAGAGCACCACATCGGCACATTCCAGAAGCATTTTGGCGCGAAGCGTGAGCAGCCCGACATCTCCGGGGGCCTGCGCCCACCAAATATACTTTGCCAATCAATTGTGATGAACTCATTCTTGAATTCAACCTTGCATAGCGATTTCTACCTACCGAAGAGCTAGAGTGGCTCACTCAACAGTCACCATTTCTGCCGGTAGTGCTTCCCACCCTTGTCCCTTGCGCACCAGCAGCGGTGGTTCGACGGTGAGATCAAGAATACTCGACATTTGTTGTCCCGGCCCTTCCCCCGTATCAATAATCAAATCCACCCGTTTGTCAAAGGCATCGAAGAGATCTGCAGTATTCACATAATAGGTCTCGTCCTCGGGTAGTCGTGCTGAGGTGGAAATAATTGGATTCCCCAGGGCGGTCAACAGCGCTTGGCTCACTACGTGGTCAGGCACACGGATCCCCGTAGTTTTGCGTTTGGGATTTTGGACAAGGCGGGGCACCAGTTTGGTAGCGGGCAGCAAAAAGGTGTAGGGTCCCGGAATCAGGCGACGCATGAGGCGATAAGCGGAATCACTGACATAGGCATACTGGGCAATGTTGGAGAGAGAAGAGCACAAAAAGGTGACGGGTTTATCGTTAGAGAGTTGCTTGAGTTGGCGTACCCGTTGCACCGCTCCCTTGTGGTTCATGTCGCAGCCAATGGCATAGACCGTGTCCGTGGGGTAGAGCATGACTGCCCCTTCTTTGAGCGCCTCAACAATTTGGGCGATGGTGCGGGGCTGGGGGTTGACAGGATGAAGCTCAAAAATTGCTGCCATTAAACAATTCGCAAAGGCACTACCGCTATAGTGTAGTTTTAGTTTAACGGCAACAGCATGCGCGAATGTAGCCCATACAGTCTTTCCAGCGAATCTTCGGCTGACTACGTTTGGGGGAGCCAATTCTGGGTCAAAACCCCTCTAGGAGCTATGGCAAGGTGTCAGGAAAGGGGCTTAGTGGTCAACCCGTTTGCTCTGCTGCTTGGCGGTGAGCATGTCCATAGCCTGTAGCAAGCTTAGCGAGCTGGGTCATCCCGCAAGGGAGGACTATCAGCTATCATCGCTCAATTTGAGTGGGGGCATCCATGATCGCATCCCACCTAACTATTAAAGCGGTGCTGCGGAACCACCGGACGTTGCTCGCGGTCTCTAGCTCTAGCACTGTGTAGAATGCAGTACACTGTATCGGGTTAGTGGATGGTTCTCGATGAAACACTCCTTGCACTATCTCCTGTTTGCCTTGGGTGTGGGGCTGGCGATCGCCCTTGTACCGCGGTTACCTGTTTTTCAACCTGCCGACATGGTTATGGCACAGGGAACTAGTCGGACTATTTCTCCCCAAGGGCTGGCAAACCACCTGAAGAAAATCAATGCCAAAATGTACGGTGCCTACTGGTGTCCTGCCTGTATGAAGCAAAAGGAGCTCTTTGGCAGCGCCTTTAAGAGAATTAACTACATTGAGTGCGATGCACGCGGTACCAATGGCCAACCAGAACTGTGCAAAGAGGCCAATATCCGTGCTTATCCCACATGGGAAATCAACGGTAAACGCTATGAGGGCGTCTATCCCCTAGAGGGTCTAGCTCAGCTCTCGGGGTATCAGGGGCGCTGATGCTCTCGAGGCCTAAAAACTCTTTTGGGGAGAGAATTTAGCACTAACTTTTATAGTCAAACTTTTATAGTCAATTGTCAATTGATTGCTCTGTTGCTTATCCTCACAAGGGAGTAGAGCGTTTGCACTATTGGGCAATCGAAAGAACCCAGGGCATTCTTGTGATTAGGATCACGACAAAAACGTAGTTTCGATCACAGGCTAACGAAATGTTGCCTTCTATCATGCAGATATGTTAGGACCTTTCAGTTGTGCCCCCGAATTCCAGCACTGTCGGTAGCGGCGTGGCTTAGGAGCGCATTCCTCCCTATGAATACTTGGATCAAGGGCAACGACTACCAACTGATTTACGATCACTTGCTGGAATGCGTGCAACATGAGAGCCCGCAGCAAGTCATTGAGCGGTTTCGTGCCCTTTTTCTTATGGGCTATACCTATCCCGATCGCCAGATTCAAGGGGCGATGGATCGGATTGTGACTGAAGCACAGGTGGCAGACCGTTTCCGTCCCTTCATGAACCGCTGCTGCCACATTTTAATTAACCGCTGGCAGTCGCGTCCTTTGCTGCAAGGGGCTGTTCCGGAATTTCTGGCCATGTTGCAAACCCCTGTGGGAATGCCCGCAGGCGGTCTGAGCCGGGCACCAGTGGTGCGTAAGCTGCGGCTACTCGTCAAGGATTATTTAGAGAGTGAAGCCTTTCAAAAGCTGCAGCGCATAGTGCAATTCTTTCAAGAAGATGCCCAGGATACTGTACAGATTCAACGAAATGGCGATCGCCCCCTTGCCACCCTCATTCGCCGCTACCCCTATCTTTACAACCACTGCCTAGTGGGGGATGACACCCCACCGGAAGAGCTGCGCTACATTCAAGAGGTTCAGCAAAAAGCCACACAGGAATTTGAAATGAACCTGAGTCACTACCTCACCAGTGAGTTTCGCCGTGCCCAGGGACATCAAAATATCCCCCCTATCAAAAATCCCACCTTGCTCTCTACAGAGGAAGTCAGAACCTCAATTCAGCATTTTGTCGGTAAGGTGGATGGCCGCCACACCTATCGCGACTTGGCCAGTCAATTTGAGCAGCGGCTGCAACGGATGAAATCCACCCGCGACTTTCGGGATGCCTTCTTCCACTACTTGACGGACACCACGGCGAATGTGGGTCGGGGTCGGTTTCGCCAGCGCTTTTACCAGTATTTGGAAACGCTGCCCCTCTTTCAGCAGCCACAGCCTCTAAATGAATTTACCATTGTGCGCACCTGTAGCCAGACCCTCAACTACCTGGTTGTCGAGAGCGCCCAGAACCCCAACCATCTGGTTTTTGTTGACTTGCTCAATAACATCGGCACGGCGGCAACCATTGGCCTATTGCTCAAGATTGTTCTCCTCAGCCGGAAAGTGAAACCCTACCTTGAAAAACGCTTTGCCATCTTGTTTAACCACTATCAATCTTTTAGTCGGGGCAAGGTGCGCTGGCTGGTGAATTGCCTAGAGCATTTTAATATTGCCCATGCCACCCACTTTGGCAAATTGGATTTCTCCTTTTTTGCCCGCTGGTAGGCTCCTCTATTCCAAGTCCTCAGCCAAAATCTTGGCGATCGCCACCTGAGATTGTTGCCGAAATTGACTCACATCCACTCGTTTGAGCAGCAAAACAGCGGCCAGCATTCCTAGCATCGGCAGACAAAAGACAAAGCCGTAGGCGAGGATCGGCACGCCAAACAGTTGACGACCAATATCGAGGGCCGTCCCGCCGACAATGGTAGCTGATCCCCGGGCAATGGCCTGGGCCAAGCCCCAAGCCCCAATGAATGTCCCTGCCGTTTCTGCCGCCGTTAAATCCAGCATCAGACTCAGGGCTCCTGTTGTTGTTACTCCCGCGGCAATGCCAAAGAGAAAGAGTTGCAACTGAAAGAGCCACACCTGGTGCGTGACCCCTGAGATGATGAGTAGTAAAAACATCAAGGCCACCCCCCAACAGCCATAGGTGGTGGTTCGAATCTTGCCAAGGCGCGGCACAATCAAAAATCCTGTGAAACTCAAACCAACAAGGGTGCCCATGCCCCAATAGGCATTCAAGCGGGTGGTTTCGGCGATCGTCATACCAAAGACTTCACCGCCAAAGGGTTCAAGAATCGGCTCCTGAATAAATAAACTCAGGGTCATCAGGACAAGAAAGAGAAAAAAGCGCCATGTTTGGGAGTTAGCAGTAAGAATTTTTAGGGCGCGACCAAGGGTAATGTTTTCAGGGTTGTTACAGGTGTAACTGCGCACATGGTAGCGGGAATACTTGGCCTCAACTCCCCAGGTGCTGGCGATCGCGAGAGCAAAGACCACCGTCAAAACCACCAAAAAAGACGATTGACACTTTGTTGCAGAAGTTCAATGGGGGCATCTAGCTCCAATTGCCGCAGCAGCACGCTAGTGAGAATGGCACCGACAACAATGCCCACGGTCAACATGGACCAGACAATGCCCACCAATTTGCCTCGATCCTCTTCTTCAGAGACATCCACTAGCAGGGCAGCAAAGGGAGTCGAGCTACTGCTAACACAAATGCCATAGGCGGCAAAGAGTAATCCCAACAGGGCAATCCATCCTTGAGTGAACAGACTCCAGCCCGTTTGATCTAAACTTTGTCCCACCTGCCAGATCACTTGAACAATGGCATAGGTGACCAAGGTAAAGGCCAAAGCCCCACCCCAGACATACCCCGTGCGATGATAGCCACCAATGGGATGGGCATCAGAGAGCTGACCAAACCACACTCGCACCGGTGCGACAAGTTGATGCATGGCGATCGTGAGGGTCACCAATGTCGCTGGCACCGCCAATTCCTTGATCAAGATGCGGTTGAGAACCCCCAACACCAGAATCGACATCATGCCCAGTCCCATCTGAAAGAGACCCAAGCGAAACATGACCCAGAGGGGCAGCGGCGGGGGTGCAGCGGCAGAAGGAGTGGCCATACCTCACTCAACTCACATCACTAAACTCACATCAATAATAGAAGATGATAAATGATTTTCAGAGCAAACTTAGATTGCCATCAAGAACGAAATCGTCAATGATACAATTAGGGCAATCAGGGTCAAAAAGAGCGATCGCTTCAAAGATTCTATATAAGCGGACATGGGTTGCATCACCTCATCAGTAGGATGGTTTGTGCAGTCTTCGATCGATGGAAAAAGGGCGGTATTGTGTTAACTTGTAGTCTTTTATTGTACTGCCTTTTTCTCAGGGCCAAAACTCTACAGGGCAGGCATCCATCACAGTTGAGGACGGATCAGAATCAATGGGGATAAACCTACGCTCACCATTATTTATTGTTTTGCTCACAATTGTCATCGACCGCTTGGGTGAGAGTCTGATTCTCCCCATTTTGCCCTTCCTCGTAGAGCGATTTAACTTTGATGCGTTGAGCCTGACACTGCTATTCTCTGCTTTCGCTGCTGCTCAATTTATTGCTGCTCCGCTACTAGGTGCCCTCTCGGATCACTGGGGACGTCGTCCGGTGTTGCTGATTTGTATTGCCGGCACTGCTGCGTCCTACATTCTCTTTGCTGTGGCCACAGCGCCATGGTTGCTCTTTGTCTCGCGGATTATTGATGGCCTTACTGGGGGCGTGGTTTCAACGGCTCAGGCCTATATTGCCGATACCTCAGCTCCGGCAAATCGGGCTAAGAATTTTGGTTTAACGGGGGCGGCTTTTGGGATTGGCTTCATTTTTGGGCCGGCCCTTGGCGGCAGCCTAGCAGCCATTGATCTCAAGTGGCCGATTTGGTTTGCCGCTGTTTTGGCACTGGTCAATGTGGTTTTGGCTTACTTTATCTTGCCGGAGTCATTGCCCGCAGCCCAGCGATCGCCCCTGACCCTAAAGAGTTTTGCCTTGCAGCAGCAGTGGTTGGCGCTATTCAATCAACGCACACTGCAAGCCTTACTAATGGCCTTTTTTATCTTCAACTTTGCCTTTGCGGGCTTTACCAGTATTTTCGTCCTCTTTTTGAAGCGACAATTGAATTGGGGACCCGCCCAAGCTGGGATCATTTTTGTGATCATTGGCGTTGTCAGTACGATTGTGCAGGCGGGCTTGATTCGATCCTTGATTCCTCGGTTTGGTGAGCAGCGCTTGAGCTTGGGGGGACTGCTACTGGTGGCCTTGGCCCTGTTGGGGATTGCCGCCATTCCCACTGTGGGCAGCTTGAGTGTGCCTTTACTCTACACGTGTGTGATCGGTTTGGCCTTTGGTGTGGGCATCATGTTGCCCTCGCTGCGGGGAGTGATCTCCAATCGGGTGCGGGATCAAGATCAGGGAAAAATTCTTGGCGCTAGCCAATCCCTCCAAAGTGTGGCGGGAATTGCTGGCCCTGCATGGGCAGGATGGGCCTTCGATCGCTGGGGTGGCGTGGCACCCGCTTGGCAAAGCAGTGTGATGATGGCGATCGCCCTTGGCTTTTTAGCGCTGGGGTTGGGCAAGCCCAAGGATGCGACCCCTAGCACTCTCTAAGCAAAATATGTCAAACTGCTAAGCAAAGACTATCATTCCCTTATTTTTCCAACCTTTGCACCCTCTCGCAGCTCACCTATGATGCGGTTGTCTTTTCCTCAGCCTTCTCGACAGCCCCGTTGGCTCTACTGTTGGCGACGATCGCTCCGCTATCACTATTTGCGCCTGATGCGCTCCCACAGCAGCATCGAGAGTATTGCCCGTGGTCTCGGGGCAGGGGTCTTTGCTGGCATGCTGCCTCTGTTTGGTGGTCAGATGCTCATTGCCGTTACCCTAGCGCTCCTAGTGCGGGGAAATAAGCCCTTGGCCGCCCTTGCCACTTGGGTGAGCAACCCTTTCACCTATGTGCCCTTGTTTTGGTTTAACTTTCAGGTGGGTTGGTGGCTGATGGGGCAGCCTGCCCTATCTTTTGGTGAATGGCAATCTTGGGAAAAGCTCCTAGAACAAGGGGGGCAAATGGCAATGATTCTCATTTTTGGCAGCGTTTGGGTGGGCATCATAGCTGGACTCTTCACCTATGCCCTGTGTTTGCGTCTGCTACCCCCCCTGCGGCAACGCTTTCGCCGGCATTCTGCTAGGGCTGCTGTAAATTTTCCAAACCGGCCACAACCTTAGCAGACTGCAGGCGATCGCCCTGTTGGATCCTGTCCACTACGTCCATACCATCGGTGACATAGCCGAAAACGGCGTAATTGCCATCCAGAAAGTCCAGTTGATCGAGGGCAATGTAAAACTGGGCTGAGGCCGAGTCCGGTAGTTGCGATCGCGCCATGGCCACCGCACCGCGCGTGTGCTTCAGGATGGGTGAGACTTTGCCCGCTTGGCTATAGGTGGGGGTGTCACTGCCCTGACCAAGAATTTCTAGGGGAATATAGCGGGGGCGATTGGTTGCTGGGTCAATAAATGAACCCGTACCGTAAAGTTGCGGCGATACCTTGGGGTCTTTAGTTTGGGGATCTCCCCCTTGAACCACAAAGGGTCGGGGTTCACGGACGACGCGGTGAAAAATCGTGCCATCATAGACCCCCCGATTCACTAAATCCACAAAGTTGCCAGCAGTAATTGGGGCAGCATCCCCCTTCACTTGAATCGTAATCGGGCGATCGTTGACCGTCAGCACAACCGTTGCATCGCCATTGAGTCGAGGTAAGTTGGCCATAGGGGTTGGGCTTTGTGCTCCTGGAATTGAACTCGTGTCAGCCACTGAAGAGAGTGACGCACAACTCACCAGCAGAAGCACACTGAGCACCATCACCAACCGTTGCAGAAATCGTGGCAATCCTGTGCCGCACTTCAGGGGTTTCATTGACCAGCCACTCCAAGCTAACCTCTCTATTATGCTGTACTGTTGACCCTTAATTGCTGCGGGGAAGCGGCTGCTGTGTTGGTTGTTGCCGCAGTTGTACCAAGGGTTCATCGGGGTTCACCAGATCAATAAAGGCCATTTGCCGAGGATCCAAATACTGGGGCAACTCCTTGAGACGGGCCAAGGCACTGAGTTGTTTATTGAAGGTGGGACTATTCCACTGCACGACCCCAAGGTGAACCGGCGCGAGGGGAGTTTGGACCACAAGATTCTGTTCATTGCGCCAATCTAAGCCCGTAATGGGTAAATCCTGCTGCTGGAGAATCCGGTGAATCTGCTGCCACTGCTGCTGGCGATCGCTATCCACCGCCAATGTTTGCGGACGCGGCGCCTCCTTAACTGGTACAAAATACCCCTGCAACTGGAGGGTCGGCATTGGCTTTACGGCACTGGCTTGATAACTACTCAGCGGCGCAACAAATCCGAGGCCATCCACCAACCAGCGACTGGCAGGCCCTTGAAGCCGACCCGTTTCACTCATCACCCAGCATTGATTACAGGTGGCAACGGCGACAGGCTTGCGTTCTTGAACTTCAACAATCAGGGTGGGCGGAAAGAGTTGGCGGGCGATCGTCACTCGTTGCAGAGGCAGCGTGGTCTCTAGGACATGAATGATCTCCTGTGGCCGCAAACGGAGCAGCGACTCAGGATACTGAAGGGGCAATTGTGCCTGCAACGCTTCCCTCTTCAGCAGTTGATTGCCACGAATCACCACTTGCTCAGGGCCGCGGATGATCCAGTACGGCAGCGTCAGTCCCCAGACTAGCCCTCCCGTTAGGGTCAAAAGAACACTGGTACGCCAAAGCCCTGCCAGTTGGCGCCAGCGGCGTTTACTTTGCAGCTGGCGGCGCCGTTCACGAATAGCATCATGGGCAGTTGTCCCCTGAGGGGTGGGATTTACCATGGCCACGGCCCTAGTGTTGAGGAAAATTGGAACCTATGATCCTGCACGGGCTGTCATTACTTGGTGATAAGATACGCCATGTTGATTGTCCGCTGAACTGCCTCTATCTTAGTAAAGGCTTTACACCATGCCTCTGAATACACTTCCTCGTTGGTCAAGACCATCCCTGCTCCTTGGGGTGCTACTGCTAGGGGGACTGCCTCGGGCGGTATTTGCCCAGAATCAGTCTAATCGCCCCGATGTCCAGATTGTGAATCCCACACCCCCACCCAGCCTTTCAATCTATACCCTTGAAGGGGGCAAGCGCTTGATAGATGAGGCTGCCGCCGCAGTCAATAACCAAAATTATGCCGTCGCCGCTCGCAAGCTACTGGAGGCGCGTACGGCGATGAACCAACTTTCGAACTTTTATCAGTCCCTCAACTCTAGCTTTTTGGGAATTGATAATACTGCGGCAGACAGTAACCGTCGCCGTGCCCTAGAAGCAGCACAACTGCGCGATCAAGCGACTTTTCAACTGGCGTTGGTCTATCGCGCCAATAACCAACCCGAGCTTGCAGTGCCCCTTTTAGTGGAAATTATCCGGAGCCAAAACCCCACCCGTGAACTGGGACAAAAAGCCTATCAGCAATTGCTAGAATTAGGTTTTGTGGATGTGCCCTTTCCGCGTACGGGGGCAATTCCTTCGGCAACCTCGCCACCAGCCACCCCTACTAATCCCCAACCGCGTCAGTAATTCTTCATGAATGATTCTCTCCTCAGTAATGGCCACGCACCTCCGTTGCGCCAAGCCACGGTCGATCGCCAGACTAAAGAAACCAAGGTTCACATTGAACTTACCCTTGATGGCCATGGTCTAGCGGACAATCACACGGGGATTCCCTTCTTGGATCACATGCTGGATCAGCTTTGCACCCACGGCCTTGTGGATTTGCGGGTGCAGGCCAGTGGAGATACCCATATTGACGACCACCACACCAATGAGGATGTGGGCATTACCTTGGGGATGGCTTTGGATCAAGCCTTGGGCGATCGCCGCGGAATTCATCGTTTTGGCCACTTTGTGGCGCCCCTTGATGAAAGCTTAGTGGAAGTTGCCCTAGACTTTTCGGGACGTCCCCACCTTAACTATGGGTTACAGATTCCGACGCAGCGGGTTGGCACCTATGATACGCAACTGGTGCGGGAATTTTTTGTGGCCTTGGTGAATCACAGCCGCATGACGCTGCATATCCGCCAATTGGACGGCATTAACTCCCACCACATTATTGAAGCGACATTCAAAGCCTTTGCCCGTGCCCTGCGGATGGCGATCGCCCTTGACCCGCGCCGCACTCAGCAAATTCCCAGTTCTAAGGGTGTGATCCAAGCCTAGGTGTGGACGTGTCCGTCGGGCATAATGGCTCCTGTGAGGCGTGCCCCGGTTAGTTTGACGAGTAGACGATTGCCTTGACTCATCTTTGCTCCCCGCAGATCGGCACCCCGCAGATCGGCACCACTCAAGTCAGCACCAATGAGATTGGCCCCTTGGAGGTCAGCATAGCTGAGATCCGCCTGCAGCAAATTGGCGCGGAAGAGATTGGCATGGCGCAGGTTGGCGCGGTGGAGAATCACCCGATGCAAAAAGGCATCACTGAGATCGGCATGGCTGAGATTGGCATGGCTGAGGTTACGGCCTTCAAAGTCCTTTTCACTGAGGTTGGCCCCCTGTAAATTGACCCCCGACATATCCTTATGGGGTGGCGTCGTGCGGGGTGGCTCTGGGGGCGGCGGGGCAGCAGTCCGTTGGCGTTGATAGGTGCTGTAGGTGGGGTTGTGGTGTTGAGCATAGCTGTGCTGTGTAGCTTGCTGCGGCCCATGGGTTCCATGATAGCTGCGATAGGTGTAGGGATTTGACTGATAGTGCGGCGGCGGTGAGTGGGGGGGAGGCGAAGCGCGATAGGCCTGCCGCTGGCTAGCAGCTCGCTGGGAGCTTTGCCTCCCCTGTCGGGCAATATGCTGTCGCAGTTGATCCCGTGCTTCATTAAACTGCTTAATCTTCTCCTGTGCCTTCTCGATTAGCCGTGTGTTGTCCTTGGGGATACGATCGGGATGCCAAATAAACACCAAATCCCGATAAGCTCGGTTGACCTCCTCTAGGGTTGCCCCCGGCTCCAACTCCAGTACCCGGTAGCAGGTGTCTAAATCGAGCATTTTCTGACGGCTTATCATGGATATTGATGATCTTAACCACGGGACTGCTCACCTAGGGTTGCGAAAGAATGCGTTAGTATGAACTTATGTAAAGACTTTTCAGTTTTCCTAGCGGAGGATGGCGATCGGTGAATAAACAATGGCGAAACGCAGGTTTATACGTGCTTCTGGCAATCGTGGTGCTGGCCTTGGCCACGGCCTTCTTTGATCGCCAACCCACGACCAAACAAACATGGCCCTACAGTGAGTTCATTCAACAGGTCGAAAGTAAGCAAATCACCAAAGTCAGTATCACCCCTGATCGCTCTCAAGCTCAAGCGATTACCCAAGATGGCACGCGAGTTCTGGTGAATCTTCCCAATGACCCCGAACTCCTCGACATTCTCACAAGCAACAATGTGGACATTGCTGTTTTGCCGCAAAGCAATGATGGCTTCTGGTTCCGCGCCCTCAGCAGCTTGTTCGTTCCCATTGGCCTCTTGGTACTGCTCTTTTTCCTGTTGCGGCGTGCCCAAGCGGGTCCTGGCAACCAAGCGATGAATTTCGGTAAGTCGCGGGCCCGGGTACAGATGGAGCCCCAAACCCAAGTGACATTTAATGATGTGGCCGGGATTGATCAGGCCAAGCTGGAACTGGGGGAAGTGGTGGAATTCCTTAAGTATGCCGATCGCTTTACGGAAGTCGGTGCCAAAATTCCCAAGGGTGTCTTGCTGGTGGGGCCGCCAGGAACAGGTAAAACCCTCCTTGCCCGTGCCGTTGCCGGTGAGGCAGGTGTTCCCTTCTTCTCAATTTCGGGTTCTGAGTTTGTGGAAATGTTTGTTGGGGTGGGTGCCTCACGGGTGCGCGACCTCTTTGAACAAGCCAAAGCCAATGCCCCCTGTATCGTTTTTATTGATGAGATTGATGCCGTTGGTCGCCAGCGCGGTGCCGGCCTAGGGGGTGGCAATGATGAACGGGAGCAAACCCTCAACCAACTGCTGACGGAAATGGATGGCTTTGAGGGGAATACGGGCATTATTATTATTGCCGCGACCAACCGTCCAGATGTTTTGGATGCAGCGCTGTTGCGTCCCGGTCGTTTTGACCGTCAAGTGGTGGTGGATCGCCCCGATTACAAAGGTCGGCTTGATATTCTCAAAGTCCATGCCCGCGGCAAAACCCTCGCTAAGGATGTGGATCTCGATAAAATTGCACGCCGTACGCCCGGCTTTACGGGTGCGGATCTCTCGAACCTGCTCAATGAAGCCGCCATTCTTGCGGCTCGCCGTAACCTCACCGAGATCTCAATGGATGAGATTAACGATGCCATTGATCGCGTCCTCGCAGGGCCTGAGAAAAAAGACCGCGTCATGAGCGATCGCCGCAAGAAGTTAGTCGCCTACCATGAGGCGGGTCATGCCCTTGTGGGTGCCCTGATGCCGGACTACGATCCTGTGCAAAAAGTGAGCATCATTCCGCGGGGGCGGGCAGGGGGGCTAACTTGGTTTACCCCCAACGAAGATCAGATGGATTCGGGTCTCTATAGCCGTGCCTACCTACAAAACCAAATGGCCGTTGCCCTTGGGGGTCGCATTGCTGAGGAAATTGTCTTTGGCGAGGATGAGGTGACAACGGGTGCTTCAAACGATCTGCAACAGGTGGCGCGGGTGGCACGGCAAATGGTTACCCGCTTTGGGATGAGCGATCGCCTAGGGCCTGTGGCTTTGGGACGGCAAACGGGGAATGTCTTCCTGGGCCGCGACATTATGGCGGAACGGGACTTCTCTGAGGAAACCGCTGCCACCATTGATGACGAAGTGCGCAACCTAGTGGAGCAGGCCTATCGCCGTGCCAAAGAGGTACTGGTGAACAACCGCCACGTCCTTGACCAAATTGCCCAAGTGCTCATTGAAAAAGAGACGATCGATGCTGAGGAACTCCAAAGCATCTTGGATCGCAACGACGTCAAGATGGCAACGATTCCCTAGGATGGTCCTTTGCGATCGCCCCAAGGGTCGTGCTAATGTAGTATTCCCTGGGGCTGCGGGCATGGTTTAATGGTAAAACCCTAGCCTTCCAAGCTAGAGACGCGGGTTCGATTCCCGCTGCCCGCTTAGGACTCAAAACCCCCAAAACCAAGCTATTGAGGGCATTTCAGAGATTCTGAGAGGCTCTCTGAGGGTCTCAAATTTCAAACTGGATTTAGAACTCTATGGCCTAGGGCTCAGCCCCGTAGGCTAGGACAGTACTTCTGGATGGATGGATGGATGATTCTCACTGAAAATCTGAATGTCCTCTGGGCCAGTGTCCTCTTTGAAACCCTCTACCGTTTGGGACTGCGGACAGTGGTTCTCTCGCCGGGATCGCGTTCTGGACCGTTGGCGATCGCGGCGGCTGCCCATCCCCATCTTGAGGCTGTGCCGATTCTTGATGAACGCTCGGCGGCTTTTTTTGCCCTTGGCCTTGTTCAACAGCAGGGGCGACCGGTTGCCCTTGTCTGCACTTCAGGCACTGCCGCTGCCAATTTCTACCCGGCCATTATTGAAGCAAGCCTCAGTCATTTACCGCTAATTGTGCTGACTGCCGATCGCCCCCCCGAATTGCGCTTTTGCCAAGCGGGGCAAGCCATTGATCAGGTGCATCTCTATGGTCATGCAGTACGTCACTATCGCGAAGTGAGTCTGCCGGAACTCCCCCTGCTGCCCTACCTACGGCAAACCCTCTGCCATAGCTGGCAAACTGCCCTCTGGCCGGATCCGGGGCCAGTACATTTGAATATTCCTCTACGGGATCCCCTTGACCTGCGCTCTGAGGCCAATTTTCATGGGGTACTTCCAAAAGGCTTCTTTGATCAGGTGCAGCCCTTTGTACCGCCTCGGGTTGTCACCTCTCTCCCTTGGCAAACATGGCAACAGATACAGCGGGGGTTGATTATTGCGGGGCCCAGTCATGGGGTGGATCCTCTGGCGGAAGCTGCCGCGATTGATCGCCTGAGTCGCTTTCTTCAGTGGCCGGTGCTTGCCGATGCCCTCTCTTCGGCGCGGGGACTGCCCCACGGGATTAGCCATTACGATCTGCTGCTGCGAGATGCCCACCTTCGGGAATATCTGCGTCCTGAAGGGGTGATTCAACTGGGACCGCTGCCCACCAGTAAAGCCCTGCGGGAATGGCTGAGTGCCTGCGATCCCCTGATTTGGTGCCTTGACCCCACGGGCGACAACAACAATCCCCTCCATGGCCGCTGTCAGATGTTGGCGATCGCCCCCCAAGCGGTGGACTGCCCCCCGGCCCCCTGCCCCCTAACCCCTACCTCAAGGACTGGCAAGACCAGGATCAACGAGTACGGGAGCAGCTGAAGCGGACATTTGAGGCCATTGATTGGTTCTCGGAGGCCAAGCTAATTTACCATCTGCCCCAGTGGTTGCCATCGCAAACGGCGATCTTTGTTGCCAGTAGTATGCCCGTGCGCGATGTTGAGAGTGTCTGGCATGGGAGCAATCGCCGCCATCGCTTTTACTTTAATCGGGGGGCCAACGGCATTGATGGCACATTGTCCAGTGCCTTGGGGGTTGCCCATCGCGGTCAACCAACTCTCTTGATCACTGGGGACTTGGCCTGCTTGCACGATACCAATGGCTGGCTGATCACACCTCAGTTTCAAGGATGTCTGACCGTGCTGCTGATCAACAATAGGGGGGGCGGTATTTTTGAGCATTTGCCGATTCGCCAGTTTGATCCGCCCTTCGAAGCCTTTTTTGCCACACCACAGCAGGTGGATTTTAGTTGCCTTGCCGCTGCCTACGGCATTCCCTACCACTGTCTGAAGGACTGGGCTGATGTGGCGGTACAGCTTCGCCAGACCCCTTGGCCAAAGATACGGCTTTTGGAATTTAGGAGCGATCGCCACCAGAACGCCCAATGGCGACAGCAGGTACTCGCCCATCTTGGGGGCTGAGTTTTGCTCCTTTAGTGCCCCTTTAGTGACTGTGACTGTGGTGGGAAAGCAACTGCTCCTCAAGGGCAGCAATTTGGTTATAGGCGGCTGTGAGTTGTGCCGTGAGCCGTTGAATTTGAATCTCAGGACTCAGGGGGCGATCGCCACTGAGGTGACGCACCTGGCCATAGTCATCATCCACAAGAATATCCTTGTGCTCTAGGGTACTCACCAAGGGGCGAGGTTTTGGCAGGGGGGTCTGCTCCGCAGGGGTGGTCGGCAGCGGCTTGAGCCGCCCCTCCTCTAAGGCCTTAGAAACCTTTTGGTTGAGTTGTTCAACGATCTGGTACAAAGCATCAATTTTGTTACTCAGAACCAGAATCTGCTTATGTAATAAATCCACGGTTCAAATCCTCTCACGGTGGAATGCTGTAGTTGTCAACTCAACTGCCTCTTGGGAAAATAGGGAAGTGGGATTCCTTAACCCTAGGCACTAGAAATACGCTTGATAAAGCAAACATTATCCGTGCGCAGCAGCTACCTAGGATGGGGGGCATAGGGTGCGGAGACTTAGCTTTCCTAGGAAGCTTTCCTAGGAAGTTAGGAATATCAATCACTACCATAGATGACTGGGATCCAGCCTAAGGAAAATCATCAGACAATGGCAACTTTTTCAAGAAGACTTAAGCCCTAGTAAACTTTTGTAAAAGTATGGATCGTTTTCTACATGTCAAATCCCTGCTAATGGAGATATCCGGTGGAAATTCAGTGCCTGACCCTAAAAAACTTTAAGACCCACCGCGAGCGCACCTTTGAGTTTATGCCCGGTGTAAATGTCATCTGTGGTGAGAATGGTGCAGGCAAAACCAGTATTTTTGAAGCGATCGCTTGGGTCCTCTTTGATGCAACATCGGGCTATGGCAGTGGCTTTAATAAGGCCATTATTCGCAGGGGCACTCAGCGTGCCGAAGCCATCGTCCAGTTTATCTCCGCAGCCGATGGTCGCTCCTACATCGTGCGCCGCAATACGCAGACGGGCTACTCAATTGTTGATCCGCAAGTGGGGGAACTGGGTCTGTCTTTGCGTGAAGATGTCCACGCTTGGCTGCAGGAACACCTCGGTATCCGCAGTGCCTTTCCCCTCAAAGATCTCTTTGAGCAGATCATTGGCATTCCCCAAGGAATGATGACAGCGGATTTTCTCAAACCGCCAGCGCAGCGGCGTCAAATTTTTGAACCCATTTTGCAGGTGAGTGATTATCGCCAAGCCTTTGACAATGCCCTTGCCCTTGTGAATTTTTCTCAAGAGCAGGTGGCATCCCTAGAGCGTCAGTTGGCTGTCCAGAACCAGGAATTGGCCACGCAATCGCAGTACGAACAACAGGCAACAGCCTTAGCCGCGGAGCTAGAGCGCGATCGCCAGCGGTGCGAGGAATTACAACAGGAATGCCAGGCCTTGGCCGCTGAAAAACAGGAATACGAAGCTGCCGTTGAAACGCTGAACCGTCTTCAGCAAACCTGCGAACGCCTGGAAGCCCAACTGCGTCAGCAGGAGGAATTGTGTCGCGATCGCCAGCGCCAGTTGACCGCTGCCCGCGAAAGTCAAGCCCAGTGCCAGCAATTGCAATCCGACTACGATCGCTATCGTCAGCAGGAGGCTTACTACCAAGAGCTCGACCAGCAACTGCGGGAACGGGCTGCCCTTGAGCAAAACATTCGCAAACTGGAGCAGCAGCAACAAAAGCTAGCCACCCAATTGGCCAGTATTGAAAGCCAACGCCAAGCAATCGCCACCATTGCCAGCCAACTCGCCGCCCTAGAACCCCAAATTGCCGCCGCCGACGCCCTCGATGCCGAAATTGCTCCCCTTGAGGCACGCTACCAGCAAGCCCAACAGGCGGACCAACAACTGCGCCACCTCAAGCAACAAGCGGCAACGCTGCAAAGGCGCCTTGCGGAAATTGACCAACAGGTGCAAGCCCTAGAGCAACAGCGTCCCTTAGCCGCCACCCTGAGCGCTAAACAAGCACAACGGGAGCAACTCCAGGCCCAACTCAACCATGCCAGCGCCGCCCATGCCTTTGCCGCCACCCTGGATCCCATTCTCAATACAGCTCAAAGCCAAGCTGCGGTAAGCGATGCCCTTGTGACGGCAGCCATTGCAGGCCTCACGGCAGCTCAGGGATTTTCCCTCGTTGCCGCCGCTATTCAAGAGGGGCTAGGGGCACTCCAACAGCTTCAGCAGAACTATCACTGGCTTTTGGATCAACTCATGGCCCTGCGACAAACCCTCACCGATCCCGCAGCTATTCCTGCCCTCAACCAGAGGTTAAAACAGTTAGAAGCTGACATTGCCCTGGCTGCCGCAGCAGAGCGATCGCTCTTGCAAGCCCAAGCCCTTGAGGAGGAACGCAGCCGTTTGGAAACAGAGCTTAGACAGTTGGGCGATCGCCAGCAGGCCCTAGAACCCCTCAGCCAAGAACTGGCTGATCTCGAGCGCCGCCTGCACAAATTACGTCAAGAACGAGCCAAGCTTGGTCAACCCCATGCCCAGCGGCAACTGTTACTGGAGCAGCAGGCAGCAGCCCCCCAACTGGAAGCGGACTACGAGCGTTTGTGCAGCCAACAGGCCAGCCTGCAAGCCCGCCTCATTCCCCTCTACGGAGAACGCCAACGCTACGCCGCCCTCGAAGAACAGCGGCAACAGCTTAGCGATGAACTAGCCAGACTACGTTCCAGCTATGATACCTATCTCCAACATCAACAGCAGGCTGCCCAAGTAGAGACCTATGAAGCTGCCCTGAGAACAGCGACCCAAGAAGCCAATCAGTTAAACGCCGACCTTGCCAAAGCTCAAGCAGCGTACAAGGCCCAAGAGCAGAAGCTGGATTTAGCTGCTTTCGAGGCCGTCCGCGATCGCTACGAGACCCTACACCGTGAGTATCAACGGCACCTTGGTGCCATTCCCGAAAAGGAAAAGCAGTACCAAAACTGCCTTGCAACCCTCAAGCATCTTGATGAAGTTGCCGCCGCAAAGGAAAAAACGCTGCAGCATCTGGCAGCGGCGCGCAACCACCACCATCTAATTGAGACCGCCCGCGACATTTTCAGAAGGAGCGGTCCTCGGGTCAGTGCAGCCTATCTGCACACCGTTTCTGCCGAAGCCGATCGCCTACTGCGGGAGCTTCTTAACCGCCCTGATGTAGCGCTCCAATGGACATCGGACTACGAAATTCAAGTGAATGAAGGCGGCTACTGGCGACCCTTCAAAAGCCTCTCGGGGGGTGAGCAAATGTGTGCTGCCCTTGCGGTGCGCCTTGCCCTGCTACGGGTACTCGTGAACACCGACATTGCCTTTTTTGATGAGCCAACCACCAATATGGATCAAGTGCGCCGCCAACAACTGGCGGAGAACCTCAGCAACCTCAAAAGTTTTCATCAACTTTTTGTCATTAGCCACGATGAAACCTTTGAAGCCCTCACCGAGCACACGATCCACCTGGAGCGATCGCGCCTTTAGGCGTAAGCGGTGTGGAGTGCCCACCAAATCAGTGCTGCAATAAAGCCAAGAATCAAAACAGCAGAAATCGCGATCATCGCCGGGCTGTCGGCACCATCAAACTTCATAATGCCGCGATTAAAATCCGTGGCCATAGGAATAAACTCCAAGCACCATTGAATCCACAGTAACCAAATTAATTTTAGGCTGCTTTTCTGGGAGTGGGCCTCAGGATAACGAGTTGTTACGATTGATGGCAGTCCGCGACAGACTCCCAACGCTCACCGCTGCCCGATGGGCCGGCTGTGCAACGGTAGAGGGTGGGGCTCCCGCCTAGGAGCTAACCTGTTGCAGTAGCCACAGCCAAGTCCCCAAGAGCCAACGCAAGCCTTGCCAGCGGCGCGATCGCCCCAAGGCAACCACCTCTGGTAGATTCAAAAGCTGGTACACCGCCTGTGCCCGTTGCCACTGCCGTCGGCGCAAAAATCGCCATGTTCCGGCCAAGATAAACTGGTGAAAAAAGTCACACTGGCACTGCCGTAGTTCCGCTGGTGAGAGAATGGATAAATCAGCGGCGGCGGCAAAAATACGCCCTAAAGTGGCCAAGGTCTGGGCCTAGAACATTCCCATCGTCAGGGCTTGATCGTGGATCGTGTAGGCGGCGGTGGCGCAAGGAACGGTGTAAACACCCTTTTGGGCAAAGAATCGTAGCCACTGGTAGAGGTCTGTGGCTTCGCCGTAGGCGGGATCAAAATCGCCGACCTCGTCTAGGAGCGATCGCCGCCAGATCAAGGCTGGAAACCGCACAAATGAGGAATGACGCAGCAATTGCCTGAGGGCTTGAGCCGGAGGGAGCCATCCTTGCCGGCGGGGTATCTGCCGTCGCCAACAGCGCTGATGGGAATCTACCAGATGCACCCCAAAGAGAAAGACATCAAACTGGCTACCGTACTTCCTGAGGGTTGCTAGAATCGTCGTAATTCCTTGGGGTAGTAGGTAATCATCATCGTGCAACAGCAGGATAAACTCCCCAGCGGCCTTGGCTAAACTCGCATTCCAGTTGGCCACCATTCCTAGGCGTTGGGCATTGTGCTGGTAGTGCCAGTGGCCTAACCAGGGAGCGAGCAAGTCGTGTACTGCTGTTGGCGTGGCAGAATCATCGGTAATGATGATTTCCACTTGATCGTGGTACTCACGGGGCAGCGCTGCCACCACTGAGCGCACCCCTTCCACCAGTCCTTGGGGGCGGTTATAGGCGGGAATGCAAACACTCAAGAGTGGGAGTTTGCGCCATTTTGGCGAACTTGCACCGTCTGTTGCATAATCCATCGGGAGAGTGCGTTAACTCAAACAACTCTAGGGCACTGTTTTCGGAGCGATTGCTATGACTTCTGCCACCGTCGATCGCCAGCGTTTGCAAGCGGCTTTGGCTTGCCTTCACCTTAGTTTAGAGGCAGAACTCACCCAATATCGCTGCCATCGCATGGTGCAAGCCCATTCCCCCTTTGAGGCGCTGCCTGTTGACCCATCTGCGATCCCCCCCAACCGAGTGTTCCCCCGACCGCTGCCCCAGAACCTGTTGCCCCAACCGCTCCTCCCGTCATCGGTTCTTTAGCTCCGACTCCTGAAACAGCACCCGCCACCGATGAACACACCAATGAGGGACTTGCGGATCCATTTTTTGAGTTTGATCCCACAGATTTAGCAAAACTGTTACCCCAGTCTTATTCGAGTGATCCCCCTGCCCCCCAAACGCCAACCCCAACAAAGCGCCCCTTTGCCTCCACCCGTGAGCTGCTCAAGCAGGCACGCAAAAATCAACAGCGTCCTTGGTTGCAGCGGCGCGAAAGCAATAGTCAACATCTTGTGCAACGCTGGTTAGTTGTTGTTGGCATTCTTGCCGGGTTAGGTGGCGCAGCCCTGTGGTGGTTCAACCGCCAATTCGCTCCCGTTGCCACTGAATCACCTGTCTCCATACCTTCAACCCCAAAAGCAGAATCACCCACGCCCCCCGTCGGTCCTGATATGACTGCACGGGAATTTCCCGATGTCAACCGCAGCACCCTTGCTCAATTGGAACCTGCGGCCACTCCAGCTCCGAGTGCATTACCCACTCCTGCGACCAGCCCAACCTCATCTGAACCTGAACAGAGGACACAGCTCTTTATCGAAAAAAACCAATGGTCGCTACTATGTGCTGGCTCCCTACAAGGCACCGGCGGATTTAGAAAAGGCCCAAGCCGTCGTACCCGATGCCTTTTTAGTGGGGAATGGCGATCAAACCAAGATTCAACTGGGGATGTTTGTGGAGGAGGCCTCGGCCCAAGCAATGGTCAACCAGTTGCGCGATCGCCTCTAGGGAAGAAGCCAGCGATCGCTGGGATGGCCATATCGTTCCTGCCACTGTAACCAAGTGACATTTTCCCCCTCTAGGCGAAAGGGGTAGGGAGCGTCAGTCCACCAGTGGTTATCCTCCAGTCTTAGTGTCTGCAGGAAGGCTTCCCCCTTGAGGGTTGTCAGGAGCAGCTCTTGGTGGCTGCCAATCCAATTCCCTTCTAGGTGCCAATCTTGAGACGTAATCGTGACCTCCTCACCAGTTTCGGGTAGGGTGACGGTTCGGGGCGAAGGATCGCGGACGCCAATTTGTGCCCCTTGGTTTTCCCAAATCCAGTTGCGGCGCAGGGTCACATGGGCAGCCGCCCAGCCAAAAATGCCGGGAGTTTGCAGATAGTTGGGGGCGATGCTGTAGTTATAGGCAATTAAGGAATCTTCAATTGTGACGGGCCCCGTGCCCGCCTCTAGGAAAAGACCAACCACGGCATTACCGACAAATTGCGATCGCCGAATCTCGACGTTTTGATTATCGGTGTCAAGCCACAGACCGGCTGCTTGATTCCCAATGGCGCGGTAGCGATCAAAGACGGCGCCGCGCAGATGAAAGTACTTCTCCCCCGCATCCCAATCGTAAAAGCCTGCCCATCCCCCCCGCCAATTATTCCCGTGGACAAGCACCTGTTGGGCTGTGAAGTCCCGCAAGCGAACCCCCGCCATGCCCCGCCAGCCATTTTGCAGAAACTGCGTTCGCTCCACCCGCAGGCGATCGCTCCGATGACTTTCGAGGCCGCCCCAATTATTTGCCCAAAAAGTACAGTCTTTGACCTCGATGTCATGGCTGCGTTCAATGCGCACCGCCTGGGTAAATGTGCCGCCATAGTGTTCAAAGCGTAGCCCCACCAAACTGATCAAACCACTGTCTAAAATTCGTAAAGCCTCACGGTGAACAGCTACTTCTAATTCACTGGGTGAGACGCCCGCAGGCAATGCCACATACAGTTGCTGCTCTGGATCATCCACGTAGAAATCATTGCCCTGCAACTCTAGGAAGGAGAGCCGCTGCCGCAGGGGAGTATCTTGCCACCACACCAGCTCGCCCCGCTGCGCCACAGGGGGTAACTCAATGTGAAATGCCGTCCATGGATTACCCGAAAAGCCCCAAGCCAAGGTCCAAGGGTGACGGTAAATGGTGAAGTTCGGAGTACTAGAGACCACTTGCCAATCTGACCATCGTTGACTGCCGCGCAAAATCACGCGATCGCCCGCCTTAGCCAGCAGTCGAAGGGGCGTCTGCCGATGACGAATTGTTCCTAGGGCCTCCCGATAAATCCCGCCATGAATGTAAATCTCTGTGGGGCGATCGTGGGCCTGGGCCCACGCCAAGGCAGCACCAATGGTGCGAAAAGGAGTTGTTGGCATTCCCGTGCCAGCATCACTGGCTTGGGGATCGGCTGGATTGACTTCTAGGGTTAGGGCTGCGGCCGAAATTGCCGCAATTTTGGGTTGCCCAATCAAGAATAAGACCATCACCAGCACAATGCACAGCAGAGATTGCCCCTTCATCGCCGCAGCGGACGGGCTAAATAGGGCACCCACAGGGCGATCGCTGCCACAAAGATCAGCAGCAAGCCAAGGGGCATCTCAATGGATTGCCAAAATAAAAATTTTAGGGACACCGCTTTTGCGTTCTGTACTGAAAAGAGGGCGATCGCCCCACTGCTGATCATCCAGAGTAAAAAGAGCAAAAAGCGACGCATTTATTTTTTTCTCTCAGCTTGTTCTGCTTGGCGAATCATCTCCTCCGTCTTATGGTAGCGGTTATAGGTGGAAAACCCCGTAAAGATTCCCTTGAGAAAGCCATTCAATTGCTCGCGGGTACTGGCACTCGCTGTGCTCAAAGGTGCTGGCAAAAAGCGATCGCCAAAACCAACAAAGACCAAACCAACCACCAGTAGGGGCAAAATCACGTCTTTGACACGCATAGGGCAAACCTCCACAGGTCATGAGGGAATTGCGAGGACGCGCTAACAGGGAAAAAGATAACTAGTAGTTCTAGTAGTTCCTAATGTGCCGCAGGACTGGCAATCATTTTCAGCCTATGCAAAACCTGGCGATCGCGGTTGGGAAACGTTCATAACAAGAATTGTCAATAAAAATATCAATAAAATAAATCGTGAAAATACCCATTAAATCTTTGGGAAGGTTGTTGCTACTATAGTAGGCAAGTCATCCAGACCCCAAGACGCCCTATGGTCAACACATCCCCCTCTTCCTCTCGCAAAGCCCTTACCGTGCGGGGTAGAGCCGCTAGCCCCACAGAACGTGCCATTGTTGCCTCCGGTTACGCCAGTATCGATCAAGTGCGGGAAGCCATGAACACCGCCCGCAAAACCGGCAAGTCCCTAGTAGCCGTGTTGCAGGAGATTACAGGCAACACCATGCCCCCCGATGTGTTACGCCAGTACCACAAACAACAGCTTTTTGAGCTGAAAGTGATCTATGGGGTTGATTGCCTCGATCCCGAACTGAATCGTTTCCCCACCGAGCAAATCGAGGAATTGATCAACACGATTGTACCGATTGATACCTGCCGCACCTACCAAGTCATCCCCATTGCCAAGCACCTTGATGCCGACCCCCCCTATCTATTGGTGGCGATGGTAGATCCCGACAACCTCCAAGCTATTGACAACCTCACCCGTCTGCTGCGGAGTCACAACCTCACGCTCAAGCGGATGGTGATCACCCTAGAGGACTACCAGCGCCTCATTGATCCGATTCTCAATAAACAGGTAGCAGAAACCACCGCCAGCAGAAATGCCCCCGCGGCGATCGGTGAAATCAACATCGAAGAAGACATTGAAGCCATGGGTGGCCTTGAAGAGATTGAAGGGGAGCAGGAGGTTGACCTAGCCGAAGCCCTAAGGGGGGCAGAGGACGCGCCGATTATTGCCCTTGTGAACAAAATCCTAGCCAAAGCCCTCACCGAAGGGGTGTCTGACATCCACGTAGAACCCCAGGAAGAATACCTACGGATTCGTTTCCGCAAAGATGGGGTGCTGCACCAAGCCTTTGACCCCCTGCCGAAGAAAATCGTGCCAGCAGTGGTTTCTCGCTTCAAAATCCTGGCTGACCTCGACATTGCCGAGCGGCGTGCCCCCCAAGATGGCCGCATTCGCAAAATGTTCCAGGGGCGACGTGTAGACTTCCGGGTGAACACCCTACCCAGCCGCTGGGGCGAAAAAGTCTGTTTGCGGATCCTTGATAATTCCGCTACCCAGTTAGGCCTCGATAAACTCATCACCGACCCAGAGAGTCTGGCCATTGTCCGGGAAATGACGAAGCGCCCCTTTGGCTTGATCCTAGTGACCGGTCCCACGGGTTCAGGGAAAACGACAACCCTCTACTCTGCCCTTGCCGAGTGCAATAGCCCCGGCGTCAATATCAGTACTGCGGAAGACCCGATTGAATACACCCTACCCGGCTTGACGCAGGTGCAGGTTATTCGGGAAAAAGGGATGGACTTTGCCTCAATTCTGCGCGCCTTTCTCCGCCAAGACCCGGATGTGATTCTGGTGGGGGAAACCCGCGATAAAGAAACAGCAAAAACCGCTATTGAGGCTGCCTTGACCGGTCACTTGGTGTTAACCACCCTGCACACCAACGACGCAGCCAGTGCGGTTGCTCGTCTCTCGGAAATGGGGGTGGAACCCTTCATGGTCTCCGCTTCCTTAATCGGTGTTGTTGCCCAGCGCCTCATGCGACGGGTATGTAGTGAGTGTCGCATTCCCTATACGCCCACCCGCGAGGAACTGGCACGCTTTGGCTTGTCCGCCTCCAAGGATGTCAACCTCACCCTCTACAAAGCCAATAAACTCACACCCGAGCAGATTCAAGCGGCCAAAGCCAGTGGCCAGCCCATCTGTAGTAAATGTGGTGGTGTAGGCTACAAAGGCCGTGTTGGTGTATACGAAATCATGCGGGTGACCGAACGGCTACAAGGCCTGATTACACAAGGTGCCCCCACCGAGCAAATTAAAGAAGCTGCCGTCGAAGAGGGGATGAAAACCCTATTGGCCTACAGCTTGGAGCTTGTTAAACAGGGACTGACGACCCTTGAGGAGGTGGAGCGGGTTACCTTTACAGACACCGGGCTAGAGGCAGAGCTGAAAGCCAAGCGGAAGAGCTCGCTGACCTGTCGCGGTTGTGGCGCTGAACTGGCGCCTGAGTGGCTGGATTGTCCCTATTGCATGACTCCCCGCTTTGTGGATTAAACCAGCAGTGAAGTAGCAGGAAACTAAAGCTAGACAACCTTTTAACGACCAAACGAGGAGCACCCTATGGAGTTGATGATTGAGGATCTCATGGAGCAGGTCGTGGCCAACGGTGGTTCAGACTTGCACATTTCAGCAGGTATCCCCCCCTACGTGCGCATCAGCGGTAAATTAACCCCTATGGATTACGAGCCCCTCACCCCAGAGCAATGCCAGCGCCTGATCTTCAGCATGCTCAACAATACCCAACGCAAGCACCTAGAGCAAAACTGGGAGTTGGACTGCTCCTATGGTGTGCGGGGTTTGGCGCGGTTCCGCGTCAATGTGTATAAAGATCGGGGTACCTATGCTGCTTGCTTGCGGGCCTTAAGTTCCAAAATTCCCACGTTTGAGCAGTTGGGATTGCCCAACATTGTTCGCGAAATGAGTGAGCGGCCCCGGGGCTTGATTCTGGTGACTGGGCCGACGGGATCAGGCAAAACCACAACCTTGGCGGCAATGATTGACCTGATCAACAAAACCCGCGCTGAGCATATTCTGACGATTGAAGACCCCATTGAGTTTGTCTATGAACCAATCAAGAGCCTGATCCACCAGCGGCAGGTGGGGGAAGACACCAAGAGTTTTGCCAATGCCCTACGGGCAGCGCTGCGGGAAGACCCCGACATTATCCTTGTGGGTGAGATGCGTGACCTGGAAACGATTCAGCTTGCCATCTCAGCAGCGGAAACGGGTCACTTGGTCATGGGCACTTTGCATACCAGTTCAGCAGCTCAAACCGTTGACCGCATGGTGGATGTGTTTCCCCCTGAGCAGCAACAGCAAATTCGCGTCCAGTTGTCCAACTCGTTGGTGGCGGTCTTCAGCCAAACACTGGTTCCTAAGAAAAATCCCAAGCCCGGTGAATTCGGGCGGGTTATGGCCCAAGAGATCATGGTAGTGACCCCTGCTATCTCCAACCTGATTCGCGAAGGCAAGACATCGCAGATTTATTCGGCAATTCAAACGGGCGGTAAGCTGGGGATGCAAACCCTCGAAAAAGTCTTGGCCGATTACTATCGGGCGGGGGTGATTACCTATGAGGCAGCAATGGCTAAATCTTCACGTCCAGATGAGCTGCAACGTCTTATTGGGGCAGGTGCACCTGCGGCGGCAGTGCGCTAGGGAACCGTCAGCGAGCACACCAGATGAATCTGAGAGCAAAGAGGTATTGAGTCATGGCAACCTATGAGGTGCGGATACGAGATGCCCAAGGCAAATACAGAACGGTACGCGAGGAAGCATCAACACCTCGAGAAGCCCGCATGGCTTTGCAGTTGCAAGGGGTACAGGTTCTAGAGGTCAAAGAGGCTCAGAAATTTACTCTCAAGTCGGATCTCGACCTGAGCTTCCTCTCCAAAATTACAGTGAAGGATCGGGCAATCTTTGCTCGTCAGTTTGCGGCACTGGTGAATGCTGGTGTGGCCTTAGTGCGCGGGATCGCTGTTTTGGCTGACCAATGTACCAACCCCAAACTGAAAAAAATCCTCATGGCAGTTAACAATGATATTCAACAGGGGAGTACTCTAGCCGATGCCATGCGCCCCCATTCAGAGGCCTTTGATAACCTATTTGTGGCCATGATCCAAGCGGGGGAAACAGGGGGGGTTCTCGACGAAGTGCTCAACCGTCTCTCAAAGTTGCTGGAGGATCAGGCTCGCCTTAACAACCAGATTAAGTCGGCTTTGACCTATCCTGTGGTGGTGGGTCTGTTGGCTGTGGGCATCTTCCTAGGGATGGTGATTTTTCTGATTCCTGTGTTTGAGGGGATTTTCAAACAGTTGGGAGGTGAGCTGCCTCCCTTTACGGCCATGATGGTGGCTCTTAGTCAATTCCTGCGCACGCCCCAGTATATGGCGTTGCTCATTGTTGCTATCATTGGTTTGGTCTTAGGGATTCGTTTCTATTACAAAACACCTAACGGCCGCCTAACGATTGACGGTCTGCTGCTAAAGTTGCCCCTCTTTGGAGATTTGATCCAAAAAACGGCGGTGGCACGGTTTTGCCGCACCTTTGGCTCATTGTCCCGTTCTGGGGTGCCGATTTTGCGCTCCCTTGAGATTGTAAGTGCCACAGCGGGTAACCAAGTCATCTCCAATGCCATTGATCGCGCTGCGAAGCAAGTCCAGACAGGGGGGATGTTGAGCCTTGCACTGCAACAGGAACGGGTCTTTCCGGTTCTAGCCACCCAGATGATTAACGTGGGCGAGGAGACAGGGGAATTGGATAAGATGCTTATGAAGGTGGCCGACTTCTACGAAGATGAAGTGGAGCAGGCAGTGAAGGCTCTGACCAGTGTGATGGAACCCTTGATGATTGCGGTGTTAGGGGGTATGGTAGGGTCAATTCTGGTGGCGATGTACCTGCCCATGTTCAAGATCTTCGATCTGGTCAAGTAAACCTTGCCATGGCACATCTATCCCCGTCGCGAACCCACTACGACATTCTCGAGGTGGCGCCCACGGCCTCGTTGGCAGAGATTCGCCGTGCTTATCGGGAAAAGAGTAAGCTCTACCACCCTGATACGACGACATTGCCGCTGGCGATCGCCCGCGAGGAGTTTCATCGCCTCAATGAAGCCTACGCAGTGCTGACCAACCCAGAGCAACGGCAGTGGTATGACTTGCAATTGCGCTTGCGTGGCCAGTCTCAGTTGAAGCCACCCCATAGGACAGGGGGAGGGGGGGGCTCTCGCTCCCAAAGCTCTGGGCGTTCTACCAGCATTCCCCCAGAGGATCGCCCCCTCTCGCCGGGGGAGCTTTTTGCCCTGTTTATCTTGGGGCTCACCTTTGTTAGCTGTCTGGTTCTGGCGGTGATTGTCGGTTTGTCCCAACAGGGGCAAGAATGGATCTTGCAAATTGTCAGTCGCATCTCAGAAGTCGGATGAATAACCTGCCTAACCCCCAAACTCCTCTCTACAACCATGCCCTGCCCCAAATTGAAGCATGGCTACAGCAAAAGGGCTGTGTGCGGGACGAAACAGATATCCACTGTTGGGAGTTAGAGTATCCCCAGTGGTCAGTTCGGATTTGCTTGGATATTGAGGAGTTACAGGTGGTCTATCGCGATCGCCTTGCGGGCAGTGTGAGTCAGCGTTCTTTTAAGTACTCCTGCCCGCGCGCGGATGTGGAAGAAGCGATTTTTGCTGCCCCTTAAACGCTATATAGTGGGGCCATAGTGGGTATTTCTGGTGTTGTTTCACTGGATGGCTTGCCGATCCGTTTCAGACCGAAAATCCAGAGAATTCGCTCCTCAATGGCTGCAGCTTGTTCTTTCGTGCCCACTTTCAAGAGGAGCTGATAGGTCAGCATCAGCCTTTCAATTTCGGCCACTTGGGTGCGGATTTCTTCCTCATCTAAATAGAGACTTTCCAGCACTGCATTCAAGTCCACTTCCGGATTGGCAGTCAAGGAAGCACCCTCTGCGACCACGGATTTGAGCTGGCCTTGATACTGCCGCAACAGACGGCGAATAGTGTAGGCAGTAATAGGCAGTAATTTCGTCATTTACGTTACCCCCAAATCACTTTCCCTTCTGTATTTCCGCCTATCAGCGATTTTTTTAGACATCAAAAGGGTATATAACTAATTTGTAAAGTTTGAATTACCATACGTTATTATTCTATAGACTTTAGAACTTGGGGATCATCCGTAACTCTACTGAATTTGTTGTGATTTAGCCCACAAAAACCATGGAATTATGGGCATTTGCGGATATTGTAAAGTTATATAAACAATTGGATTTTGTTAATAAATGTAACAAAAGTTGTTTGCTAGACCTTGGACACTTGGCGCAACTGCTGAATGCTGTCACGAATACACTGAAGAGCCAAATCAATCTCAGCCTCTGTCGTGGTGCGCAATAGGCCAAAGCGCAAGGAAGCGCGGGCCAGGGTGGGCGATCGCCCCAAGGCAAGGAGAACATGAGAGGGGGTAGGTTTTTCACTACTACAGGCTGCCCCCGTCGAGAGGGCGACATAGGGATAAATGGAGCGCAGAAGGGCATTGCCGTCAACCCCAGCAATACTGATATTGAGACAGTTGGGCAAACTTTGCTGCCAATCACCATTGAGATAGATATCCCCCAAGGAAACCAACCCCTGCCACAGTCGTTCCTTGAGATGCCACAAATAGGGAATATCCGTTGCTTGACGTTCCTGAGCCAGCTGCACCGCTACTCCAAAGCCGACAATGAGGGGAGTGGCTAGGGTTCCCGATCGCCAGCCCTGTTCTTGAGGACCGCCGTGGAGTTGAGGCGCCAGTTGCACCCGGGGGCGATCGCGCCGCACATAGAGGGCACCAATACCTTTGGGTCCATAGAGTTTGTGGGCAGTCAGGGACATGAGATCCACCTGAAGCGCCTGAACATCCAAGGGAATTTTGCCTAGAGCCTGGGCGGCATCGGTGTGGAAGAGTACCCCGCGATCGCGACAGCAGCGACCAATCTCAGCCAAGGGTTGTAGCACGCCAATTTCATTGTTGGCAGCCATCACGGACACCAGGAGGGTCTCGGGCGTAAAGGCTTGCTCTAACTCAGCGAGATCAATCAACCCTTTTTCATTCACCCTCAGATAGGTCACCCGAAAGCCCAGGGACTCCAAATAGCGGCAGGGAGCAAGCACCGCCTTGTGTTCCGTCTGTACGGTAATGATATGGCGACCGCGACTGTAGTAGGCTTCCGCCACCCCCTTAATGGCCAGATTGTTGGCCTCGGTCGCACCACTGGTAAAAATAATCTCCTCTGGACGGGCATGGATGGCTGCGGCAATGGTTGCGCGGGCAACCTCAATGGCGGCGGCGGCCTCCCAACCGTAGGCATGGCCACGATTACTGGGATTGCCAGGGCGATCGCTAAAATAGGGCAACATTGCTGCTAACACTTGGGGGTCCACCGGTGTAGTGGCCAGTCCATCTAAGTAAATTGGCTTCATTCCCAATCTTCCCAAAAACTCTAGCAAGGAATCCCCCACTCAATGGCTATTCAAGCAACCGAGCAGTAGAAGGCACCAAGGGGGACTATATTGGAAATGATAGGGATTTTCCCAGGGTTGGCCGAGCGGATGAGGCAGCGAACTCATAATTCGCCATAGGCTGGTTCAACTCCAGCACCCTGGATCTTTTAATCCCCGGGAGGCCAATTGAGCGATCGCCTTCCGCTACACTGAAAGAAGTTTCGTGTCGCAAATTTTGCCATGAGTAGCAGCTACAAACCCCAACAGGCCTCCGACAAAAACCTTGAAGCCATGCGCAAGTTTGCGGAAACCTATGCCAAGCGCACTGGAACCTACTTTTGCTCAGATCTAGGGACAACAGCAGTTGTTCTCGAAGGATTAGCTAAACATAAGGACGACTACGGCTCCCCCTTGTGTCCCTGTCGCCACTATGAAGACAAAGAAGCAGAGGTGGCAGCCGCCTACTGGAACTGTCCCTGTGTGCCCATGCGGGAACGGCGGGAGTGTCACTGTCTCCTCTTTCTAGCCCCAGATCATCCCTTTGCGGGTACGGCTCAAGAGATTACCTTCGAGCAAATTCGGGAGGAAACCAATCGCTTTACAGTTGCTTAGTCTTCATCCTATCGCTGTGGATGCCCGCAGACACAAACTGACGGGTGGGAAGGCGGCCAAAAATATCAGCTAGGGGCATGATTCACAGGCACGAGGGTAGGTAAGCTGCTCTCGCTGGTTCCCTCTCCCCAGAGGTAGCTGCAAGCGGCGTCACTGTGAAGATTGTATTGCAAAGATCGTAGTCAAGGCGCCCCCTGCGGGAGCTTATTTATCAATCAGGGATAAAACACCGGCATTGCCAATGCTGAGGCAAACCGTAATTGCATCTTGGACATTCCTGCAGAGGAAGATAATTTGACCTGTGGCATCGTTAGCAAACGCAGCTATCGGTGGAGTTAGGCCGCTGGCGATCGCGACCAGGACACTGAAATGTAGCTGGCCCCTTCACAAATCTTTAAGATCTTTAAGAATAACCCACGCCGATGATCATCGCGCCGTAGATTAAATAACCCCATCGGCAGTCAACAAGGCTTTGTAGAGTCCGGGTCGGCGATCGCGAAAGAAGCCATAGGCCGCCCGCAGGCGCTCAATTTCCTCTAAATCAAATTGATGAACAAGCACGGCTTCTTGGGAGCGATCGGCTGTAGCCACCAGATCTCCCCTTGGATTGGCAATAAAGGAACTGCCATAAAATACTTGCCCCCCTTCATCACCAACACGGTTCGCTGCCACCACTGGAATTACATTTGCCACTGCATGGCCAACCATCACCCGTTGCCAAGGGTCTTTGGTGTCCAGTGTGGGATCATGGGGTTCACTGCCAATGGCGGTGGGATACACTAGCACCTCTGCCCCCATGAGGGTCATCACCCGTGCTGCCTCGGGGAACCACTGATCCCAGCAGATGCCGACACCGATTCTGCCGTAGCGGGTGCGCCAGACCCGAAAGCCTGTATTTCCCGGTCGAAAGTAGAACTTTTCCTCATAGCCGGGGCCATCGGGAATATGACTTTTGCGATAGACACCCAGATTGACGCCCCCCGCATCAATCATGGCCACACTGTTGTAATAGACGGTACCCGCCTTTTCAAAAAACGAGACTGGTATCACCACCTCCAGTTCCCGCGCCAAGGCCTCAAAGTGGGCGAGCGTTGGGTGGTTTTCCACGGGGTGTGCCCGCTGAAAGTGAATCTCCCGCTCTTCCTTGCAGAAGTAGTGCCCCTCAAATAGCTCTGGCAGGACAATGAGCTGTGCTCCCTGTTGATGCGCCTGCCGCACTAAGTCACTGAGGTGCAGAATATTAGTCTCAACGTCATCGGTCAGTTCAGCTTGAATGGCAGCAACGGTCAGTGTTCTCATAATTCCTGCTGAGTAATGCAATGGAAAGCGCCTCCCCCTTCTAAAAGGGTCCGCGCGGGCAGGCCAATGGTTCTGCGATTGGGAAAGAGCTTAGCGATCGTCTCCACTGCTTTGGTATCGGCTTCGACACCATAGGTGGGGACAGCAACAGTAGTATTGGCGATATAAAAATTGACATAGCTAGCGGGCAAAATCTCCCCCTTTTGACTCATCACCCGCCCCGGTGAAGGGACTGGGATCACCTCTAGGGAGCGCCCCTTGGCATCCGTCAGGGTTTGCAACTGCTGATAAATCGTCAGCAGGATATCGCGGTTGGGATCGTCAGGGCTGTCAGGCAACATACAGACCACGGTTGCGGGGGCGATAAAACGCACCAGGGTATCAATATGACCATCGGTGTGATCGTTGACCAATCCCGATTCAATCCAGAGGATTTTGCTCACGCCAAGGGCGGGCTTGAGGCGGGCTTCCACTTCTTCGCTGCTTAAATAGGGATTGCGGTTGGGATTGAGGAGGCACTGGCGAGTGGTGAGGCAGGTTCCTTCGCCATCCACTTCGATCGCTCCCCCCTCGAGAAATAGGGGCACAGTACCATAGGGTATCCCCATCTGGATGGCTAGGCGGATGGCCAAGTCACTATCGCCAGCCAGTTCATACTTTTTGCCCCAGCCATTAAAGGGCAAACAGAGGAGCCGTCGCTCGCCCGCCTCATTGATGAGGCCCACAGGAGCTGTATCCCGCAGCCAAATGTCACCAAAGGGCAGTTGATAAAATTGCGGGTTGAGATCGCTTAGGTAGGAATGGGCAGTGGCTTTGCCTGTTTCATCCAGCACCAGAATTTTCAGTTGCTCGCCTCGACATTGACCCGTAACCGGATCAGGGTCAGCGATTGCCCGACACAGGGCAGCAAACTCGAAGCGCACCTGCGGTAATAACTCCCCCCAAAGATCTTCGTGACTAGGAAAAGCTAACCAACAGGCGCGATGGGGCAGCCACTCAGCGGGCTGAAAAAAGAGGGACATAAAGAGCAATTAGCCCTTTTTGTTAGTCTTAGGTGCAGATTTAGTGGCGGCTTTTTTCCCTTTAGCCGTTTGCTGAGGCTTGGTACCGCTGTATTTACGGCGGAAGCGTTCCACCCGCCCTTCGGCGTCAACAATTTTCTGAGTACCGGTGAAGAAGGGGTGGTTGCCTGACCAGATGTCTACGTGCAGTTCTGGTTTCGTGGAACCAACTGTCATGACCACTTCACCATCGCAATAGACTTTGGCTTCGGGATACCACTGGGGATGAATGTTCGGTTTTGGCATAGGAGTCTCACCACAAAGGAGAAGTCAACAACAAAATTTTAGCGTTTTGAGTATTGGGGGGCTTTGCGGGCTTTGCGCAGACCGTATTTACGCCGCTCCTTCGCACGGGGATCGCGGGTGAGATAGCCTTCGATTTTCAAGGGTTTGCGGTTTTCGATGTCCAGTTGGCAGAGGGCACGGGCAATACCGAGACGAATAGCGTCCGCTTGCCCTGTCAAACCACCCCCCGTAGCATTGACATAGATATCGTAGCTATTTTCAAGTCCTAGGGTTTCAAGGGGGGCTTTCACCAAGTTGAGATAGATGGGGTTATTTTGCAGGTAGTCAGCCCCATTGCGGCCATTAATCAATAGCTGACCGCTACCAGGAATCAATCGCACCCGTGCTACCGCCGATTTACGGCGACCTGTTCCCAAGTAAACTACCCGCTTAGACTGATCAGCAATCTGCATTGTTAGGCTCCCGGAATCGTGTTAATGGTCAAAGGCTGGGGTTTTTGTGCTTGGTGAGGATGCTCTGGCCCAGCATAAACTTTCAGCTTGGTAAAGAGTTTGCGGCCAAGGGAATTTTTCGGCAGCATCCCCTTGACAGCGTGCTCAATAATCCGCTCCGGAATACGGGCTTGCAATTGATCAAAGGTTTCAATTTTCATGCCGCCGGGACGCCCGGAGTGACGACGGTAGAGTTTTTGGGAGCGTTTTCTGCCGGTGACGGTGACTTTTTCGGCATTGATGACAATCACAAAGTCACCCGTATCCATGTGGGGGGTGTAAATGGCTTTGTTTTTGCCCCTGAGAATGCGGGCAATTTCTGCGGCCAGCCGACCCAACCGTTGATCAGCGGCATCAATGACATACCACTGGGGAGCAAGGTCATCCACAGCGGGCAGTGGTGTTTTTACGGTACTGGTCATCACAAACTCCATAGTGCTATGCAATAGACAATTCAGGGCAAACAGAGGCTAACTGGAACTGGGGCATCGCCTCGGTGCACAGGGCAAGGGGGAAGGGTGATTCAGGATAACCCACCCCCAATAGACAAAGGCCGCTGGGGGGTGCAGCATACTTGACAAGGTGGCGTTGCTCCTGTTGCCAAATTTCCGTAAAACTGGCGGGCGATCGCTGGCCTTGTCCCACCTGTACCAAGAGGCCCACCAACAGGCGCATCATACCGTAGAGAAACCCTGAAGCTTGTACCTCAATTTCCACAAGGGCACCGCGCCGCTGGCAACTCACCGCCTGTACCTCCACCCAAGAATGGGCACGATTGGAGCCAGAACGGTGAAATGCACTTAGGTGATGCCGCCCCAACAATGGCTGAAGCACTGCTGCCATTTTTGCCACATCCAAGGGGGCATAGTAGTAGTGCCATGTCCAAGGCCGCAGAAAGATATTGGGGCAGGGATCGGTATAGAGAGTATAACGATAGCGACGCCACAGGGCTGAGAAACGGGCATGCCAGTGAGGAGGCACAGCCGCCGCGGCACGAATCACCACATCAGCCGGCAAGCGAGCATTGAGAATCCCCGGCCAACGATGAACGGGAATAGGCGAGTTGACCGTGACATGGGCCACTTGACCCGCAGCATGAACCCCTGTGTCTGTGCGCCCTGCTGCAACAACAGAGACGGGATGATTGACAACACTGGCGATCGCCTGCTCAATCACCTCCTGCACCGTGCGTTGCCCCACCTGCCGTTGCCAGCCGTGGAAGTGGGTGCCCTGGTACTGAATTAGCAGTGCCAAGCGTTGGCCGCTTTGAGGAGGGGCGATCGCCGTCATCATTGCCTACTACACCAGCTCAATGACCGCCAATTCAGCATTATCCCCCCGCCGCCGCACACTGCGGATAATACGGGTATAGCCCCCCTTGCGATCGCCATAGCGCCCTGGGGCTTGGGCAAAGAGAGCATGCACCAGTTGCTTATCGTAGAGATAGCCAAGGGCACGCCGCCGTGCCGCCAAGGAGCCATCCTTTGCCAAGGTGATCATCCGCTCTGCCTCTGCGCGTACAGCCTTTGCCCGCGCTTTGGTGGTGGTAATGCGACCATGGCGAATCAGCTCAGTGGTCAATGCCCGCAGCAGTGCTTTTCGTTGATCCGCTGGTAGTCCTAGTTGGGGAACCCGACGTTGGTGACGCATAGGTAAACCTCATTCAATCTCTCTAGTTACGGGCAGCTTTTTGGGGCGGTAGCGTAATTCCCAAGTGTTTTTGCAGGGCTTCGATCACTTCCTCAGCCGACTTTTGACCGAAGTTTTTGATCTCCAGTAGCTCTTCCTGGGAGTACTCAAGGAGATCAGCCACCGTATTCACTTGGGCACGCTTGAGACAGTTATAGGCACGGACCGACAAATTAAGTTGCTCAATGGGAATTTGCCCCGTTTCGTCATGCTCATCGGTGGTGGTGGCCTCAGAGGTGTGTAGGGGCACTTCCTTCAAGGGGCTAAAGAGATCCACAAGAATCGTTGCCGCCTGATTGAGGGCATCCTGAGGAGTCAAGCTGCCATTTGTCCAGATTTCTAGCTTTAGGTAGTCCTGGAGCTGGCGATCGCCCTCTGCACCGGCACTGCGCACAGAATCAACAGTGTAGTTCACCCGCCGCACGGGCATAAAGACCGCATCCAATTGGAGATAGTCCAAGGCAAGGCGATCGTCCCGCACCCGCTCCACCGAGCGATAGCCGCGATCCTTTTCAATCTTGAATTCCATCTCCAAAGTTGCCCCCGGCATCAGCGTGGCAATATAGTGGTTGGGGTTGACCACCTCCACTTCAGAGCCAAGCTGCACCATACCAGCAGTGACCGTCAATGGCTCATTCTCAGGGGCTTGAGCAAAAAGACGACCCATTTGGGGTTCTGAGGTGTGGCTGCGAATCACCAACTGCTTCATTTGCAGCAAAATGTCCATGACATCTTCGCGCACACCGGGAATCGTCGAAAACTCATGATTGACGCCAGCAATCCGCACCGCTGTCACAGCACTACCGGGTAAGTTGGAAAGGAGAACCCGCCGCAGGGCATTCCCCACCGTAATCCCTTGACCAGGGGCAAGGGGATGCAGTGCAAATTGGCCATACTGCCCCTGATCCTCCTCAACCCGTGTTTCCAAACATTCAATTTGATATGCCATAGCTGTGCTCCCAAGGGACCCAAACTAACCTAAACCCGCCGCCGTTTGGGGGGACGGCAACCATTATGGGGAATGGGGGTCACATCCCGAATGAGGGTAATTTCTAAACCTGCGGCTTGCAACGCCCGAATCGCTGTTTCTCGACCGGAGCCAGGACCACTCACCATGACCTCAACTTGCCGCATCCCCTGATCAATGGCACGGCGCGCCGCATTATCAGCAGCAGTTTGGGCTGCAAAGGGTGTGCCTTTTTTGGCACCTTTGAAACCACTGGAGCCAGCGGAGGCCCAAGCAATCACCTCACCATTGGGGTCGGTAATTGAGACAATCGTGTTATTAAATGTGGACTGAATGTGGGCAACGCCACTGGGGACATTGCGCTTTTGCTTACGAGGGCCAGAGCGTTTTGCAGAGGGTGCCATAATCTATCCAAACCGTGAATGAGGTAGCAGGAGCGGAAAAACTTATTTCTTAGCAGCGGGTTTTTTCTTACCAGCCACAGTGCGACGACCACCACGACGGGTGCGAGCATTGGTACGGGTGCGCTGACCACGAACCGGCAATCCAAGGCGATGGCGCCGTCCCCGATAGCAGCCAATGTCCATGAGCCGCTTAATATTCATGGCCTCCAGGCGGCGCAGATCCCCTTCCACTTGGTACTCGTCAATAGCAGCCCGCAGTGCCGCAATATCCGCATCCGTTAAATCGCGGGTGCGTGTATCAGGATTGACACCCGTTTTTGCCAAAATTTCTTTGGAGCGGGTTAAGCCAATGCCATAGATGTAGGTAAGGGCAATTTCAATGCGTTTGTCGCGGGGTAAATCAACACCAGCAATACGAGCCATGAATCTAGTTCCTATGTGTGCAACAACAGTGGGTTACCCTTGGCGCTGCTTGTGTTTCGGATTGGTGCAGATCACCATCACCCGGCCACGTCGCCGAATGACGCGGCATTTTTCACAAATACGCCGTACCGATGCTCTTACTTTCATATCAGTTGCTCATGTAGTCGCAAATTTTATATCTTAGCAGAGTGATCAGTAAAGATCAAACTACTTTTTGCGCAGGCGATAGGTAATCCGCCCTTTGGTCAAGTCATAGGGGGTCAATTCCACCTTGACGCGATCGCCCGGCAAAATCTTGATGTAGTTGCGGCGAATCTTCCCAGAAATATGAGCAAGGACATTGAAGCCATTGTCCAGATCCACCCGAAACATGGCGTTGGGCAATGACTCAGTCACTGTCCCTTCAATTTCAATGGCATCCTGTTTAGACACGGTTCACCTCCCCAATACGTGCTTGAATGGCAGCAGTTACCTCTTCAATCGTACGCGTTCCATCAATGTGCACAAACCTAGGATGACTCATGTACTGTTGAATCATCGGTAGGGTTTCCCGCTCATAGACCTCTAGCCGCTTAAGGATAGTTTCCGGGGTATCATCGGAGCGCTGCTGACCGTTGACAGCTTGCTTAGCGCGATTTAGGGCGCGTTCTTGGAGAATCGCAGCGGGCACATCTAAAAAAAGCAAGTAATCGTAGTCTTGGTGAATGCTTTTGAGCATCTCCTCAAAGACCGCTGCTTGTGCCACATTGCGGGGAAAGCCGTCCAAAAGCCAACCCGCCGTCGTATCTGGCTGTTGCAAGCGATTGGCCACCATCTCCACAATCACCTGATCTGGTACCAGTTCACCGCGATCCATGTAGCGTTGAGCCTGTTGGCCGAGGGGGGTGCCGGCAGCTCGCTCTGCCCGCAGAATATCCCCTGTAGAAATATGGGGAATGCCCAAGAGTGTGGTCAGAATTGCCGCCTGTGTCCCTTTGCCCGAACCGGGGCCACCAAACAAAATTAAGCGCATTACTGCTTCACCATCCCCTCATAACGCTGTGAAATCACATAGGTTTGAATTTGTTTTGAGGTGTCAATGGCCACCCCCACCAAGATCAACAGGGAGGTCGCCCCCAACCCTTGGAATGTTGTTACTTTGGTTGCGCTCTCGACTGCTGTGGGAATAATTGCCACCAGACCCAAAAAGATCGCCCCTAGGAATGTCAAGCGGTTGAGAACCCGCTCTAGGTAATCAGAAGTCGCTTTCCCCGGTCGAATCCCCGGAATACTGGCGCCCATTTTTTTCAAGTTTTGGGACATATCCACGGGGTTGACCACCAAGGAGGAGTAAAAGTAGCTAAAGAAGAGAATCAACAGCAAATAAAAAATCACGTATAGCCAGGGTGTTGGCCCTGCCGGAGAAACATAACTCGCAAATCGGGCGACGAGTTCGTTACGGGTAAACTGCGCCAATGTCGAAGGTAGAATCAGTACCGCCGAGGCAAAAATGATCGGCATCACCCCCCCTTGGTTTAAGCGCAGGGGCAGGTAACTGGTCTGCTCGCGGTAGAGCTTACGCCCCACTTGGCGACGGGCCGAAACAATAGGGATGCGGCGGGTCCCCTCTTGAACGAAGACAATGCCAACAATCATGGCTAAAAAGACAGCCACAAGGATCACGATGCCGCCGATGTTGCCACCACTTTCCGCAAGGGCGATCGTCTGGCCCACCGAGGCAGGTAAGTAGGCAACAATGCTCAAAAAGATCAAGAGGGAAGCACCATTACCCACCCCTCGCTCAGTAATCAATTCCGAAATCCACATCACGACCATTGAGCCAGCGGTCAGGCCAAGAACAATCTCGGCTACAAACCACGGCCCCGGGTGTAAAGCGGCACCGGGAATTGAACTGACAAAAATGGCAATACCAAAGCTTTGTAGAACCGCCCAGCCCACAGCGACGTAGCGAGTAATTTGGGAAATTTTGCGACGGCCGGCTTCCCCTTCGTCTTTTTGGAGTCGCTCCAAGGAGGGGAGAGCAGCAGTCAGCAACTGCATGATGATCGAGGCGTTAATATAAGGCAAGATGCCAAGGGCGAAAATCCCAAGGGCGGAAAGGCCACCGCCTGAAAAGATATCGAGGAAGCGAATCACGGCATTATCTTGAACGCTCTGGGCAAAAACAGCGCGCTCTATTCCCGGAATCGGTAGATAGATGCCAAGCCGCACTAAGATTAGCAGCCCAATGGTGATCAGGAGTCGCCCCCGCAGACCAGCCGCTTGAGCCATCTGCATAAACGTTTCTTGGGCAGTGGGTGCCTTGCCGCGATTCACAATCATATTGGGGTTCCTCTATTCACTGTCGGCAGCAACGGAGGTCTCCACACATACCCCACCAGCGGCTTCAATCTTGCTGCGGGCACTGCTACTAAAGGCAGCCGCATGGACCTCTAGCTTGACATTTAGCTCACCCCCCCCTAGTACTTTAAGGGGATATTTGGCAGTGGTGAGAATGCCAGCTTCAAGGAGGGATTCAACTGTCACCACACTATTGGGCGGTAGGGTATTGAGACGACCTACGTTGATCGTAGTGTAAACCTTCCGGCTGACGAGGGGGAAGTGCTTGAGTTTGGGGAGACGACGGTAGAGGGGGTTTTGACCACCTTCAAAGCCAGGACGAGTGGGGCGACCGGAACGAGATTTTTGCCCCCGCATACCAAAGCCGCCACTTGCCCCTTGACCTGCGGCAATACCCCGACCAATCCGCCGTTTGCGCCGTCGCGATCCCGCTTGGGGGTGCAGATCTTGAAAACGCATGGATCACTCCTAACTATTTGCTATAAAGGTTTTCAATGGGGATTTCCCGCTCCTCGGCAACTTCTTGAAAAGTGCGCAAGGCTGCAAGGGCTTCGAGGGCGGCACGGGCATTGTTGAGGGGGTTGCTGGATCCCAGCTGTTTGGCAAGTACATTGCGTACCCCTGCTAGTTCCAGAACGGTGCGCACAGAGCCACCTGCAATTACCCCAGTTCCCGGTGCGGCGGGACGAATCATGACGCGGGCAGCACCGCCTTCGCCAAAGGTGGGGTGGGGAATAGAGTTGGATTTGGTGATCGGGACATCAATAAGGTGCTTCTTGCCATCAGCTACGCCTTTGCGGACCGCACCAATGACATCGGCGGCTTTGCCGACACCCACACCCACTTGGCCACGCTCGTTGCCAACGACAACAATGGCACGGAAGCTGAGTTTCTTACCGCCTTTGACCACTTTGGAGACGCGGCGGATCTGGACGACTCGCTCTTGCCAGTCAGTTTCTTTTTCAACTTTGCGGGGGTTTTTACGACGATTTGCCATCGGGTCATCCTCTAAAAGTCTAGTCCAGCTTCACGGGCGGCCTCCGCTAAGGCCTTGACACGACCATGGTAGATATTGCCACCACGATCAAAGACAACGCGTTCAATGCCAGCGGCTTTGGCACGCTCTGCAATCAGTCGCCCCACTTCGGTGGAGGCGGCACAGGTCCTCCCATTCCCCAGCTTTTGCCGCAGTTCTGGCTCCAGACTGGAAGCAGCGACGAGGGTATGATGCCGGGTGTCATCAATCACTTGGGCATAGATGTGCTGATGGGAACGAAAGACAGCGAGGCGGGGGCGATCGCTGGTACCTTTGATTTTGCGGCGAATGCGCTGATGCCGACTTTGGCGAGCCGCAATACGAGTTTGCTTCATCTATTTCTTCCCTGTCTTACCAACTTTACGACGCACAAATTCACCCATATAGCGGATACCCTTGCCCTTGTAGGGTTCAGGGGGGCGCACAGCGCGAATACGGGCAGAGGTGTTGCCGACCAGTTCTTTATCAATACCACTGACGAGGACAATGGTGCCTTGCTGGACTTTTTTACCTTGGTTGTCCTCGATTTCTAGGGTAATGCCCTCAGGCGGCACGATCTCAACGGGGTGGCTGTAGCCCATACTGAGGACAAGGGTTTTGCCTTGGAGCTGGGCACGGTAACCAACCCCTTGAATCTCGAGCTTTTTCGTAAACCCTTGGGAGACACCTTCTACCATGTTGGCCAGTAGCGTGCGGCAGAGGCCGTGGCGTTCTTTGGCCGGTCGAGAATCATCGCGGCGTCTGACGACAATCGTTTCGCCCTCTTGGGCAACATTCACTTCCGGAGGAAAAACGCGAGTGAGTTGACCCTTAGGACCTTTGACCGTGACCTGCTGCCCCTCTAGGGTGAGGGTGACATTCTTGGGCAGAGGGATGGGACGCTTGCCAATACGAGACATGTGGGACTTCCTCCGAGCTTACCAAACGTAACAGAGTACTTCGCCGCCAATGCCCTGCTTCCGTGCCTCGCGATCGGTCATGATGCCGCTTGAGGTGGAGATGATGGCAATGCCGATGCCACCGAGTACCCGGGGCAACTCACGGGAATTGGCATAGACGCGCAGACCAGGTTTACTCACCCGCTTGAGCGCAGTAATAATCGGCTGGCGCTGCTTGCCGCGATATTTTAGGGAAACCACAAGCTGCCGTTTGACGCCGTCCCCTTGCTCTTCAAAATCGCGAATAAACCCTTCCGCTTTCAGGACCTGCGCAATACTGCGGGTCATGCGCGTGGCCGGAATGGTGGTGGTTTGATGACGCGCAAGGTTTGCGTTGCGGATGCGAGTTAGCATATCGCCAATCGTGTCATTTACTGCCATAGTTGCTCCTTAAAAATCTGCCTCCGGCGTTAGTTCTCACGGAACGGCATGCCCATTGCTTTGAGCAGGGCACGTCCTTCTTCATCAGTATTGGCAGTGGTGATGATTGAGACATCCATGCCGCGAATTTGATCAATGTCGTCGTAGTTAACTTCGGGGAAAATCAGTTGCTCACGCAAACCTAGGGTGTAGTTGCCCCGGCCATCAAAGCTTTTGGGGTTGACACCACGAAAGTCACGAATACGTGGCAGTGCCAAGTTAATTAAGCGATCCAAAAAGGCATACATGCGATCGGAACGTAACGTCACGGCAACCCCCACGGGCATGCCTTTGCGAATTTTGAAGCCAGCGATCGCCTTCTTGGCACGGGTCACCACGGGCTTTTGGCCTGTAATTGTAGCAATTTCTGCCAGGGTGGCTTCGAGGGCCTTAGCATTTTGCGCCGCTTCACCAAGACCCCGGTTGACGGTCACTTTGACAATCTTGGGCACTTGGTGAATGTTTTTGTACTGGAATTGTTGCATGAGCTGCGGCACAACGGTTTTGTTGTAGTGGTCTTTGAGGCGTTGAGACATGGGGCTTCTCCTAGGGGCATTCTCTGGGCTGGGTCAGAGAGGGGGAAACAAGTGAGACCTAATCAATGATTTCGCCAGTTTTCTTGAGCATCCGTACCTTACGGCCATCTTCGGTGTAGGTGTAGCAGATGCGGCTGGCCACGTTTTGCTTGGTGGAGTAAAGCATCACCTTGCAACTGTAAATCGGGGCTTCTTTGGTGATAATTTGCCCCGATTCGCCCTCTTGGCGGGGCTTGACGTGTTTGGTTTTCAGGTTAACCCCTTTGACAATTACCTGACTGGTTTTGGGAAAAACGGCGAGGACTTCACCGACTTTGGCTTTGTCCCTGCCGGCGATGACTTGAACCATATCCCCTTTTTTCACGTGCATGCGATAGCGCACGGGCTTTTTGTTTGCTTTCTTGGCCGCCATTAGAGTACCTCCGGTGCCAATGAGACAATTTTTGTGAAGTTTTTATCCCGCAGTTCGCGAGCCACAGGGCCAAAGACACGGGTACCGCGAGGGTTGCCATCTTGGTTGATCAAGACAGCGGCGTTGTCATCAAAGCGGATGCTCATGCCACTTTCGCGGCGGATGGTTTTGCGCGTGCGCACAATGACAGCCCGAACCACATCGGATTTTTTCACTGCCATATTGGGAGTCGCATCTTTGACGGTGGCAATGATCACATCGCCCACACTACCGTAGCGACGGTTACCGCCTCCGAGCACACGAATGCAGAGGAGCTTTTTGGCGCCGCTATTGTCAGCAACATTGAGATAGGTTTCCTGTTGAATCATGGCTGGCTCTCCTTAGGCAGTGCGAGGACTGAGAATCTCGGCAATGACCCAACGCTTGGTGCGACTCAGGGGACGGGTTTCCCGAATGCGCACGCGATCGCCCACTTTGGCTTCATTGTTTTCATCATGGGCTTTATAGCGGCGGGTTTTGACGACAATTTTGCCGTACTTGGGATGGGGGGCGCGGTTTTCGACAGCAACGACGACGGTTTTTTGCATTTTGTCGCTGACGACAACGCCAACACGTTCCTTAACTGCCATTAGCCTTGGCCTCCACTGCGGCGACGTTCATTCTCAAGGGTTAAAAGCTGTGCCAACTCGTGGCGCAGATGTTTAAATTGATGGGGCTTGACCTCTTGACGGGTGGCTTTTTTGAAGCGCAGATCAAAGAGTTCTTTCTTAATCGCGGCAATGCGATCGCTCAGCTCTTGATCACTCAGTTGCCGCAGGTCTTTCATTTTCGTCAGTGCCATTCTTAACCCTCCTGTTGTTGCTCTTCTTGATTGCGCACCAGAAAACGGGTCTTGATCGGCATTTTGTAGGCAGCAAGGCGCATGGCTTCGCGAGCAACCTCCTCTGTCACACCGGCAATTTCATACATAATGCGACCGGGTTTGACCACTGCCACCCAGTACTCCGGTGACCCTTTCCCTGACCCCATCCGTGTTTCTGCAGGCCGCATCGTCACGGGTTTGTCGGGGAAAATGCGAATCCAGATTTTGCCACCGCGGCGGATATAGCGGGTCATGGCGCGACGGCCGGCTTCAATTTGCCGTGCGGTGATCCAAGCAGGTTCAAGGGCTTGAAGAGCATAGTCACCAAAATGGATGGAGTTACCGCGACTGGCAACTCCCGTCATGCGACCCCGCTGCTGTTTGCGAAATTTTGTACGCTTTGGACTTAGCATCGCTAGCTTCCCTGTTAGTTAGAGCGATTTTCAAATTGGGGTAGACGGCGCTGCGGGCTACGGCGAGTGGCTTCCCGTGGAACTGCTTCCGTTTGTCCCGGCAGAACTTCGCCCTTAAAGATCCACACCTTCACACCCAAAATGCCGTAGATCGTGCGGGCTGTGCGGTAGGCATAGTCAATGTCTGCCCTTAGGGTATGCAGGGGAACTCGCCCTTCCCGTGTCCACTCGGTGCGGGCAATTTCTGCCCCATTCAGGCGACCGGCCACTTGGACTTTGATCCCCTCAATACCTGCTCGCTGCGCCCGCTGAATAGCTTGGCGCACGGCCCTTCGGAAGGCTACCCGTCGCTCTAGTTGCTGAGTGATGTATTCCGCCAAGAGGCTGGCCTCAGCATCCACTCGGCTGACTTCCACCACGTTGACTTTGATTGTGCGGTTACTAGGAAGCATCTGCCGCAGTTGCTTGCGCAGTTCCTCAATCCCTTGGCCGCCTTTGCCAACGACGACACCGGGACGGGCGGTGCGAATTTGCAGCTCCACTTGATCCGCTTTGCGCTCAATGCGCACTTCAGCAATGCCAGCATTGGCCAGTTGCTTGTTAATAAACGTGCGGATGCGGTGATCCTCCTGCAAAAGCTCGGGATAGCGATCGCTATCGGCGAACCAGCGGGAGCGATGTTCTTGGGTAATGCCAAGGCGAAAGCCAATTGGGTGAATCTTCTGTCCCACGGTGGTATCCTTCTACGATTCGTCAGCAGTGTTTTGGGGCGCCACAGCAATCGTGATGTGGCAGGTGGGTTTGCGAATTTGGTAAGCGCGACCTTGGGCACGGGGGCGGAACCGCTTCAGGCAAGGCCCTTGATCGGCATAGGCCTGACTAATCACCAAGGTGGCCGGATCTAAGCCTAAATTGTGGGTGGCATTGGCTGCCGCCGATCGCAGGACCTTCGTAATCGGCTCACAGGCACGATAGGGCATAAAGCGCAGCATAATGAGGGCATCGCGGTAGGTGCGACCCCGCAGTTGATCTAGTACCCGCCGCACTTTGTGGGGTGACATGCGGACATACTTGGCGCAGGCACGGGCAGTAGGAGAAGAGGTAGAAACCATAGACGGCTATCCCAGACGCGAACAAGAGAATCAATGGCGGGCTTTTTTATCGCCCTTAACATGACTGCGGAAGTTGCGGGTGGGGGCAAATTCCCCCAGTTTGTGCCCCACCATTTGCTCAGTGATGTACACGGGCACATGCTGTTTGCCGTTGTGGACAGCGATCGTGTGGCCAATCATTTCTGGCACAATTGTTGAGGCACGCGACCACGTTTTGATCACTTCCTTGGCATTGCGCTCATTGAGGGCTTCAATCTTGCGTAAGAGATGATCCGCCACAAAGGGGCCTTTTTTAATGAACGTCCCATAACCTAACTTCTCCGCAAAAACCTAAGACTGACGACCACCGCGACCCCGCTTGGAAGACTTCTTGCGACGACGCACAATCAGGGCATCACTGAGTTTCTTCTTCTTGCGAGTTTTGTAGCCAAGGGTGGGTTTACCCCAAGGAGTAACAGGTCCAGGACGACCAATGGGAGCCCGCCCTTCACCACCACCGTGGGGGTGATCTACGGGGTTCATCACCGAACCACGCACCTTCGGACGACGACCTTTCCAGCGATTGCGACCGGCTTTGCCCAAACTGATGTTGTTGGCTTCCACATTCCCCACTTGGCCAATGGTGGCATAGCACTCCTTACGGAAGAGCCGCACTTCCCCCGAAGGAAGCTTGAGGGTGACCATGTCACCTTCCTTGGCCACCACCTGTGCCATGGCACCAGCAGCTCGCACCATTTGCGCACCGCGACCGGGGGTAATTTCCACATTGTGAACGCTGGTACCTAAGGGAATTTTGCCCAGGGGAAGGGCGTTACCCACTTCGATGGGGGCATCGGGACTGGCAATAATCTCAGTGCCGGGGGTCAAATCGCGCGGATGGATGATGTAGCGTTTTTCACCATCGCGGTAGTGGAGCAGGGCAATGCGGGCATTGCGGTTGGGGTCGTACTCCACGGTTGCCACTTTGGCAGGGATATTGAGCTTGCTGCTGCGGCGAAAATCAACAATGCGGTAGCGACGCTTGTGGCCGCCACCTCGCCGCCGACTGGTAATCACACCGCGATTGTTGCGGCCTTTGTCGCGCTTGAAGCCACGGGTGAGTGACTTTTCGGGCCTGGCGGTGGTAATTTCAGCAAAGTCAGAAACAGTTTTTTGGCGAACGCCGGGGGTGTAGGGTCGGTAAACGCGAATGCCCATGATCTACTCCGTTAAACTTCGGGGAACAGAACGATCTTGCTGTCGGGGGCAAGGGTGACGATCGCCCGCTTATAGCGAGGACGATAGCCAACAAACCGACCCACGCGGCGCTCTTTGCGAGGCAGATGATAGGTATTAACTGCCGTGACTTTGACGTTAAAGAGTTCCTCAACAGCCGCCTTGATTTGCGGCTTGGTGGCGCGCCGATCCACGTCGAAGGTGTATTGATTGTTCTCCAGCAAAATTGTGGCCTTCTCTGTGATGATGGGGCGCTTGATGAGATCCGCAAGGGCGCGGGGTTGGACTTTAGTCACCGTACACCTCCTGAATTTTGGCGATCGCGCCAGTGGTGGCAACAATGCGATCGGCATAGAGCAAATCAAAAACATTCAATTGATCAGCACGCAGCAGTTTCAGAGTGGGCACATTTCGCGCTGAGAGTGCCACCGTTTCCGTAATGTCTGCGGCCAGTAGCAGTACTTTTTGCTCTGGCTCAATGCCCCAGCGTTGCAAAGCCGTCACCAATTCCTTGGTTTTGGGACGTGGCAGGTGATCGGCAAAGTCTTGAACCACAATCAAGTCTTCAACGCGGCTCATCAGAGCTGTGCGCAGGGCAAGCCGGCGCTCCTTACGGTTCATTTTTTGGCTATAGTCGCGGGGCTTTGGACCAAAGATCACACCGCCCCCCGCCAGAGGGGAGAACGAATCGAGCCGGCGCGGGCACGTCCTGTTCCCTTTTGCCGCCAAGGTTTGCGCCCACCGCCGCGCACTTCGGCACGAGTTTTGGTGGAAACGGTCCCTTGACGGGCGTTGGCTAACTGCCGCACAAGGGCACGATGGACAATATGACTGGCAGTTTCAGGTTTTGCTGTCGCCAGATCCAGGGTGGCTTCACCTCTGTCGGCACCCTGCCAGTCTTTAACTACACATGCAACCATAACTACTCTCCAGCCCCTATTTGCGACCGACAACCTTGGCGGGGGTAATGCTCACCAGTGCCCCCGGTTTACCCGGCAATGCCCCTTTGATGAGGATTAAGTTGCGCTCAGGATCAACGCGGACCACCTGCAACTTGCGAATGGTAACCGCCGTGTTGCCCATGCGACCGGCCATCCGCTTGCCGGGGAAGACACGACCCGGTGTTGTCCCCGCCCCCGTAGAACCGGGTAGACGATGGTTTTTTGAACCGTGCGCCATCGGACCGCGCTTGAAGTTGTGGCGCTTTTGGTAGCCAGCAAAGCCGCGGCCAATGCTCGTGCCGCGGACATCCACAAGCTGCCCTGGACTAAAAATATCAACGGTGATGGCCTGACCCAATTGATAGGCAGAGACATCCTCGAGGCGAAATTCCCGCAGATGACGCATAGGCGGTGTTTGTGACTTGTTGAGGTGACCGCGCTCAGGGCGACTCAGGTTTTTCTCTCGCACCTCACCATAGGCCACTTGAATTGCTGTGTAGCCGTCGGTTTGAGGGGTTTTAATTTGGGTGATCGGACACGGTCCCGCTTGTACCACCGTAATGGGGACAGATCGGCCCGCCTCGTCAAAGATTTGGGTCATGCCCAACTTTGTCCCTAAAATACCAACTGTCACGATCGCGTTCCTTAAAAATACGAATCACAACAAAACAGCAAAAGCAAGCCGCAAGGCTACACTTCGGCAGATTCCTAGAGTTAGGAATAGTGAATTGACCCAGCAGTTAGACGGTCAAGACGATGACGCCCAGGGCGCATCTCATTGATCAAGGACAGGCGCAGGTAAAGATGGCAAGGCTATGATTGCAAGTTGCGAACACGCTGCCACCCCTGGATCAGTGGGACCAAGGACTTAAGGGGGTTGAGGCGATCGCTCCCACTCAGTATCCGTTTTTGGTCACAAGTTTTAATCATAGATCAGCGGTTGTGGGTTTGTCTAGGGATTTGGTAACATTTTTTACGCCTTCTTGTCGATCCACAGCGTGTTTGAATTTGTCTGCCAGCAGGAATGTGCCCATACCCAAGCCCGGGCCGGCCTGTTTCACACCCCCCATGGCACAGTGGCAACGCCGCGTTTTATGCCAGTGGGCACCCTAGCCAATGTCAAAACCCTGACCCCAGAACACCTGAAGGCAGCAGGCGCCCAAATGATCTTGGCCAACACCTACCATCTGCACCTGCAACCGGGAGAAGACATTGTGGCTGCAGCGGGGGGGCTCCACTGTTTTATGGGCTGGTCAGGGCCAATTCTCACGGATTCGGGGGGGTTTCAGGTCTTTAGCCTCAGTGAAATGCGGCAAATTTCCGATCAGGGGGTGGTGTTTCGCTCGCCCCACGATGGTCAGATCATTGAGTTATCACCCGAGCGGGCGATCGCCATTCAAGAAGCCTTGGGGGCAGATGTGATCATGGCCTTCGATGAGTGTCCCCCCTACCCTGCTAGCCGTGAGGCAGTGATCCAAGCTACCCAACGCACCCTGCATTGGTTAGAGCGCTGTATTGCCGCCAAACAACGATCCGATCAGGCCCTCTTTGCCATTGTTCAAGGGGGGGTGTATGCCGACCTGCGTCGGGAATGTGCTGAGGTAATGGTGCCCTATGACCTACCCGGCTACGCCATTGGTGGCGTTAGTGTCGGTGAACCCAACAGTGCTGTGCACGAAGTTGTGGCGGTGACAGCTCCCCTCCTGCCCGTCCATAAGCCGCGTTATTTGATGGGGGTGGGGACGCACTTAGAAATGCTGCGGGCGATCGCTGCCGGTGTTGACCTCTTTGACTGCGTGATTCCTACGCGTCTGGCTCGCCACGGCTGTGCCATTGTCCAAGGGCAGCGCTGGAACCTGAAAAATGCCCGCTTCCGCCGCGACTATGACCCCCTCGATCCAACCTGTCCCTGCTATACCTGTAGGACATTTAGCCGCGCCTACCTCAGTCATCTTGTGCGTGCCAAGGAACTCCTCGCCTATACCCTGCTCTCAATTCATAACGTGACGGAACTGATTCGCTTTACCCAAGCAGCACGGCAGGCAATTTTAGAGGAGCGATTTGCGGCCTTTGCGGCAGAATGGGAGCAGCGACTAGTGGTGAATGCTGAGGAACCCGATGCTGCGCTTCTCTGATGCTGTTTTATCTAAACAGGAACGCTTGAGCCGTTGGGGCTTTTTGGGACTGACGACGGCACCTTTAGTGGGAGCGGCACTGTTTAACCATACGGGAACGCCGCCTTTCTTACTGTGTCCGTTTTGGGCAACAACGGGCATTCCCTGTCCGGGGTGTGGCCTGACTCGTTCTTTTATGGCGATCGCTCGCGGCAATCTTGCAGATGCCCTGAGAATGCATCTCTTTGGCCCTATACTCTTTCTCGCATTTACAGTGGCTGCTGTATTGATGGCCCTTGAACTAAAAGCAGGGCGACGATTGCAGCACACCCCCTTTCGCGACATCAATGAACGCATTCAAAACTGGTGGTGGCTGGGGGGCATTTACCTTGGCTACTATGGCCTGCGGCTGTACAGCCTATTCCACACAGGGGAGTTCTATATCAATCCTTTAGAGATACTAATAATAAAAATCCTTTAGAAATACTAATAACAAAATTCAGCTAAAGAAAAGAACCCTTTTATGGGATAGTAAAACTCAACTGTGTGCGATCGAGAACAGAAAACCCATGAGACTACATCGCCTAATCTATCTCAGTTGTGCCACAGATGGGTTGTCCTACCCAGACCTGCGGGATATTATGGCCAAGTCAGAGGTGAACAATGTGCGCGATGGCATTACGGGAATGCTGTGCTATGGCAATGGCATGTTTCTGCAAACCCTTGAGGGCGATCGCCAGAAAGTCAGTGAAACCTACGCCCGTATTCTTAAGGATCCCCGCCACCACAGCGCTGAAATTATTGAATTTAAGGCGATCGAAGAGCGAACCTTTATCAATTGGTCAATGCGTCTGGTGCAGTTGGGTGAGATGGATAGCGACACCATTCGGCGCCTGCGGTTAAAATACTCTCCAGCAGCAACGTTTCAGCCAAGCTCAATGACGGCCGAGCAGTGCTTCCGTTTCCTGAAAGAACTCTATGATATAAGTCAAGGATCCTAACGTGACCCCTGTCCACTGGCTAAGCATTCCTGAACTGTTGCGGCTGCCCGCCCAGACCTACGAGTGGCGGGTGGATACCCATTTTCCAGACTTGGCAACGCTGACTCCTGTGCAAGGGATGGTTACTGCCAGTCACCGCCACACCTACTTAGAACTGCGGGCCAGTGTGCAGACCATTGTCACCCTCTCTTGCGATCGCTGTTTGCAGTACTATAATCACCGTCTAGAGTGTGCGACCAGCGAACTGATTTGGCTGGCGGAAAGCCCAACGAGTCAGCCCGACGATGATCTAGTGGAGACCTTGCCGGCCACAGGTCGCATTGATCTTGGAGATTGGCTCTACCAGCAACTGTGCCTTGCCCTGCCCTATCCCAAGTACTGTGATCCCCACTGTGGCGGTATTCACCCCCCACCCCCGCAGAACCCCCCGTGGATCACCGCTGGGCAACACTAGCGCAACTACAGTCGGCTCTGGAGGGTGCAGAACCATCGCCGTGAGTGCTCAGTCTGACCTTGAACTCTTGCTGCGGGCACGCTATCCCCTGTTGTATGTGGCCACAACGGAGGAAGAACGCCTTGAGGCGACACTGCATAGGATTAGCGATCGCCTGAATCAGCGCCCCATCTACATTTGGGATTTTGTCGAGGGATATCAGGGTAATCCCAATGATCTGGGAGTGGCCAAGCGCAATCCCCTCACTGCCCTTGAATTTGTCGAAAAACTACCGCCAGCGGCAGCGGCCATAATTCTGCTGCGGGATTTTCATCGCTTTATTGAGGATGTAGCGGTCTCTCGCAAACTGCGGAACCTGGCACGGCAACTCAAGTCCCAGCCCAAAAACTTAATCTTGCTTGCTCCGACGGTGCAGTTGCCCCCGGAACTGCGGGATGTGATTACCGTTGTCGAGTTTCCCTTGCCCCAACGGGAGGAAATTCGCCTTGAACTGGTGAAGCTCTGCCACAGCCTCGGTAACATTCCCCCAGAACCTCTTCTCGATGAATTGATCCGCGCTTGTCAGGGCTTGACCCTAGAGCGAATTCGCCGGGTGATGGGTCGGATTATTGCCCTCCACGGTATGCTGGACAGCAGCCATGTGGATCTAATCTTGGAGGAGAAACGGCAGATCCTGCGGCAAACCCAAATTCTCGAGTTTTACCCCACCCAAGAAACGATTGCTGATATTGGCGGTCTTGATAACCTTAAGGAGTGGTTGCTGCGGCGCGGCGGCGCCTTTTCCGAGCGGGCACGGCGCTATGGGCTACCCTATCCCCGTGGGGTGCTGCTGGTGGGGATTCAGGGTACAGGTAAGTCCCTGACAGCAAAGGCAATCGCTCACCAGTGGCACTTGCCCCTTTTGCGATTGGATGTCGGGCGGCTCTTTGGTGGCCTGGTGGGGGAATCGGAAGCACGCACCCGCGAAATGATTCAAATTGCTGAAGCCTTGGCGCCCTGTGTTCTCTGGATTGATGAAATGGATAAGGCCTTTGCCGGCATTGATGGCCGTGGCGATGGCGGAACCAGTAGCCGTGTCTTTGGCACGATTATCACTTGGTTGGCGGAGAAAACCTCTGCCGTTTTTGTTGTGGCCACTGCCAACAATGTGCAGGTCTTGCCCCCTGAACTGCTGCGCAAGGGGCGCTTTGATGAAATCTTTTTTGTGGGGCTACCCAATGTGGATGAGCGGCGCGCCATTTTTGAAGTGCACCTCAGTCGCGTGCGGCGCGATCGCCTGCAAAACTACGATCTAGAGCGGCTGGCCTACGAAACCATTGACTTTTCCGGGGCTGAAATCGAGCAGTGTATCATTGAAGCAATGCACCTTGCCTTTAGCCAAGACCGCGACTTTACCACCGAAGATCTCCTGCATGCGGCCAGCGAAATTATCCCCTTGGCGCGGACAGCTCGCGAACAAGTCCACCAATTACAAGAATGGGCGGCCTCCGGTCGGGCGCGGTTTGCCTCACGCATCCTGTCTCCCCCCCAGGACGTTAGATCATGAAACCAGTTGTGCGTCTGCTGCAATGGCTCTTGGGAACCTTTTTGGGCTTAGGCCTGATTACCCTTGTGGTTGCTGCCCTCATTACGCCCCTCATCTTTAACTTGCTCTGGCCACCCCCGCCTCCCAAAGTCGAGGCACACAATTCGCCACCACCGACGTCACCAGAGTCCTCACCGAATTCACCCTCGCCCACGCCTGAACCAACCCCGATCCAGTCACCGCAGCCAAATCCTAAAGGGCGAGTGATCTATGGAGAGGGTTTGCGGGTGCGCGATCGCCCCAGTCGGGAGGCAAATGCCCTGGGGGGCGTGGCCTTTGATGAGGTGGTGACGATCCTAGAGCGCAGTGAGGATGGGGAATGGTTGAAGATTCGCACTAAAAATGATCTTGAAGGCTGGGTACTGGCCTTTGGTGTGCAGGAAACAACCCCTCAATCCGCCACATCCAGTGAGACACCCCAGTAGGCCCCGGCTATTGGGAAAATTCCTGCATTTGCTGAAACGAGCGGTACTCGCGATCGCCACTCAGCCATTCCACAAGCGTAATTTTCACCCGTCCGCCCGCATTGGGAGTTGCCAGAAACTCCGCCTCCCCTTGGCTATTAATCGCTTGATTGCGCAACTGGGTCGATCCCGCTTCCAGCAGTCGTTTGCCGGTAGGATCATAGATTTCGTAATAGATCTGAACATTGCGTGCTGGTGTGGCCGTTTCATTGCGCACGCGTCCCGTCAGGCGGTGGTACCAGACACCCGCAATATTCTCACTCTGCAATTGGACATTGGTGACGCGCACCACTTTGGGTACTTCCCGGCGGCGGGCGATCGCGGGCATACCTTCAAGGGAGAGGAACCCGCCACAGATTGTCAATAGCAAACCACAGAGCCAAATTCTGCGTAAGCTAGGCATTGTTCTTTACCCAGTGTGACAATAATAGAGTCTAAGGCGCAACCTTCAGCGGCAGCGATCGCCTTTCGGTCCCATTGGCCTTGAGGATACCACTTTGGTGGCCGCTGCCCCGAGTCTGTACCTGCTCGATTGGATTCACCCCCCTTAACTATGCCAACTGTTCATGTGATTGGTCTTGGTCGCTCTGGCATTGCTGCCGCCCGTTTACTCAAACGTCAAGGTTGGCAAGTGGAGGTCAGTGACCGCCGCCAAACTCCGGCGCTGCAATCTCAACAGCAACTGCTGCAAGCTGAAGGCATCCCCGTTCAACTCAACTATGACTTTGATTTGCAAACTCTTGTCAGCGTTGGCCTGCGCGTTCCCGATGAAATTGTCATTAGTCCGGGGGTACCGTGGCACTCCCCTGCACTGGTCGCTGCTCGCCAAGCGGGCATCCCCGTCTGCGGCGAAGTGGCAATTGCCTGGCAGACCCTTGCCCATTTGCCCTGGGTGTGTATTACGGGCACCAATGGTAAAACAACAACCACGGCACTCACGGCTGCCATTTTTCAAGCGGCGGGGTACAATGCACCGGCCTGTGGCAACATTGGCAATAGCATTTGCGAAGTGGCTTTGACCGCAAGGGCCCTTGATTGGGTGATTGCTGAGATTAGTAGCTATCAATTAGAGTCGAGCCCCCCCCTACAACCCCAATTTGCCCTTTGGACAACCCTCACGCCAGATCACTTGGAACGCCACGGTACCCTCGACGCCTACGTGGCAACCAAAGCCCACCTAATGAACGGCGCAAAACAAGTGATTCTCAATGGGGATGATCCCTATCTGCGTCAGCACATGGTGAATCGCTGGCCCGAGGCATGGTGGATCAGTACTCAAGGGGCGGCAGCCCTACCCCAGGGGATTGAACAGGGCATCTATATTGCTGAGGATCAAGTGTGGTTTCAGGATCAGCCCCTCCTGCCTACCCATATCCTGCAAATGCCAGGTCAACACAATCAGCAAAACTTTCTTCTAGCGGTGGCAACTGCACATTTAGCCGGTATTCCCGCCGAAACGATTGCCAAAGGGGTGGCGGGGTTTACCGGTGTACCCCATCGCCTAGAGCGAATTCGTCAATGGCGACAGGTGGAGTGGATCAACGACAGCAAAGCCACCAATTATGACGCTGCAGAAATTGGGCTGCGTTCTGTGACAGGTCCAGTCATTCTCATTGCTGGGGGACAGGCCAAAAAGGGGGACGATCGCCCTTGGCTCAACCTAATTCAGGAGAAAGCTGCTTGGGTGCTCTTAATTGGTGAAGCGGCACCGCAGGTTGCGCAGCGCCTAGAGGCGATCGGCTTTACAAATTATGAGATCATGGAGACACTGGATCGGGCAGTGGCGGCGGCGGCTGAACTGGTGACCCAGTATCCGATCAAAACCGTGCTCTTTTCCCCTGGCTGTGCCAGCTTTGACCAATATCAGAACTTTGAAGAACGCGGTGATCACTTTCGTCAACTGTGCTTAGAGCTATGAGCCAATCTGCGGCCTCGGGTCACTGGTGGAATCGTCTCTCCATTGCCAGTCGGTTTCTGATTATTGGCTTGGCAGGGCCAGTTTTGACGCTGAATTTCTGGGCATTTGCCACCGTTCTCAAGTTCTTTGGACCACTGGTGGCAGTGCTTGTCCTTGCCTCCCTATTTGCCTTTTTGCTGAACTACCCGGTGCGCTGGATGGAGGAGCAGGGAAACCCCCGAGGACCCTCAGCAATTTTCGTCTTTCTGCTCGCCTTGGTACTGATTGCCATCATTGCCTTGGTTGTGGTGCCCAATCTCTTTAATCAGGCACAACAGCTCATTGCCCGTCTACCGGAATGGTTTAACTCCAGCCAACGACGACTGTTGGAATTTGGCCAGTGGGTGGACTCCCTCAATCTGCCGGTGACGGTGGATGTGGATGCCCTTGCCAATCAACTGTTGGAAAAACTTAAGGATCAATTGCAAAGCTTAGCTCGCGAGGCGCTGAATTTAATTTTGGGCACCCTCAGCAGTGCTGTGGATGTGCTGATTAACCTGATTTTGACGGTTGTACTCACGTTTTATTTGTTGCAGCACGGTGATGAATTGTGGGATGGTCTCCTCAGTTGGCTGCCAAATACGGTCCGCCCCACGGTTTCAGAAACGATACGCCGCAGTTTTGAGAGCTATTTTATTGGTCAGCTGGTACTCGGGCTGTGCATGGGAATTGGCTTGACCACGATTTTCATTTTCCTCAAGGTGCCCTATGGACTGCTCTTTGGTGTCATTATTGGCGTGATGGCTTTGGTGCCCTTTGGCGGCACAGTGGGGATCATTTCCATTAGTTTGCTGGTTGCCCTTCAGGATGTTTGGCTCTCCCTGAAGGTGGTCGGGTTTGCCTTTCTCTATCAGCAGTTTTTGGAGAATGTGGTTGCGCCACGGATCATTGGTAGCTTTACGGGCTTAAATCCGGTTTGGGTTTTTTGGCGATCCTGACGGGCGCTAGGGCTTCGGGTTTAGTTGGGGTTCTAATTGCAGTTCCAATTGCGGTGGTGATCAAAACCTTCCTTGTGAGTGTGCGATCGCGCCTCAATACTGAGGAAGACGTGGAGGCCACCGTTGCACTCCCCAATCATCCGCCCCCCTTACCGCCGGTTTCTTCCTCAATGAAGCCATCCTCAGTGGAGTAGGAAAATGCTGCGTGCCCTTCACCCCGGAATTCTCACCTCCCTTGTGTTAATCAGTACAACAACCGCCATTACTCTAGTTACGGCTTTTATTGGCTACCACCTAGGGCGAGACTCATTGCGCGGTGTGTCCCAGCCGGTGGTGAATCCCATCCTCGGCAGTGCTGTGAATGCCAATGATCAAACTGAAGGGGAGCGATCGCCCATTCTTGACGAGGCGCAGATCATTGCCCAAACCAAAGCCCGCATTGCCGAAATGACCGAGGGTTCCAGCGATCGCAAGATTGTGCCTGCTCCCACCCCTGCCAATGAACCCCCAGCAGCGGAACCCGCAGTGAGTCGGACACTGCCTATCGTCGCTGAGGATAAGGGGGTGCGCCTAGAAATTAGCCGTGTGGACACCCTTGGCCAAGATTTAGCGCTGCAGGTTAGCTTGAAAAACGATAGTAGCCAAGGGGTGCAGTTTATTTACACCTTTCTTGAAATCACAAACGATAAGGGTGACCTTTTGAGTGCCCTCACCGAAGGCCTACCAACGGAATTGCCCGCCGGCAGTGATCTGGTCAAAGGCACCATTCTTATTCCCAAAAGCCTCCTCAACAATACAAAAACCTTAACACTGCGCCTTGCCAGCTATCCGAATCAGGATGTGGAATTGCAGGCTGCCAATATTCCTGTGGAGTAGCCATGCCCGCTGCTGAATTGGTTCAAAAATGGTTGAGTGCTCGCGATTGGGTGCGGGTGCGGGCAGATTTGAGGGGCAAGACCACGTTTATCGCATGGCAGGGAGCTGTGTATAGCTTTGTTCCCCAAGAGCGTCGCCGCCACCTCTTCAACATTGTTGGCATGAGTGCCGCTCGCTGTTTGCCCCATCCCGAGGGAGGGTGGTATTTTCTTTCCCGTGAATTAACGTTTTATCTGGATCCAGAAAATGGATCCCTGTGCGATCGCTGGCACAATCCTTGGACAGATGAGGGAGTTCCCGTGATTCCGGTTGCCAACGATCCTGTGCAGGGGCTATTTCGCCGTGAGGTACCGGCTCAAGTCAGTGAGAGAACCACGACGTTTCAGTTTGATCTGTTTCCCTACTATGACAATCCCTTGGCTAGGGATAAGCGGTTTCAAGCCTACAGCCCCCAGCCCATCTACCAAGCAGCAGAACTCTTTAAGCTAACGGTGGCCACCGCCGATTTACAACAGGAGACACCGACCATTGCCGATGTCCATTTGTCTTGGAGTCGGATTGGTCCTTGGTTGCCTTGGATGAAGATGGGCGATCGCCCCGGTTATCTCATCTATAGCGCGACCGGCTGCAAAGCCCTGGCCGTGGAAGACTTGCCCCCTCTCCTACAAGAGCAATTAGAGCGACTGCCCCAATACCGTGAAGCCCCCAGGGAATACCGCGAGGGCGCAGATATGACCTCGTGGCTGTATTTTCAGGAGCACTTTGAAGCCTACCTAGAAAGGCTGGGGGAGCCATCCCCTGAGGTTGGGCGATCGCCCCGTGAACCTGCGGATCAATGACTGGTGAAGAGAGTTAAAGCAATCCTTGGGCAATCAGGGATTCAGCAATTTGCACCGCATTCAATGCCGCTCCCTTGCGAATTTGATCCCCACACAGCCATAGTTCAAGGGCATTGGGTTCTGAAATATCTTGGCGCAGCCGGCCCACAAGTACTGGGTCCTTACCTGTTGCCTCGAGGGGCATGGGGAAATAATTGCGCTGCCAATCCTCAACAAACTGTACCCCCGGCGCTGTTTGCAGGCGATCGCGGGCCTCCTGCAGTGGAAAAGGCTCAAAAAATTCCACATTGAGGGCTTCCGAATGGGCACGCAACACGGGCACCCGAACACAGGTGGCCGTTAGCCGCAACTGGGGGGCATGGAAAATTTTGCGGGTTTCATTGACCATCTTCATTTCCTCTTGGCAGTAGCCCTGCTCATTGAGGGGAGAATTGTGGGGAAAGAGGTTAAAGGCCAAGGGATAGGGAAAGACCGCTGTGCGCGGTGGCTGTCCCTTTAGAATATCGAGGGCTTGATCCTTGAGTTCTTGCATGGCCTTTGCCCCCGCCCCACTGGCCGACTGATAGGTGGCCGCCACAATCCGCCGCATCGGTCGCACCTGATGCAATGGCCATAGCGCAACCGTCATCAAAATTGTTGTGCAGTTAGGATTGGCAATGATGCCTTGGTGTGTTTTTAGATCTTCAGGGTTGACTTCGGGCACCACTAAGGGAACATTGGGTTCCATGCGATAGGCACTGGAATTATCAATGGCGATCGCCCCCCCTTTGACCGCGATCGGCAGCCACTGCCGCGACACACTTGCCCCCGCCGAAGCCAGAATGAGATCCAACCCTTTGAGGGTCTGTTCACTCACCGCCTCTACAGACAGCACGGTCTCACGAAACGAGAGGGTTTGACCTGCTGAACGAGGCGAAGCCAACAGACGCAACTCTGCTACTGGGAACGACCGTTCCGCCAAAATTGCCAAAATTTCCGTGCCAACCGCACCTGTGGCTCCTAAAATGCCAACCCGTAATCCCTGTGCCAAGACCATTACTCCTAGGAATATAAGCTCATTCTATGATCGTTACGGATTGAGAAGTAACAAAGCATAGCATTTTGGGAATTTTATTGTTCTACCTATAATGGTTATTGCCAATTTCCACCACAGCCTCTGCACTCCTCCACAAGAGTCTCCAGAGGCACGACTCGATGAATTATCTGGAGACTGGAATCGTGAAAACTCTACAGCGGTATCTATTTACCATTGCCTTAGCCTTTGGGGGACTGGGACTGTGCAGTGACGCTGTTTACAGCCAGATCACCCCAGCTATCAATGGCACTAACACCACCGTCATCCACAATGGTCAACAGATTGATATTAGCGGTGGCAGCCTATCGGGGAATGGTCAAAATCTCTTTCACCTCTTCCGTGACTTCAATGTTGGCAATGGCCAAATCGCCAACTTTCTCTCTAATCCGCAAATTCGCAACATTCTTGCGGGCGTCAATGGTGGCAACGCCAGTTATATCAATGGCTTGATTCAAATCACGGGTGGCAACAGCAACCTGTATCTGCTCAACCCTGCGGGGATTGTTTTTGGCCCCAATGCCCGCTTGAATCTTCCCGCTGCTTTCCATGCCTCCACTGCTCAACGGGTGCTGTTTGAGGGAGGGGTCTTTGATGTCAATGGCCAGAATCTCTATCTATCCCTCAATAGTCAGCCCAGCGGTTTTGAATTTCTGAGCAAAGGCCTCATCATCAATGAAGGTGAGCTTAGGGTTGCTAGGGGTCAAACCCTCAGCCTGATGGCATACCAAGTGATCAACACAGGTATACTCGCAGCCCCCGCAGGAAATATCCACATTGTAGCTGTACCTGAAACAGGAATGGTGCGTGTCTCCCAAGAGGGAATGCTGCTCAGCCTTGAGATTCCTCAGGAGCGACTACCCTCTGGAGGAGCGATCGCTGCTGTGGACTTACCCAGCTTACTCACTGGCCAGGGTTCACAACCTGTCAACAGCGTCATTCGAAACCCCGATGGCACCATTCACCTTGTCCATGACCCCAGTAAAATCCCCACCACAACCAACACCGCCGTCATCAGTGGCAGCCTTTCCGTCGCCAATCCCATAGGTACTGGTGGCAAAATCACGATCACCGGTCAAAATATCGCCCTCATCAATACCAACTTAACCGCTTCTGGTCAGCTCGGGGGTGGCACGATTCTGTTGGGGGGCGATTACCTAGGAGGTACCACTGGCACCAACCGATTGCATAGCAGTTTCAATGCCCAGAATCTCTTTATCAACAGCGGCAGTCTGATGGCAGCAGATGCTCTCAATCAAGGCAATGGTGGCACCGTCATTGCATGGGCAGACAACAGCACTCAATTTGGCGGCACTATCACTGCACGCGGTGGCCAACTTGGCGGTAATGGGGGCTTTGTTGAAACCTCCGGTCGAGAATTACTGAGCGTTTGGGGAACAGTAGATGCCACTGCAGCTAATGGTCAGTCCGGTACATGGCTCCTTGACCCACGCAATGTCACCATTAGCGGCGGCACCAGTAAGGGTACATTTTCTGGTACCAATCCTGATATTTTTACCCCCACAGATGATAATGCCTCTGTTGCGAATACCGCCATTGAAGCTGCTCTGAATTCCGGGACTAGTGTCATCATCACAACTGGCGATACTGGAAGCCAAGCGGGTAATATTACTATTGCTGCTCCTATTACCAAGACAGCAGGGGGAGACGCCTCCCTAACTTTCCAAGCCGCAAATAACATTTTTGTTTATTCTTATAACATTCGCTCAGACGTAGGCCGACTAAATATCATTCTCCATGCCGATGCTGATAACAACGGTGCCGGTACCATTCAATTAAGCTCAGTCTCACTGATTTCTAACGGTGGCAATATTGTTTTGGGGGCGGTTCTAATCCTTTCACCAGTCCAGCGATCGGTGTCACCACTGCTGGGGTTGGTATCCAATCCTCTACTCTCAATGCAGGTGGTGGCCATATTAGGATTCATGGCAGTGGTGCAACAACAACTAGCGGGGTAGAGATCAGTAACAGTTCAATCCTCACCTCCGGGTCTGGGGAGATCACCATTCTAGGGACAGGTGGTTCTAGTGGTAGTAGTTATAGCGCTTTGGATGGTATCTCAATTCAGAACTCCTCAATCGGGGCCGAGGCTGGCAATCTTACCTTGACCGGCGCGGGCGGCAGCGGCCCTAAAGTATTTTCCAAAGTTGGCATCGGTCTTAAAGGGTCACAAATTCAAACCACGACAGGGAATATTACCCTTACAGGTACTGGCGGTACCGGTCCTGCGGTCAACAACACGGGCATCAAGATCAACTCCACCAGGATCATTAGTCAAGGTGGCAACCTCACCCTCAGGGGCACAGGGGGGCAATCAGGCCCTGGGATTCGTTTCGACGCTGGCCCAACTGACCCCGCTGCAGTCAGAACGACTGGCCATGGGAATATTCTTATCGAAGGTCGCGGCACTGATGGTAATCCCGGTCTGGTACTCTCTGATTCCCTGACTGTTGCTGTTCAAGATGGCGTGCTCACATTAGCAGCCCAAGGGGGGATTGAGATCTCCGGTGATCCCACCTCACTAGATATCCATAGTGACGGGGCAGGCCACCTTGTCTTTCAACCGATTGATGCGGCTACCCCTGTTGGCCTTGGCGATGGTGCAACGGGTAACCTAATCGTTAATCAGTCTCTCCTCAACCAAATCAGGGGTGGCTTTTCATTAATTACCATCGGTCATCCTAGTGGCACTGGTCCCATTGATGTTCGCCCCTTCAGCCTCAACTACAATCTCACCCTACAAACCCCCGCCGCCAGTTCCCTAGGTATTCAGTTCAATGGCTCTGGCACAACGAATCTCTATGGTCGTAATCTGACACTCAATAGCGGTGGTGGCGTTACTCAGGGCAGCCATACCATTTCTGGGGGAACGCTCCAACTCCTCGGACAGGGGACTTTCAACCTCAGCAATGCCAACAATGAGTTTCAGGCACTCTCAGGAAATGTCACTGGAAATGTGAACTTGAGTAATCAAGGCGCTCTAGGTATCGTCAGTTTCAACAACGGTGTCAATGGTCTGACCACTGGCATTAATACCAACGGCAATACCCTAATCCTCAGTTTAAACAGTGGGAACCTAACGCAAAGTGCGCCCATCCGAGCAGGCAGCTTGGGTTTAACTTTACAAGATGGCAGTGCAATTTTGACTAACCCGAATAACCAGGTGGGGACACTGGCTGCTCAGTTGAATAGTTCGAGGGATTTGCAATTTGTCAATAACAGTACCCTTACCGTCGGCAGTGTTAATCCAACAGGCATTACAGGGCGCAGCATTTTCCTGCGAACATTAACAGGCGATATCGTTCTTAATGCCCCAATTTCTGGTGTTGGGACTGGGGATGCGATTGTCCTTGTTGCAGAAAATAACTTTATTAACAACTATGGGCCAAATGTCTTCAGTACCCCCAATGGTCGCTGGCTCGTTTATTCAACTGACCCAAATCTCAATATTAATGGCGGCCTCGCGGGTTCAGAGCAATTCAACACCACCTATCCTGAGCCTGCTCTATTTTCTGGTCCTGGTTTTCTCTATCGGGTGTCTCAAGCACCCCCACCAGTACCTCCAGAATCCCAAATTCAACAAGATCTTGGCCAGGAGATACAAAGCACTCAACTGCCCCAGAATACCGCTCAAGTCTTTTACTTTCCCGGCATTGAAATCATCCGTCAGCAAATCAGTACCGCTTTTGATCAGGGAGATTACAACAGTGCTATCAAACTGCTGCAGCAGCTTTATTCCTTTGAGTTTGGTGAGTACTTTAGTGAATTTTTGAGTACTCCCGGCCAAGAGGGACTACAGTTCCTTGACATTGATCAAATCAAGGAATCATTGGGGCGTATAGCTCAAGAAACAGGTCAAAAACCTGCGCTGACCCATGTCTTTTGGCGACCCAACCAGTTAGATATATTCATTATCACGCCTCAAGGGGAACCGATTTATCAATCCGTTCGAGTACCCCAAGAAGTCGTGCGCCGCGTCATTGCTGCTTTTAACCGCGAAGTGCGAGATCCAACAAAAACCAATAGCCAATCCTATCTGCCCTTCGCGCAGCAGCTCTACCAATTGATCATGGGTAGCGTTGATACTGAATTGCAAGCACGAGGCATTAATACACTGGTTTTTGCCCTTGATCAAGGGTTACGGAGTGTGCCGATCGCTGCTTTGCACACGGGGTCAAATCTTATTTCCTCGACAGTTAGTGATAGTCCAATAGGTCGTAATGGTCAGTTTCTAGTGGAACGCTATAACCTGGGTCTCATTCCGAGTATTAACTTGGTGGATACCCGCTACCAACCGTTGCAAAATGCCTCGGTATTGGCAATAGGCGCCTCCAAGTTCACAGATCAAAGTCCTTTGCCAGCAGTTCCCATCGAGCTACAAACAATTACTCAACTGGTAGGTCAAGGGCAAGTATTGCTCAATGAAGCTTTTACGGTCTCAAACTTGGAAACCCAGCGGCGGCGCAGTCTCTATCCTATCCTGCATCTGGCGACCCATGCTGAATTTAATGTAGGTAAGCCACAAAATTCCTATATTCAGTTTTGGGATAGGCGGCTTTCAATGGCTGAATTAGGGCAGTTGCGTTTATTCAAGCCACCCACAGAGCTAATGACGCTGAGTGCCTGTCGCACAGCAGTAGGAGATGCCAATGCAGAACTTGGGTTTGCTGGACTGTCACTCCAAGCAGGTGTGAAGAGTTCGGTTGCCAGCCTTTGGTATGTCAGTGATGAAGGAACACTAGCCTTGATGACGGCATTTTATGACCAGTTGAGAACTGCTCCGATTAAGGCAGAGGCTTTGCGACAGGCGCAGCTTGCCATGATCCGCGGGCAGGTTGTGATTGAGGAGAATCATCTGCGCAGTGCTGGACTGCGGGGAGGGCTTTCGATTCCTTTGCCCCAAGAAGTTCAACCTGGGGGTGGGCGTCTACTTTCCCATCCATACTTTTGGGCAGCATTTACGATGATTGGCAGTCCTTGGTAGCTCTGGGGGGCAATTTCTGCTTGACCGTTTGGGATTACCCATCCGTGAGAACACGGGTACTGGGGCTGAGTTTGGTTGTTGGTGGATTGATGGCACTGGGGAGAGTTTGCATCAGGGTTGCCATTTCCAGGGCATTGAGGGCATATTCCCAACCTTTATTGCTTTTGATGCCAGCGCGCTCAAGGGCCTGTTGCATCGTATCAGTCGTGAGAATGCCGTAGATAATGGGCACACCGGTTTGCATAGAGGCAGTGGCAATACCTTTGGTGACTTCAGCAGCCACATAATCAAAGTGGGGGGTTTGGCCACGGATGATTGCCCCCAGACAAATAATGGCAGCATAGCGACGACTGGCCGCCAGTTGAGCTGCCACAAGGGGGATTTCAAAACTACCAGGTACCCAAGCATAGTCCACTTGAGAACCGTGGGGATTGGGATCAATGCCATGACGACGCAGACAATCTTGGCAACCCTCTAGCAGCTTGGTTGTAATCAGATCATTGAAACGGGAAATCACAATGCCAAAGCGAGGCGTTCCCAGAACTTGATAGGTGCCTTCAAAAACAGCCATAGGTGGAGGTGCCAAATCTTACCCAAAAGAGTATAACCTGCAACGGCCTAGGAGGAGCGATCGCCTTGCTCCACGAGGAAGTCTTGGGACTGCCACTGCTGCACAATACTGGTTAACTTGGTAACAAATGGGTCAGAAACTGAATCGGGGTGGAATTCACTGATTCTGGTATTGCTGGGTGTCTCTAAAAGGCGAGAAGGAGGAGGTTCCGGCACACTAACGGGCAATGACTGGCAGATAATGGCTTCAAACTCACTGTTGAAGTGATAAATTGGTTGCTCACGCCGTTGCCACAGCTCTAAAATTTGCTCTACAGAGATGGCTTTATAACGCCCCAGATAAAGGGCTTCAATGAGTGCGAGGCGAATCCAGCGGGGAGGAAAATGACGCAACCAGCGATCTAAGATGACCTCAACTGAGGAGCCATCCAAATCAAACCCATACTGGCGTAGCAGGCGATCGGCAGCCTGAATGGCGGCATTGTTGCCAATGTGTGCCATGCACCAATGTTGCACTCCTGTGATTATGGTGCCTCTATGATGCCATAAGTTTTCCAAGGTCGCAGCAGCAAAGAGCGTAACCCTGATATTGTAGAAAAGCAAACCCTAGTGCTTTTCACTTCACAAGGACATCATGGTGACTGCGCCTCCTCCTGAGCAGTTGATTGAAGATGCCCCGCTAATGATCGCTGGGCGGCAATTTCGTTCACGTCTGATGACTGGTACGGGTAAGTATCGTTCCATTGCAGATCTGCAGGCCAGTGTTGCCGCAAGCGGTTGCGAAATTGTTACGGTAGCCGTACGTCGCGTTCAAACCAATGCCCCGGGTCATGAAGGGCTTGTGGATGCCCTTGACTGGAGTAAAATCTGGCTACTGCCCAACACCGCTGGCTGCCAAACCGCTGAGGAGGCGATTCGCGTTGCCCGTTTAGGCCGAGAAATGGCCAAGCTCTTGGGTCAAGAAGATAACAACTTTGTCAAACTTGAGGTGATTCCGGATCCTAAGTATCTGTTGCCCGACCCCTTTGGCACCTTAGTTGCAGCTGAGCAACTGGTCAAAGAAGGGTTTGCAGTTCTTCCCTACATCAATGCAGATCCCCTGCTGGCCAAACGCCTTGAGGAAGTGGGCTGTGTCACCGTAATGCCTTTGGCTTCCCCCATTGGCTCAGGGCAAGGTTTGCGCAATGCTGCCAATATCCAAATCATTATTGATCAAGCCAGTGTTCCCGTTGTGGTGGATGCGGGGATTGGCACGCCCAGTGAGGCTGCCGCTGCCATGGAATTGGGAGCCGATGCTCTGTTGATTAATACGGCGATCGCCCAAGCGGGAAATGCCCCAGCAATGGCCAAAGCCATGGCACTTGCAACCACTGCTGGCCGCCTTGCCTACTTAGCGGGGCGCATTCCCGTCAAAGCCTATGCCAGTGCCAGTTCACCCCTAAGTGGCACCATTACGGCTAGATCATGAGTCTTGTGCTCATTCTTCTCACCCTGCTGAGCTGTACAGGGGCCCTTTTCTATATTGTCGCAGGGGCACTCACTTGGCAATTTTTCACAAATTTCAGAAAGGAGAAAACCGCCCCCCTAGAGACCTTGCCCGCAGTCTCGATCTTGGTGCCTGTGTGTGGCTTAGAGGCAAGGGCATGGCAAAATTGGTCCTCGCTGTGTGAGCAAAACTACCCCGTTTACGAAGTTCTCTTTGGTGTGCAAAACCCCAATGATCCTGCTATACCCGTCCTGCAGGCAATTTGTGAAACCTATCCCCACCGTGCCCGTTGGTATTTTTGTAGCCAAATTCGTGGCGTCAACCTAAAGACCAGCAACGTATCGCAACTATTTGCCCATGCGCGCTATGGCGTGGTTGTGGAAACAGATAGTGACGTGCGGGTTCGATCCAATTACCTAGCCACCCTAACCCAACCGTTAGCGGATCCGGAGGTGGGAGTCGTTACCTGCGGTTACATCGATCACCAGCCCCAAAGGTTAGGAGCCGCCTTTGTCGCCCTGGGGCGGTGTCTGGACTTCATTCCTAGTGTGCTGGTTGCGCGGCGCCTAGATGGGGGACTGCGTTTTGCCATTGGACCTACAGTGCTGTTGCGGCGGGAGGTTCTAGAAAAAATTGGCGGTTTTGAGATTGCCCTCAATCGTGTTGGTGAAGATTATCAATTGGGATATGCGGCTTGGCGGGCGGGGTACCGGGTGGAGTTATCCACCTATATCCTTGACAATGACTGTGGCAATGATTCCTTTCTCAAGGCTGTCCAACGGGAACTGCGCTGGTCTCGCAGTATTCGCAGCAATCGCGGCAATCAGTATTTTGGCATAGTGTTGACGTTTGGCACTGTCTATAGTGCCCTGCTGTGGGGTCTGTTTCCAACACCTTGGACCTTAGGGCTCTTTTTGACGGTGCAGGGGATTCGCTGGTTGCAGGCCGTGATCAGCATTGTTTTGATGGGCACGCCGCGGCTGCTGTTGTGGTTGTGGCTATTGCCTCTGCGGGATGTGATGAGTTTCCTGATTTGGTTGGGGGGCTGTTTTGGTAATCGCATCTACTGGCGCGGTCGTTGGTTACGCCTGGATCGGCATGGTCAATTGCAAGAAATTGTTAAGGATTCTCAAGAGTCCTAAAGCTCGCTTGTTAAAATAGCTGCACTGTAACGCTGAATTGAGGTTTGTTTCGATGCGCTATACCACCGATGAGGGCGGTCGCCTCAACAACTTTGCCATTGAACCCAAGGTCTATCAAGCGCAGCCTTGGACACCTCAGCAAAAAGTACGGGCAGCCCTGTTGGTTGGGGGTGGATTGCTCTTAGTGGCTGGCTTGGTGGCGATCGCTATCGGAGTGAGCTAATCTGCTTTGTCTTGGCTTTGATACGAGTGATGCTACACTGGTGGCCGGTCTCTATGATCTGGAGGCGGATCAACTGCTGGAGGTGAAAACATGGCCCTTGGGTCGAGAACTGGCCAGCCAACTTCACCCCTGCCTTGGGGAACTCATGGGTCGTTACACTTGGGCTAAACTGGGGGCGATCGCCATTGGCTGTGGTCCGGGCAGCTTTACGGGAACGCGGTTGGGGGTCGTCACTGCCCGCATACTGGCCCAACAATTGGAAGTCCCTCTTTTGGGTCTGTCTAGCCTGGGCACAATGGCCTGGCACTATCGCAACGCACTCCTAGAAGAGGATGGGATCGTGTCACGCCGCGCCCAGCAGGGGCATCAATACCTTGGCATTTATCGCTATCAGGGAGGGCGTCTCCACGCCCTTTGGGGCGATCGCCTGGTCACAGACAGCGAGGCAGAGGCGCTCCTAGCCACTTGGCCCCACCCCTCCAAACACCTGCGCCCTCCCCATCTCAGCGACTATGGCCGGGCTTTGCTGACATGGGCAGCCCAACAGTGGCACGATACACTAAGGGCAGGGGAAAAATTCCCCCACTGGTCAAGCGTGGTGCCCCTCTATGGCAAATAACTGGGAACTTGGTCGCTTTCTCGATACACTGCGCTTTTTTCAAACCTTACCTTTTGTAGGAACGCTGGAGCCTCTGCGCCCCGTGCTGTCCCCCCTTTTACCGGATCTCTTCAAGCCGCCCGCCTATCGGGGCAGTGGCCTGGTGGTGGTTATGGGGGCAACGGGTCGAACCGGTCAAGCCGTGGTGAAAACCCTCTTGGGTCAAGGCTATGCTGTGCGGGCAGTGGTGCGCGATCGCGCCAAGGCTGAAAGTGGGCTTCCCCCAGACCCCTTTTTAGAGATTGTCGTTGCCGATGTGACTCAGCCCTTGCCTGCGGATCTCCTGCAGGGGAGTCGAGCGGTGATCAACTGTGTCGGGGCAAAGGTACAGCCCAATCCCAACGCGCCACCTCCGGGCCTTGAAATTGTCGGTGCTAGCCCAGAGGCCGTTGAATTTGAGGGGATGCGGCATCTGTTGGAACGTGCCCAACCCTATTTTCAAAGTCAACCCAACACCTATCCTCTCTTTGACTATCGCTATCCCACGCCGCCTCTGAAGGAAGTTTGGGGTGCCCTTGATGATGTGGTCATGGGCGGCGTCAGTGCCAGCCAGTTTTACCTCAAGGATCACAGTGCTCTCTTCACAGGGGTGGTTTCTACAGAAAATTCTGGGGGCTTTGTCTCGATTCGCACCCGCAACCTCACCCCACCGCTCAATTTCCAAGGATATACGGGCATTCAACTACGGGTTCGCGGCGATGGCCAGCGCTATAAATTTTTCCTACGCAGTGACCCCGCTTGGGATGGCGTCGGCTATGCCATCTCTTTTGATACGGCGGCCGATCAGTGGATCACGGTTGAGTTGCCCTTTAGCCACTTTATCCCTGTATTTCGGGCACGCACGGCCACCAATGCCCCGCCGCTGAATGTGGGGCAAATTTACTCACTGCAACTGATGCTGAGCAAGTTTGAGTATGACGGTGCCCTCAACCCTCACTTTCGCCCCGGCTCCTTCAGGCTTGAGATAGAGTTCATCCAAGCCTATGGGGGCTTGCCCTTACCTCGCATTATTCAGGTCAGTTCTGCTGGGGTTACCCGTCCGCAGCAAGCAAATCTTGATGTTAAGGGACAGCCCTTGGCGGTTCAATACAACAAACAATTGGGGGGCCTCCTGACGTGGAAACTAGCAGCGGAAAATATGCTGCGCCAAAGTGGTCTTCCCTATACGATTGTCCGTCCCTGTGGTCTGACGGATCAGCCCGGCGGCAAAGAACTGCGCCTGGATCAAGGCGATCGCCTGACGGGTTTTCTGAGTCGTGAAGATTTAGCTGCATTTCTGGCCAGTTTGTTAAACTTGCCTGTGGCCTGCTATCGCACTGTGGAAGTGGTAGCCACCGATCAAGCAGCAGAGGCCTATCCCAATTGGGCAGTCCGCCTTGCCCAACTTGCCAGCGATCGTCCCTAGGAGACAGGGTCAAATGGTGCGGTTTCTGCATGTTGCCGATGTCCACCTGGGCTACAACAAATATCGCCAAGACAACCCCAGCCGCATGCTGGACTTTTTCCGTGCCTTTGACAGTGCCTTGGAAACCTACGCCATCGAGGCACGGGTCGACTTTGTTCTGATTGCCGGTGATCTCTTTGAGGAGCGGATGATTACCCCCGGCATTCTCAATCAGGCGGAATACGTCCTTGATAAGGTGCGATCGGCGGGAATTCCAGTGCTCGCCATTGAGGGCAACCACGACAACTGCCCCTACGGTGTCAAGTCCAATTGGCTACGCTACCTCTGCGAAAAGGACTACCTCTATCTTTTGGAACCCGACGAGACAGGTGCTCTCCAGCCCTGGGATACAGAAACAGTGCGGGGTGGGTATATTGATCTTCCCTGTGGTGTGCGCGTAATTGGTTCCCAGTGGTATGGTGCCAGTGCCCCCCGGGCCATTCAACAGCTTGCTAGCCAAATTCAGGCACTGCCCCCCGCTGCTGGTGCGACGATTCTGCTCTTTCACCACGGTCTTGAGGGGCAAGTCTCCCGCTACCAAGGGGCATTGCGCTACAACGAACTCCTACCCCTGCGCCAAGCGGGTGTGGATTACCTGGCCTTAGGGCATATCCATCGCCACTATGCCGTTGAGGACTGGATCTTTAATCCCGGCTCCGTTGAGGCCAATTCGATTCAGGAAAATCAGCAGCAAAATCCACGGGGAGTACTGTTGGTCAGCCTTGATCAGGGACCACCCCAGGCGGAACTCAAGCGCGACTATTGGCAGCGTCCCATCCATCGCTACACCCTTACTCTCACCCCCAGTGACACCGTGAGCCAGGTGGAGAGCCGACTCCAGCAATTGGTGCAGCGGCATCAGTCAGACATGGCAGAGGCGATTGTTGAAGTCAGCCTCAAAGGAGAAGTGGGCTTTGAGCGCGGTGAGTTGTCTGTGCGATCGCTCCAAGGGCAACTACAAGAGGCAGCTAAGGCTTTTATTTTTCGACTGGGGTTTGCCGCAACCCCTGTGGCCTATGAAACCTACCGTGATGCAACGGCTGAGCCACCCCCTCGCGCCCAGATCGAAGAACAGGTGTTTACAGATTTGCTGGCCAGTGTCGCAGAGTATCGCGATCGCGCCCAACCTTTGGCCAAGGCACTCATGCGCATGAAGGAGGATCTCCTTCAACCCAATGCCAATATTCCTGACCTCTACGAGTGGCTGGCAAGTCTCTCCCTAGGGAGCTAGGGCTGGGATGGCCAGGGAAGGAGGGGTTGATTCGCCACATTGGTCAACTGAACAGGGGCAGACGGTAAGAGGGCTTGCCATTTTTGCTGGAGTTGGGCATTCTCCGGCTGCGCTAGGCGTTGTTGAGCAAGTTGATTGAGGGGGCATCGTACCAGTAGCCTGCCACGGCAAAGGCATCCGCTACATCTTTAGCTTGGACAATTCGCTGCTGTTGGCTGAGGGATAAGGGCACCGGTCGCAACCAGCTGACAGTTTTGAGGGCCGTGGTGCCATTGGTGCAAGTGAGAGTCAGTTGCCACTGGTCATCCACACCGTTTTTGAGGGAGACATTCTCCACGGGCCAGCCAATAATGCCCGCTGCTGTGGGGGCAGGACGCTCTTGGCGATAGACTTCTGTACCTTGGGGATCCCGCAGGGTCAGGGTTAGGGCGGCTCCCCTATTGGCGGGAATGAAGCTATAGAGGGCGGGGGTGGATGTGCTGCTGAGGCCATTGTTATCCTTGGGCACGAGGGCAACCACGGTTTGCTTTGGCTCAGTCAGACACCTTTCGGTACTACCGGTACTCTCCCGCAGCAGCATGGGACGGGCAATTCGCGTTGCGGCTCCCTCACGATTACCGGGGCGGCCAATGTTTGCAGGTGGACGATAACTTGCCCAAGAGGCATGGGCGATCGCTCCAATCATGCCCACTGCCAAACTGAGGAGCACAGCAATGGGGCGGCTCCCCCCTTGAATCGCCATATCACTCAATCCTCGCAATTGAACAGGCAATGAATAGGAACTCACTTGCCCCAGGGCTGCAGCGATCCAGCGCTACAGACCTGTGACCCTTTCTTGGCAAAGTTAGAGTTTGTTAGCGTAGCTACCGGATAGTCTTTTTTGGGTTTTTGGGCTCGTGAATTCCACAACAGCTAAATCTGTATCGGTTCTGTATCGGCAAAAATTTAATCCCATTGAAATCAGGCGTAGGCCTCCTGATAGGAATCACACGGTAATTATCCCTACAATTGACAACGTGCTTTGCGGTAAGCACATCGTAGGTCGAACCAGAGCGGCAAATAAGGGCATGAGAACCGTGAGAACCATGGGTAGTTCATCATACTTCCTAGCTGTCAACACCGATAGAACGATTTTAAGGGGCAAATTGTTGCAGTGCCAGTGATGATGACCAGTGACTTGTTGTGCATTGGGTCAAATTCCATGTGATGATATTTATGCTGCCAGGTGGAATGTGAGAAAAGCAATCACCTGATCTAGCCCAAGGCCAGTTTTCAAGTTTGTCATCACATAGGGGCGATCGCCCCGCATTTTTAGGGTGTCCCGTTTCATCACCTCTAAATCAGCACCCACATAGGGGGCAAGATCAATTTTATTAATCACCAATAAATCCGACTTGGTAATGCCAGGCCCGCCCTTGCGAGGAATTTTATCGCCAGCAGCCACGTCAATCACGTAAATCGTTAAATCCACCAGTTCCGGGCTAAATGTCGCAGCCAAATTATCGCCGCCACTCTCAACAAAAATCAGATCCAAAGGCTGAAGAGCTGTTTCCAATTGCTGAATGGCCGCTAGGTTGAGGGAAACATCTTCCCGAATGGCGGTGTGGGGACATCCCCCCGTTTCAACGCCAAGAATTCGCTCTGGGGGAAGGGCTTGGGAACGCACCAAAAACTGAGCGTCCTCTTGGGTGTAAATATCATTAGTCACGACCCCGAGGCGATAGCGATCGCGCAAGGCTTTACAAAGAGCATCCACAAGAGCGGTTTTACCTGAACCCACGGGCCCTGCCACACCGACTCGCAATACTGTCTCCATGTTCTCAATCCTTCTCAATGCGATAGCCCAACTCCGCTAAGCGCAACCGATCCTGTCGCCAGCGGGGGCGCACCTTGACAAACAGTTCTAGATAGATCTTGCCACCAATGAGGGTTTCAATTTCTTGGCGGGCAGCGGTGCCAATTTGTTTGAGCAACTGACCCCCTTGGCCAATAATGATAGCCTTTTGCGTTGGACGCTCCACATAAATCACCGCGTGCACATGAGTGAGGTTGCGCACCTGCTGCACCTGTTCAATTGTTACGGCTACTGAATGGGGGACTTCCTCGCGGGTGTGGTGCAAAATTTGTTCACGGATTAATTCTGCCATGATGAATCGCTCCGGCTGATCGGTAACCATGTCCGGTGGATAGTAATAGGGACCAAGGGGCAACTGCGCCGCGATCGCCGATTGCAGCAAACCAACTCCCTCTCCAGTCAGTGCTGAGCAGGGATAGGCCGGCCAAGGGCCAAGGGTTTGATAGTCCTGTTGCCGCTGTTCTCGCTCCGCTGCTGGCAGCAGGTCAATTTTATTGATGGCCATAAGAACGGGCGATGGAGTCGTTGTCAGGAGATCCGCCACGTAGCGATCGCCCCGACCCGGCGGACTAGCAGCATCCACCACAAAGACAATCGCATCCACCCGCTTGAGAACACCTTTGGCATTGTGCACCAGCACTTCCCCAAGGCGATGGTGGGGCTTATGGATGCCCGGTGTGTCCACAAAGATAAATTGCGCTGTTGCCGTTGTCAGAATGCCCCGTAAGCGGTTGCGGGTGGTTTGCGCCACAGGGGAGGTAATGGCTACCTTTTGTCCCAGCAGATGGTTGAAGAGCGTGGACTTACCGACATTGGGACGACCCACTAAGGCCACAAAGCCAGAGCGAAAGCCCACCGGGGCCACAGGAATACTGGAAATCGGTTCCACGGTAACGCCCTAGGGATTGGCGGGTATGGGTTGGTCGTTAGCCGGCGGCGAGGGGAGGGGGGTAGGGCGGGTCTCCGTGCTGAGCACCGGCTGTTCAACGGGTTGAGTGGCCAAGGCCACCCGATTGCCCCCTAGGGATCGCAGAAGATCCAAGACTTGGATGACTTCGTTATAGCTGACCACCTGCGACGCCCGCAAAATTACCATGCCCTGGGGATTGGTTTTCAAGTATGTGGCCAAGCGTTGATAGAGTTCACTGCGGTCGACTGGGTCTTTATCCACAAAGAGTTGCCCTGCCGGATCAATGCTCACCACCAGCATCTTTTGCGACTGGGCTTGACTGGTGCTGGCTTGGGGCAGATTCAACGTAATCGCCTGCTGCCGCGTCAGACTCACCGCCGCCAAAATAAAGAACGTGAGAATACAAAAGACCACATCAATCAGGGGCAGCATTTCAATGCGGACATTGTCACTTTCAGTGGGCAAATGAATCTTCACGGTCATGCCTCAACCACGTTGCCTTAATGATAAAACTCTAAGCAAACACAGTAGGATTAAAAAGTTTCTCACCTATGCAGTTATGACCAGTGCAACGCCCCAGCCCGGGCAACTCATTGTGATTACTGGCCCCAGTGGTGTCGGCAAAGGAACGCTCCTACGGCAACTGCGGCAACGCCATCCCGAACTGGCATTTTCGGTTTCGGCCACGACCCGGCCGCCGCGTCCCACAGAGGTTGAAGGGGTGGATTACTATTTTGTCTCTGTAGAAGAATTTAAGGCCATGATTGCCGCTGGGCAACTCTTGGAATGGGCGGAGTTTGCAGGTCATTACTACGGCACACCGCGCCACCCCCTGGTTCAACTCATTGCCCAAGGGAAAACCGTGATCCTCGAAATTGAACTGCAAGGGGCACGTCAAGTGCGCCAATCCTATCCCCAAGCGCGTCACATCTTTATTTTGCCGCCATCTTTAGCAGAACTGGAACACCGCCTGCGCAGCCGTGGCCAAGACAGTGAGGAGGCGATCGCCCGCCGTTTAGCTCAAGCGGAAACTGAAATTGCTGCTGCCCCAGAATTTGATGTGCAAATTGTCAATGATGATCTAGAAAAAAGCCTGATTGCCCTTGAAACGGCCATTTTTAGCCCAGCGCCCTAAGGCTGTGCCCGCACAATTCCGAGGTAAAGTTCTCCCACTTTGGGGTCATTGAGTAATTCGCTGCCCAGTCCTTCATAGCGCTCTTTACCCATTTCTAAGACGTACCCGCGATCGCTCATGGCAAGGGCTTTCCGGGCGTTTTGCTCCACGAGAATAATAGCGGTGCCCTGGGCATTAATTTCTTTGATTTTGGCAAAGACATCATTGACCAGCGCTGGGGAAAGAGCAGCAGAGGGCTCATCCAAGACCATAATTTGGGGATCCAGCATCATGGCGCGTCCCATGGCCAACATTTGCCGTTCGCCCCCGGAAAGGGTACCGGCCCGTTGCTGTCGCCGCTCCGCCAGGCGGGGAAAGGTGTCATAGACCCGTTCTTTGAGGGCCTTGAGGTTGCCGGTTTTGGTAAAGGCCCCCATCTCCAGATTTTCTTCAATGGTGAGTGAGCGGAACACATTGGCAATTTGCGGCACGTAGCCAATACCTTTTTTGACAATTTCGTGAGGCCGCAGGTAGGTGATATCTTCTCCGGCAAGGGTAATTGTGCCAAGGCGGGGCGTCAGCAAACCAGCGATGGTTTTTGCTAATGTGGATTTTCCCGCGCCATTGGGGCCAATGACAGCCACGAGCTCCCCGGCTTCGAGGCGAAAATTAACCCCCCGTAAAATATCCACATCGGGAATATAGCCGGCATAGACATCAGTGACTTGGAGCAAGCTCATGGGGCAAACCAAATGGCCAGAGGGTCAACATCCTAGTATAGAGGCTTCCCCCTGCGGCGGCGATCGCGTGCCCAACGGCGGTCGATCAAGCATCTCTAGACAAAAATATTCTCTCTGCTCCAAGATTTTAGCAAGGCCCGACGCTGTCAGCCCTAGGACAGTTGCGGGTAGATTTAGAGGTGCTTGAATTTGCTGGAAACCCGGTCCTAGAGAGAGATTACGCCCCGAGCAACCGCGGATCTAAAATTAAAATTTTACAAAAACAAAATAATGATCTGGACTAGATGCTTGCAAAGGGATTGTGCTTATAGTAGTCCCAGCCTACCGCCTAGGGGGGTCTGTGCAGGGAGTCTTTCCCAGCTGAAAATGGAGCCACCAGTGCTGGAGGGGTTGGCAATGACTCCCCCTTGAGGGGGTTCTTTGGCGGTGGAGTTGATGGAGTACAATAGGGGCGTTATTTCGTCCTGAGATGCTTTCCCAGCCAGCCAAAACATGAAAGCCATTGCCATCACTGAGTTTGGCGAGCCCGATGTTTTAGTGCTACGGGAGGTGCCCGAGCCGCAGATTGAAGCTGCCGATGAGGTGAAAATTCAACTGTGGGCAGCCAGTGTCAACCCCATTGATACTAAGCTACGACAGCGGGGCACGTTTTTTCCCGATCGCCGGCCAGCGATTCTCGGCTGTGATGGTGCCGGTGTAGTGGTGGCTGTGGGTGCGGCAGTACAGCGCTTTCGCATAGGGGATGAAGTCTATTTCTGCTATGGCGGCTTGGGCGATCGCGGCGGCTGTTACGCCGAGTATGCAGTTGTGCCGGAAGCTGCTGTTGCCCACAAGCCCAAAACCCTCTCCTTTATTCAGGCAGCCGCTTTGCCCTTGGCCGTCATTACCGCTTGGGAAGCTTTGGGCGATCGCGGGGCAGTCCCAGCGTTGAATGTCCTCTCTACCGCAAAAACCGTTCTCATTCACGCCGGCGCGGGCGGGGTGGGGCATCTGGCCATTCAATTAGCGCAGCGCGCAGGTGCGCAAGTGGCCACCACCATCAGTTCGCCAGCAAAAGCTCAATTTACAGAAGCTTTGGGGGCAACCCTCGCCATTAACTACACAACAACCGACTGGGTGCAAGCGGTTTTAGATTGGACCGACGGCAAGGGGGTTGATCTTGCCCTTGATACCGTTGGGGGTGCCACCTTTGCCGAGACCTTCAAGGCGGTGCGTCCCTACGGCACCCTCGCCACCCTCTTGGAACCCGCAGCCGATACCCCATGGAAAATTGCCCGCCAACGCAACCTCTTGATTCAGCTCACGCTGATGCTCACCCCTCAACTCATGGGCCTGCGGGAGGCCCTTGCCCATCAAGGCAAAATCCTAGAGCAGGTGGCCAGCCTTGTGGATCGCGGCGAGCTCCGGGTTGTTGTGGATAAAACCTTCCCCCTCGGTGCTGCCGCCGATGCCCACCGCTATCTCAGCCAACGCTTGGTGCAGGGGAAGGTGGTACTCATCCCCTAATTGGGAATTTTCCTATGGTTGCTCAAATCCTTGCCGCCCTCCCCAGCCACAGGCTTCCCAGCGTTCTCCATCGGGTTTACCCCATTTTTAACGGGTTTTAACGGGTGCCTCAGCTATTGCGGCCGCCGGTTTGCAGGAAAAGTGGCACTACTGTAGCCCCACTATTCACTAACTTATTCTGGTAACTTATTCTGGCTGAGAGGAGGGATACAATTCCGGCGGCATTGGCTCTGGTTTAAGGCTCATGGTTTGCCGGCGATCGCCCCGTTGAATCTCCAAAGTAATTTTCTCCCCGAGTTTCGTTTGCTCAACAACGCTTTGTACTTGTTGCGGGGTGGGTTGGTTAATGTCGTTAACTTTGGCAATCCAATCTCCCGCTTGCAGACCCGCTTTTGCCGCTGGCGAATTGGGGGCAACGCCAATGATCAGAGTGCCTTGGGTTCGGTTCAAGGTCCAGTTGGGCTGTTGTTCACGGATTTGTAGTGCCAGTTCTGGAGTTAGGGGCACCATGCGAATGCCTAAGTAGAGGTGCTGAGCGCCACCCGTGGTAATAATTTGCTCAGCAATGCGATAGGCCGTATTGATGGGAATGGCAAAGCCAAGGCCCTGCGCTTGGGAAATCACCGCCGTATTGACCCCCACCACTTGACCGGCGGCATTCAGGAGTGGCCCCCCGGAATTTCCCGGATTAATGGCTGCATCCGTTTGAATGAAGCTCACGCGCTTATCGGCAGCACCAATTTCACTACTGGCACGCCCCATGGCACTGATAATCCCAGCAGTGACGGTGTTACTCAGCCCCAAGGGGTTGCCGATGGCGATCGCCCACTCACCGGGCTTCAAGGTGTCGGAATTCCCCAGTTGAACCGTGGGCAGATTCCTGGCATTAATTTGCACCACCGCCACATCCGTCAGGGAATCAGCACCCAGCACCTTGCCATCGTACTGGCGACCATCGGGAAGCGTGACTCGCACGGCGCTAGCCCCTTCCACCACATGGGCATTGGTCATGATTTTGCCATCGGGCGTAAAGATAAACCCAGAGCCTTGACCTTGGCGCACCGGCACATCTGGCATTAGGAAAGGATCGAGAAAACGATCCTCCCCACTGCGGCCCAGTCGTAGAGTATCAATACTCACCACCGCTGGCCCCGCCTCAGCAACCACCTTGGCAATGAAATTCTCACTCGCATTGGGTCGCTCCATGGGGGCAAGGGGAGGCAGAGACGCCTCTGTCTTGGGGGTGGAGGGGGTGCGATCGGGCAAACGCAATGAACACGCCGTTAGGGCGCCAAGGGCGATCACCATCCCAACCAAACTCAACCGCCTGCGAACCATACTTAACTCAACTCGGCATCAGATCCACTCTAGCCTTATTCTGAAAATAGTGATTTTGTCGAACGTCTGCTGCCATGCTGACTGTGATTAGCTACCTCGAACAGCCCATGACCTTTGATAGTTTCTTTGGGCCTGTGACCCTTCAACCCGGTCGCAATGAAAATGTCGATGAGCGGCGCTGGCGCAACTGCAAAACCCACAATGCTGACCTGCAGGCTTTGATTAAAAAGGGACTCGTTGTTGTCGAAGAATTAGGCTAAATTTAGACTGAGAAGGCCGGACTTCTCTGCCACCTGACCTCTTTAGACCCCCATGAGCTACCGCATTGATCGCCAGACTTATGCAGAAACCTATGGCCCGACGGTGGGCGATCGCCTGCGACTTGCGGATACTGATCTCATTATTGAAATTGAGCGCGACTACACCCACTACGGTGATGAAGTCAAGTTTGGCGGCGGCAAAGTGATCCGCGACGGGATGGGACAGTCCCCCATTGCTAATGCAGAAGGCGCAGTGGATGTGGTGATCACCAATGCGGTCATTCTGGATTGGTGGGGCGTTGTCAAGGCCGATGTCGGCATCAAAGAGGGCAAGATCTACAAAATTGGTAAAGCAGGAAACCCCTACACCCAAGAGGGGGTAGATATTATCATTGGCCCTGGCACGGAGGCGATCGCTGGCGAAGGCATGATCCTCACTGCTGGGGGGATTGACGCCCACATTCACTTTATCTGTCCACAGCAGATTGCCACTGCCATTGCCTCGGGGATTACAACAATGATTGGTGGCGGAACGGGGCCTGCCACAGGTACCAATGCCACCACCTGTACGCCAGGACCTTGGAACATCTACCGCATGCTTCAAGCTGCCGATGCCTTTCCAGTGAATTTAGGCTTTTTGGGCAAGGGCAATAGCAGCCAACCCCAAGGACTGATTGAGCAAGTGCAGGCGGGCGCTGTTGGTCTTAAACTCCACGAAGACTGGGGCACTACCCCTGCTGCCATTGACACCTGTTTGAGTGTGGCTGAAGACTACGACATTCAGGTGGCCATCCACACCGACACCCTTAACGAATCTGGGTTTGTCGAAGACACCATTGCTGCCTTCAAAAACCGCACCATTCACGCCTATCACACTGAGGGCGCCGGCGGAGGACATGCCCCGGACATTATTAAGGTCTGTGGTCAAGCCAATGTGTTGCCCTCTTCCACTAATCCCACTCGCCCCTACACTGTCAATACCCTCGATGAGCACTTGGATATGTTGATGGTGTGCCACCACCTCGACCCCAATATTCCTGAAGATGTGGCCTTTGCCGAGTCGCGGATTCGCAGAGAAACCATTGCTGCTGAAGATGTTCTCCATGACCTCGGGGCCTTTAGTATTATCTCTTCGGACTCCCAAGCAATGGGACGGGTGGGGGAGAGTATTATTCGCACATGGCAAACTGCTCACAAAATGAAGCTGCAGCGGGGACATCTCAGGGATCCCCAACAGCCGGGCGTCGATCATGACAACTTTCGCGCCCGCCGCTATGTAGCCAAGTACACGATTAATCCTGCCATTACCCACGGCATTGCTGAGTATGTGGGATCAGTAGAGGTGGGCAAAATTGCTGATCTGTGCCTCTGGAAGCCCGCTTTCTTTGGAGTCAAGCCGGAGCTGGTAATCAAGGGGGGAATGATTGCCTACGCTCAAATGGGGGATGCCAATGCCAGTATTCCCACGCCCCAACCAGTGCACATGCAACCCATGTTTGCCAGCTATGGGGGCTGCCAAACCGCCACCTCAGTAACCTTTATGTCTCAAGCAGGCATTGCCAACAACCTTCCAGAACAGTTGGGGTTGCAAAAAACAGTGCTGCCGGTGCGCCACATCCGCCAACTGCGCAAAGCAGATCTCAAGCTCAATGACTACTTACCCCACATTGAGGTAGATCCCGAAACCTATGAGGTGCGGGCGGATGGTGAATTGCTCACCTGTGAACCGGCCAGTGTCTTACCCCTTGCCCAACGTTATTTTCTCTTTTAAGTTTATTAAGTTTAAGCAATGACGGATGCGGTAGCTGTCCTCTTTCAACAAGGACAAGAGGCTTTTGAGCGGGGCAACTATCAACAGTCCGTTGCCCTGTTGGGACAGGCGGCGGCGCTGGCTGAGGGAAATGCGGTGCAATCAGGAGAAATTAGTCTCTGGTTAGTCACAGCTTATAGCGCTGCTGGCGATCAAGGGGCAGCCGTGAGTCTCTGCCGTCAACTCCAACGGCATCCCGATCCTCACACGCGGCAGGAAAGTCGTCGCTTGCTAGCGATTTTGGAGGCTCCCCAACTGAAACGCCGTCCAGAATGGTATAGCGAAATTCCTGACCTATCCCACCTGGGCGATCGCAGCTACACCTCCCCCAATCGCCGCTCCTCGAAAAGGCCATCGGCTCCCACCCCAAAACCCCAAGAACCACCGCCCCCCGCTACTCCTTTACCAAATGCCTTCATTTGGATTGCCCTCACGGGCTTGGGCGTGGCCACACTCTTGGTAGCTTGGTTATAAAGCAGCTTTTACCACCCTGCAAAAAGGGCTGCACAGGCAGTATGGTAGTTCTCAAGAACTGGAAATGACACAGGGTAGGCCTTGCTAGTTTTCTTAAGCATCTCTAGATCAGTGGGGCTCCGGAGCTATTACCCAAGAACGGCAATCGCTACGAAATGATTAGTACGAAATGATTTAGTAATGATTAGTGGGGAGTCAGGGGTGAGCGGTGCCCCCACTGGTAAATCCCCTATCTGTAGAAATTTTGACGGCCAACTTTAGGCATGGTCACCAGTAACGGGTCCTAGTTGTGCCTGGATGGGAGCCGGCGTTATTCAAAAGAATACGTTGACATCTCCCCTGTTGCCCAACTGTCGTTGTCCCCCAGGGCAAATTTTTAAGCCGTGAGCCGATGGTCAGTTGTTCCTAGTTATTGCTATAGAGGCTAAAGAGCGATCGAAAGTCGAATAGACGAATCAACATTGGCCAAAAGGCATCTAGGCCATTGGGGGCTTTCGGTTTGTGCCACCATGTGAGGCCACCATAGAGCAGTTGTACTAGGCCCCGCTGTGCCTCATCACCGACCTCAAGAAACCGCAGGTAAATACAGCATTTCTCGTCTTCTGCACGGCTGCGAACAACAGCTGCGGTCACACTAAAGTCCTGCTCTAAAAAAGTGAGCGTCCCCACCTGATTGCCTTGGTCTTCCACAAACCGGCCAGCGGTCAGTAATAGAGCCGCCCCTGTCTCCGAAAGATCCCGGGTATAGCCCCAGTAGGTTTGATTCCCCAGTTGAAAGCGACACACAGTGCAAACGGGGAAGCGATCGCTCTGGCGACGGGTAGGCTGATCAATGGCGGATAAAACAGCAATTAAGGCAATAAAGGCGTTATAGATGGTCCAAGCCAACATCAGCTCTAAACCCGACCGTTCATACTCCATTGGCGGCCAAATGTGGAGCCAGTAGCCACCATAGCGGATAAAGATCCCCACTCCCACCGCCACCACAAAGACAACCAATGGCCACGTAAAGCGTAAATTCAAACATTTGCGATTGGACACTGTTCCTTTATTAGTGACAATGCTGCCAATTTTGCCAAAGGGATTGCGGAGGATTTTAATCAGTTGCACCATACCTGGAAAGGCAAAGGTGACTTCATGAACCTCACCCCAGATCGAAAAATACCGTCCTTCTGTAGCCCAGCTAAAGGTGGCGATCATCAGCAGGGTGTAGGGCAGGGCGTAGAAAAGATACTCGCTCAAGGTGGCTACTGTCAGGGAAATGCCCGTCATCAGGCTCAAAAATGGGCCAATGAGAAAGCAGGTGCGGATAAAGGGATTGATGTTGTACAGCAGCAGCGATAGGTGACAACTGCGCTGAAACCAAGAGAGCTTTGACCAGATGGGAAGATCATCGCCACAGAAATAGATTTGCATATTCCCTTGGAGCCAGCGCAGCCGTTGCTCTAAATAATCCTGAAAATTGCGGGGAGATTCCCCCATACTGAGAATTTCATTGAGATAGATCAAACGGTAACCAGCAATCTGCATCTTTGTCCCTGTTTGGAAATCTTCCACCACACAGCGGGTATAGTATCCACCGATGGCTTCTAGGTCACGGCGGCGAACGACATAGGAGGTACCGCAGCAAATAATAGCGTTGCCGAAGTCCCGTCCCGGCTGAATAAACCCAAAAAAGTACTCCATATCCCCGGGCATCATAAACTCAATGCCAAGGTTTCGGGAGTAATAGTCAGGGTTAAAAAAGTGCTGGGGGGTTTGCACCATGGACACCTGATCATCCTGAAAAAAGCCCACTGTGCGAGTCAGGAAGTTCTGAAAGGGAATAAAGTCGGCATCAAAAACAACAATCAGTTCGCCGCGGGTGTGTTTCAGGGCATGGTTAAGATTCCCTGCTTTGCGGTGTTCATTGGTGGGGCGAGTGAGATAGTTGACCCCTAGCTGCTCACAGAGATCGGCAATTTCCGGACGACGGCCATCGTCAAGGACATAGATGGTTTTGTTTCTGTAATTCATTGCCTGGCAGCCAATAATAGTTCGCTGCAAAATGTAGGGGGCTTCATTGTAGGTGGGAATGAAAACATCGACACTGGGGCAGTATTCACCACTAAGAACCGCCTGCTGGTAGTGATTGGCCTGGCGCGATCGCCAGGCAGTTGTCAGCCATGCCGTTTGATAAAAGTAGAGCACATAGGTCAAAAAGTACAGTAGCTCAAGACCGTAGAAACCGACACTTGCTCCAAAACTCAACCAGTGGGCATCATTCAGCGTCACCCAGCCACGCCACACCAGATAGCGACAGCCAAAGAGAATGACAATGAGGCGCATAATGAGGCGGGTGACATTATTGCTGGGAATAAAATTGAGGGCGATCGCCACCATTCCCGCAACCATGACCGGCCACCACCTACTCATCTGATCCGAAGGCATTTGCAAGAGGTCCGGTAGAGGTCGCAATTGATCTGGATTGACCAAATCGATGGGAAAGAGTGTCGGTTGCCAGACTGTTGCCAACAATACGCCCAGCAGAAATAGCAGGCTAAAAACAAATAAACCCCAGACCCACGGTAAAACCAGCCGTGGGGGTGAAGTGGGCTTGGGTGACTCATGGGTCATCAGCAGACCCCCTAAAAGGGCGAACTTAGGCCATGGTTGGCATTTGCAGACGGGCAAAAATCATCCGTCCTGCTGAAGTTTGCAGGGCACTGGTGACGACCACCGAGAGTTGATCGCCAATGTGATCCACCCCTTCTTCCACCACCACCATGGTGCCATCCTCAAGGTATCCCACCCCTTGGGCAGGCTCTTTGCCTTCCTTAAGAATTTTCAACTCCAGCGTATCCCCAGGGAGATAAATGGGACGCAGGGCTTGGGCAACTTCATTGACGTTAAAGACATCCACTTTCTGGAAGCGGGCAACTTTGTTCAGATTCAAATCATTGGTGACCAGGGTGCCGTTGATCTCTTGGCACAGGCGCACTAGCTTGGCGTCCACCGTCGTTAATTCTGGATAGTCTGCAGAGTGAATGACAATGCGATCACCCAAACTAGCTTGGAGGCGATTGAGGACATCTAGACCCCGCCGACCGCGAATCCGTTTTTGCTCATTCCCCGCATCGGCAATCAGTTGCAACTCCTGAAGCACAAACTGGGGCACAATGATTTGCCCTTCAAATACCCCTAGATTCAACAGCGCCTCAATGCGGCCATCGATAATGCAACTGGTATCCAGCACCTTTGCACGGGCAGGTTTGAGCATTCCCTCCGCCAGAAGGCTGCTGGCAACAGCATTGGGGTTAATTAACCGCAGTAGGGCAGGTCCGTGGCTATCAGCCAAGGTTGTCCCCGAATAGGCAAAGAGAATGCTAGTGAGAACAGCAATCAGAGGCTTAATAAAGGAGAAGTCCTTGGGAATGGGCAACAGAAAAATCGGTGCCAGCATCAAATTGGCAAGGAGCAGCCCCACAACAAGACCCACTGCCCGCGACAGGAGCGTTTCCGGAGGCAATTGGCGGATACTGCGCTCGAGACGATGGTAAAGCGACTGCAACAATAAGCCAAGGGCAATGCCAACGATGGCGCCAAAGCCAGCCATGACCCACTGCAATCCCCGCACATTGGCCACTTGAGCAAGAACTGTTTCTGGGAGTAGGTCAATGCTGTTGAAGCCAACGGCAATTCCCATCACGACGATAATGAGGAGTAAGATTGTATCGAGCATTAGTTCGCTCCTGTCGCGCTGGACATCTCCATAGGCTATTACTTTAGGATTATACTTTTTCTCTCCTGGTGCGGTGTTGGACTGTTGCATATCGAGATGACGACTAATCCGGGTACCGGCTCGGATGCCCTCAGCTTCGGCTTGAGGACCCAGCATTGCCCGTGCCACAATTCCACCGAGGGTGCCCAATAGCGTTTCCTTCATAAAGGTTTGACTGGTTTTCACCCACCACTCCAGGAAAAGATGCAGCGAGGGGGGAGAAGGTTCCTCAGGGGATGGCTCGGCTAACTGTCGCCCCAGATCTTCCCCGAGTTGCGAACCAACCATATTGCCCACCATGCGCCCAAGGGTTTCACCCACAGGTCCTAAGACCACTTGTCCCGCCAAGCCGCCAGCAATTTCACCGGCTGCACCGCCAATTTTGTCACCGCTGCGAATCTCCAGAGCTTTCACGAGCCGTTCTGGAGTTTCCTCAAGGGCAGTAAATTGCAGTTGGGTCATCTGCTCACTGGCTTCCATCCCCAGTCGCGCACCAATGACGCCACCAACAAAGGTGCCCACTTGCACCCCCATGACTACACCCGCAGGCCCCATAAACAGACCACCCGCCGTTCCCCCCGCCATGCCACCGAGCATATCGCCCACGTAGCCGCCTATGAGAAACCCGCCCATGGAGGTGAGTTTGTTGCCGACTTCTTCGGGTTCGAGATCAAAGGCGCGGGTGAGGTTTTGCAAGCCCCTATTGCCTTGGCCGATGATCTGGACATCCCCCCAAAATTGAATGGCCGCGAGCAGTTGCAGGGGAGTGATTTGCTCGAGGTGATACTCAATGGTGATCGAGGCGGCAAGGGGGTTAACGTGAACAGACTTGATACCTCGGAGGGTTTTCAGGTAGGCAGTCAAGGAATCGCGAAAGCCGACATCGGTTTTCAGTTCTTGAATCCGCAATCGCAGGCGATCGCCCGTGAGGTGCATGACTACGGCAATGGGTGTAGTTTCAGCAGTGGCCATGGGACCCCTACCCAATAGGCTCTAGTTGCTGTTGTAGCACGCACCCCAAAGCAAGGAGAAATATCTGTCAAAATGTTAAAGGAATCGCACACAGAGTTAATGACCATGACAGCCACGGTAAAGGTCGAACATCTCAAGAAGTCCTACGGGGCCATTACAGCGGTGGCCGATGTCTCCTTTACAGCCCATCAAGGGGAAATTTTTGGGGTGCTGGGGCCAAATGGCTCAGGGAAAACGACAACGCTGCGCTGTCTGTGTACCCTCTCGCAACCGGATGCGGGGCTACTGGAAGTCTGCGGCTTCTCGGTGCTCCACCAACCCCATTTGGTGCGCCAAAAATTAGGCTATGTGGCCCAAGAGGTGGCCCTCGATAAAATTCTTACGGGTCAGGAATTTCTAGAATTGCAGGCGGCGCTGTACCACATTCCCCGTGCCCTGATTCCGGAGCGCATTGAGGCGGTGCTGGCACGCTTAGATCTGCTGCAATGGCGCGATCGCCAGTGTGGCACCTACTCTGGTGGCATTCGCAAACGCTTTGATCTTGCAGCGGGACTTCTACACCAACCCCAAGTGCTTGTCTTGGATGAACCCACCGTAGGTCTCGACATTGAAAGTCGCCAAGTGATTTGGGATGTGCTGCGGGATCTCAAGGCCCAAGGACTGACGATTATCTTGACCAGCCACTACCTGGAGGAGGTGGATCTCCTCAGCGATCGCTTGGTGATTCTGGATAAGGGACAGGTGATTGCCAGTGGTTCTCCTGAGGAACTCAAGGCTAATATCGGGGGCGATCGCGTCACGTTGCGGGTGCGGGAATTCACACCGCGTCAAGAGGCGCAAATGGCGCAGGGTCTTCTCAGTCAATTGGACTGCGTCAAATCCGTCCTGATTAACACCAACCAAGGCAACTCCTTAAATCTGGTAGTCACAGATGTCACTGTGGCGATCGCAGCCATTAGAACGGCGCTAGAGGAAGCAGGACTGCCCCTCTTTAGCTTGGCGCAATCACGACCTAGTCTAGATGATGTCTATTTGGCAGCCACCGGTCAAACCCTCTTGGATGCCGACTTGGCAGCCGCAGCGCAGCGGGACAGCAAACAGTTGAAAAAAGAGGTCATGCAACGCTAATGGGGCAGCCAATTCTCTGGGTACATGGGGACTGCCTCGACCCTAAGGCCCCAATCTTTAGCCGCTACCCGACAGCACCGGCAATTTTTGTCTGGGATGTGGCCTTGCTCAAGGAATGGCAAATTCGTCTGAAGCGGCTGGTGTTTCTCTATGAGTGCCTGCTGGATCTACCTGTGCAAATGTACCGTGGTGAGGTGGCGCCCTTGGTGAATGCCTTTGTGGAGGTGCACGGGGGCGATCGCCTGGTGACGATGGCAAGTCCTAGCCCCCGCTTTCGCGCCATTTGTGGGCAATTGGCCTATCCCCTGGAGATCCTAGAGCCAGAGCCCTTTGTTACCTTGCCAGCCAATGCAGATTTGAAGCGATTCTTTCGTTATTGGAAGTTGGCAAAACCTCGCCTGGGGCTATAGATAATGTTGGCGATCGCCCGACCTCTTCAGAAGCTGCCTTGGCAGCCGCGATTCTCCCTGTTGGATCGCTATATCCTGCGGGAGATGATTCGCCCCTTTGTCTTTGGTTTTGGCATTTTTACGGCGATCGCTGCTGTTATTGGTACCGTGTTCTACCTGATTCGCACTATGGTGGAGCACAACCTTGGCCTCCTCAGTGCCATTCAAGTTTTTTTTCTGCGCTTACCCACCTTCGCGGTGCTGGGCATTCCCATGGCGATGCTTTTTAGTGCGCTTCTTTCCTATAGTCAACTCTCCCGCCGCAGTGAACTGATTGCCTGTAAAAGCTGTGGGGTTAGTCCAGTGCGTCTGGTGCGACCGGCGCTCTTAGCGGGGTTCTGTGCCTTGCTCTTCACCTTTGCCCTCAATGAACTGGTGGCTCCCCCCATGGCCTACCGCGCCATCAAGACCTTGGAGGTGGCGATCCACCGCCCGCAACCCACCTTTCAGACCCGCAATATCTTCTACCGTCGTTTTGTCGAGGGACACCTGCAGCAACTCTTTTTTGCCCATCGTTTTGATGGGCAGGTCATGGCTCAAGTGACGGTGTTGAACTTTGAGCAGGGGCAGTTGCGGGAAATTATTACAGCCCAGAAAGCTCAGTGGCAGGGCTCAGCGTGGCTGTTTCGTCAGGGAACCTACCACCACCTCAGGGGCGATGGCAACTATGATGTGGCCGAGAGCTTCTCAGAACGAAGGTTTGACTACCCCCGCACCCCCCTTGATTTAGCTATGGAAACGCGGGTACCAGAGTTTATGACCAGCCGCGAAATCTATCGGTACTTGCAAATTTTGGCGGAAAGTGGCGATACCAAACGCTTGCGGCAGTGGCGGGTGCAGTTGCAGGAAAAGCTCTCCCTCCCCTTTTTGTGTCTCAGTTTTGCTGTCATTGGCGCTGTTTTGGGGATCAGTTCTCCCCGCCAAGGACAGGGACGAGCCTTTGGGCTGAGTGTGGTGATTATTTTTGGCTACTATGTTGCCGCTTTTATTTTCACTGCCTTTGGCGAGGGTGGAGCGGTGGACCCGATGGTGGCCAGTTGGCTACCGAAGGGAATTGTGAGCGCGATCGCCCTAGGGATGCTCTACCAGGCCAATCGTCATTAGTAGGTCATCAGTAGGGAATCTGCCAATAGCGACAGGCCGCATGGGCAAGGGTCATGACCCCCACAGGAATGGCCTGTTCATCCACATCAAATTCGGGGTGATGCAGCGGATAGTTGGGGCGATCGCGAAACCCGACGCCAAGGCGAAACATCGCACCGGGGGCGTGCTCTAGGTAAAGAGCAAAATCTTCTGCCCCAAGGGACGGTTCTGGCAAGATATGCACATGGGGGGCACCGACCACATCAGTGGCCGCCTCGGCCAGCAATTGCGATAGGTAGGGGGTATTTTCCACTCCCGGCACCCCCCGCCGATAGTGGAGCTGGTAGCGGGCACCGTAGGCGTGGCAGACATTAGCCACAATTTGCTCAATCCAAGTAGGAAGGGTAGCACGGGTTTCCGGATGGAGCGATCGCACGGTTCCCTGAAGTGTTACCTGATCAGCAATGACATTGGCCGCCCGTCCCCCCTGAATTTTGCCAAAAGTGAGCACCACGGGGCGCAACGGATTTTGGGTACGACTAATGGCCTGTTGCAAAGCACTGATAACTTGAGCAGCAATCCAAATGGCATCCACCGCTTCATGGGGGCGCGCCCCATGCCCCGATTCCCCCAAAATCGTTAACTCAATGTCATCGGCAGCGGCTGTCAAAGCACCATAGCGCACCGCCACGTCCCCCGCTGGAATACTTGGGAAAACATGGAGCGACAAAATGGCACTCACCTCTTTCATGGCGCCGTCAGCAATCATCCAACTGGCCCCTTGGGCAATTTCTTCCGCAGGCTGAAAAATAAACCGCACGCGGCCAGGGAACTCCTCCTTGAGGGCGGCTAAGACCATTGCCGTGCCAAGACCCACTGTCGTGTGGACATCGTGGCCGCAGGCGTGCATCACCCCCGTATGTTTCGAGCTAAACTCGAGTCCGGTGCGCTCTTGAATCGGCAGGGCATCCATATCGGTGCGAATGGCCAAGAGCCGCTGTTCTTGAGGATTCCCCTCCAGCTCAGCAATCACCCCCACTTTGCCCACATCCTGCTGTACAGTTAAGCCTACGGAGGACAGCACCCCAGCCACATAGGCAGCGGTTTGATGTTCTTGGCCACTCAATTCGGGGTAGCGGTGCAAATGGCGACGAATTTCAATGAGACGGGGCGTGAGGGTTTGGGTAATCTGGCGAATCCGAGCAAGCATAGTGAAGCCGTGGGATATTTTTGCATGCTATCCAATCTTAGGAATTCAGGTTGACCACGCCTGATAGGGATGCTCCGCTAAGTAGGCATTGGTATAGCGGGGATCGTCGGTCACCTCAAGGCCAATCCAAGGGGGTAAAGTCAGGGGATAGTCAACACAGGGCAATTCAATTTCTGCCAAAATGAGACCCGCACAGGCGCCAGCAAATTCATCAATTTCCCAACAGAGGTCACCCGCCGGGATGCGATAGCGATTTTTCTGAATGATTGGTTGCAGGCACAATTCCGCAAGGAGTTCCCTGGCATCGGCAACGGGGATAGCATACTCATACTCACGGCGTTGGCCACCACTGGCTTTGCCCTTGATCGTGATCCATGCCTCCTCACCCGCAAGACGCACGCGCACAGTGCGCTCAGGAACCGTTGAGAGGTAGCCTTGGGCAAGTTCGGCCACACTTGTGGCCAGGGACCGCCATTGTTCACCTGTGACGAGGAACTTGCGCTCAATTTCAATTGCCATTGCCTAGACCACCGTGGTAAATGAACCGTGGAGACCGTAGGGAATGTGGTGTTTCAGGTGCAACCGTGCCACAGGGCCGGCGCTAATGGCCGCAGCATCAAAGATGAGTAACTGCGATTTGTGGCAACTGGCATCATAAACCACCTGCAACAGCCAGCCATCCTCTTCTCCTTGGGCCCCCTGCCAGAGAAAGTCCCCCTTTTGCAGACCACGGGGGACAAAGATCGGCTCACTGACAAAACCGCGCGGCGCTGCTGACCAAAACTGTTCTTCGCCCGTCTGGCGATCGCGCCGCCACAGTGCCTGTAGGGGTGCATTGGTTTTCGGATCATGCCCCGCCGCCAAATAGGTGTAGCGATAGGGTTGCCCCACCTTAGCTGGATGCACCACAGGAAATTCGCAGGGGCGATCGCTCACCACCTGCCAGTCCACGGCTTTGGTCTTCGGATTCAACCGGATCCGCCACAGCAAACTTGCGGGCAGGGCCGCAAAATTCACCTCCCGAAAATCCATGCCCGGTTCCAAATTGGGAAAGTGGCTGTAGGCAATGGACTCCACGTGGATTTCATCCCCCGCTTCGTAGGCATTGGCATGGTGGAAGACAAAACAAGCAGGCATCGTCAGCATCTGGGGACTGCCCCCCCGACGGGGCAGCAGCCAAACCCGTGTCGGTTCCTGAGCATTGAATTGAATGCACTGGGCAGCGCCCCGCAGTCCTAGCAGATAGGGCAAGGGATTGAATTGCACTGGGTTTTGAAAAACAATGGCGTAATTGGGGGTGAGGGCAAAGTCATGGATAAAGGCAAACCCTGGAATTTGAAATGTTGGTTGCGAAACACACTGACCAGTGGCATCAAACTCATAGAGCCTAATGCGGGTATTAAGACCGGGCTTAACACCAAAATTCACCAGCCGCTGCGTCTGGGGGTCAAAGCGGGGATGCGCTGCAAAGGCATCACTCTCCTTGAGGAGACCGCCTAGGTTGTCGAGTCCAATGGTTTCTAGGGTCACAGGATCAAGGCGGTGGGGCAGGCTTGCTTCCCAGAGCGCCAGTAATTTCCCTGCCCAATAGATTACATGGGTATTGGCAATATTTTTGACACGGGTATCGAGAAAATTGGCGAGCCAGCCGCCCGGCCTTTGGGTGCCAAAGACACCGCGATAGAGCAGGCGATTGGCCTTTTCCTCCGCCAAAAATCCGGCAGTGCGCACGTAGCGATTGCGAAAATGTACCCGTCCCTTCTCAAAGCGAAAGGCACAGATCATGCCGTCGCCATCAAAGGGATGGGCTAAGGACACTCCGCCGCGCTCCAACAGTCCAGGGCCATTGCGGTAGAGGGTCCCCACCAAATCCGGGGGCACCGTGCCTTCGACATCCTCAATCCAATAGTCATACTCTTGGGTCAGGGATTCGGTACCCCCCCGCCAATCGGTCATTGTGTAGGGGCGATCTAAAACTCCAGTCATGGAACACTTGGCTCCAACTCAACAGCGACAGCGGATTGAGAGGTGGGGGCGGGCAGTTGCTGCGGCAACCAGTTCAACAGCGGTAGTGGCAATAGCGTACTTAGGTTAGTAATGAGCACCAGCAACCACAGGCGATCGAAGTTGTGCTCGGTAATCCCCAGCCAGTGGGTCAGCAGCGCCCCCAACTCATGGGAGACCAAATTGGCAAGGTTGCTAATGGACATCAGCAGCGCAAAGAGGGTGGCCTCAATCCCCGGCGGACACAACCGCGCCGCCAAGACCAGTACTGGCATAAAGGCAATTTGCCCCATGACAGCCAAAATCAAGCTATCACCCAAGCTAAACCACTGGTCACTAATGCCCCATTGGCGATTGAGGTGGGTGACCAAAATCAAGCTAGAGAGTCCTAAAAAAGCCGAAAGAATCGTGCTCCAGAAAAATATGGTACGCAGGGGCAGCGTTTTCAAATACCGCTGAAAAATCCACACCCCCAAGAGGGAGGCGATGCTAGTGACAAGGCGCACCCGCCCCAAAAACTCCGCCTCAAAGCCCAACTCATTCGTTGTAAAGAAAAAGAAAGCGGATTCCGAGCCGGGGGTTGCCTGCCAGAGGAAGAGGAAGGCCACCGGCAACCAAATCCGTTTTTGCATCATGGCTTGGCGCACACGGTTGATATGCTCCCAAGTCTGACTCAGTTGAGGCCGAGCTGTGACCCGTGCTTCGGCGATCGCCCAGGCAACCGCCGACACCAAGAGGGGAAACACCGCCGTAATTTGAAAGACTGTACGCGGACTAAACCACTGCAGCAGTTGGCCACTAAAGTAAGCGGTGAGGATGCCCCCCACAGCAGTAGCGGCCCAGCTTAGGGATTGTAGAGTTCCCATTTCTGTGGCGGATTCTTGGCGTGCCCGTTCAACCACCAGTGAATCGACAATCACATCACTGAGGGCGATCGCGATCGATGCTGCTAGAATCGCTGCCATTGCCTGCCAAGGGGTAGCCACCCAGGTCCCCAGGCTCAACCACGCCCCACAGCCCAGCAAGCCCGCCAGGACAAGATAGGAGCGGCGGCGAAATCCCAAAAGCGGCAAGCTATCAGAAACCAGACCAAAGACCGGCTTAATCACCCAGGGCAGCGCAGCCACACCCATCAACGCCGCCACTTCCGCCGGCGACAGCCCCAACTCATCCTTAAAGAAAAAGCTAATGGCCAGCCGTGCTAAGCCCAAAACCCCTTGGACAAAATACACCAGCAAAATGGCTAAGAGTTCACCACTGGGGTCTTGGCCAAAAAAGAGTGTCTGCTTGAGCCACTGAAACCAGCGTTGAGGTTGCGAAGGTTGAACCAGCATTACCAAATGTTAAGCAACAGCATTGCCTTCATCATATCCAGACACGCTGAAAATTGCTAACACTGGTACTCTTCACTAGCTGCCAGAAGAACAGAGGAGCAAAAGACACTGATGGGGGTTATTTGGCAACCTCAAGTTGATCGAGCCGCAGCCAAACCGTGGGAGTGGGCACTGGAAATTTAATCTGGGCATAGTCACCGCGAATTTCCACCACCTCGCCCCGTCCCTCAAAGAGATAGGGGGGGTAGCGGTGATCACTCGCTAGAGCCTCAAGACTATTGGCCAACTTTTCAGCAACAACCTTCACCAAATCTCCTTTTTTAATTGCCATAGGACACTCCACAGAAATCGTTCTCCATTTTAGGGGATCAGGGAATGGCAGTGGGTCAACAGTAGGCTGCCTGTGGTTAAACTACCCTTAGGGGTCACAATACCACTGGGGAGTTTTGGCATGGACTGTATTCCCGTCATTCTATCGGGGGGCGTAGGAAGTCGCCTCTGGCCATTGTCGCGACAAGCCCATCCCAAGCAGTTTATGCGCCTAACTCCCGAAGGCAAGAGTCTGCTACAGCAAACCTGGCAACGGTTGCAGGGCCTACCCCAACTTCAGCCCCCCGTTGTTGTTGCCAATGAAGCCCATCGCTTTCTGGTGGCGGAGCAATTCCAGGAGCTGGGGGTAACGCCGACGCGCATTTTACTTGAACCCATAGGGCGCAATACTGCCCCTGCCATTACCGTTGCTGCCCTCTACGTCACAGAAGTCCTTGCCAGCGATGCCCTTCTCTTGGTGCTGCCGGCAGATCACCTCATTCAGGATGTCGCCCATTTTCAGTGGGGACTGCAACGGGGATTTTCAGCCGCAGCCAAGGATTGGTTGGTAACCTTTGGGATTGCGCCCACTTCTCCCCACACCGGCTATGGCTACATCCGGCGCGGCGAGTCCCTCAGTGATCCTGACACCTATCGCGTGGCAGAGTTTGTGGAGAAGCCCGATTTAGCAACGGCAGAGGCCTATCTTGCTGAGGGGGACTATCTTTGGAATAGCGGCATGTTTCTCTTCCGGGCCCAGAGTTTTTTGGCGGAACTGGCACAGCAACAGCCAGAGATTTTAAACTATTGCCGCTTGGCACTGCGGCAGGGACGGGAGGATTTAGACTTTATCCGCTTGGCGAAGGAACCCTTTGACCAGTGCCCCAATCTTTCTGTGGATTATGGCCTCATGGAGAAGACCCAAAAAGCAGCTGTCGTGCCCCTAGACTGCGGCTGGAGCGATGTGGGGTCTTGGTCGAGTCTCTGGGAGATCATGCCCAAGGATGAATGGGGGAACAGTTGCCGCGGCGATGTCCTCGTTTGTAACAGCAAAGACTGCTTTGTCCAGAGTCAGCACCGCTTGGTTGCCTTGGTGGGCGTGGACAACCTCACGGTGGTGGAAACGGCCGATGCTATTCTGATTGCCCATCGCGAGGCGGCACAACAGGTGAAACAGGTGGTGGAGCAACTCCAAGCCCGCAACCGCAGCGAGGCCTATAATCATCGGGTGGTCTATCGCCCTTGGGGCTACTACGATGCCATTGATGCCGGTCATCGCTTTCAGGTAAAGCGGATTACGGTGAAGCCAGGAGCCAGCCTTTCACTCCAACAGCACCATCATCGTGCCGAGCATTGGATTGTGGTCAGGGGCACCGCAGAGGTCACCTGCAATGGCAAGACGTTTTTGCTTACCGAAAATGAGTCCACCTATATTCCCGTGGGAGCAGTGCACCGTTTGGCCAATCCGGGGAAAATTCCCCTTGAGATGATTGAGGTGCAGTCGGGGTCATACCTGGGGGAGGATGATATTGTCCGCTTTGAGGATTGCTATGGTCGCAAGACAGAGCAATAAAGGCAAAACTCTAGACCGCTAGCCAAGCGATCGCCACCCCCAGGGCGGAACCGGCAATCACTTGAATGGGGGTGTGACCCAACAACTCCTTGAGGTGGGCTTCTGCCAATTCGTGCCCATCTTGGAAAAATTCATCAACAATTTGATTGAGAATGCGGGCTTGTTTACCCGCTGCTTGGCGTACCCCAGCGGCATCATACATGACAATACAGGCAAAGACAATGGCGATTGCAAACTCAATGCTATCCCAGCCCCGCTGCCGCCCCACTCCAGTCGCCAAAGCCGTGACCAGGGCGGAATGGGAACTAGGCATGCCACCGGTTTCCACCAAAACGCGGAAATTGAGCTTGCGGTGCTTGGCAATGTCAATCAGTAACTTGAGCATTTGAGCGATCGCGCTTGCGGCGAAAGCAACCCAGAGGACATGGTTAGCCAGTAGCTCACGAAGACCGTCCATCATGGTTACGGACAAGGACAAACTCTGCGCCCATCCTAACCCACTTTGGGATCGTTAATGACTACGGCTGGTAATGTAGTCGGCGATCGCCTGCAAAGGAATGGCGGCCGCCCCATATACAGCCAACTCTGCCTTCGCCTCCGCCACCAAGCGCTCAGCCTCTTGGCGAGATTTGTCCAGACCCCACAGGCGCGGGTAGGTCATTTTTTGGGCAGCCACATCTTTACCAACGGTTTTACCGAGGACATCGCGGGTCGAAGTAATATCCAAAATATCATCCACAATCTGGAATGCCAAGCCAATATTGGCCGCATAGCGGGACAGGCGTGCCACGTCAGATTCATTCGCCCCCGTCAGCAATGCCCCAGAAACCACAGAGGCCTCCAGTAGTGCTCCCGTTTTGTGGGAGTGGATAAAATGCAGCGTTTCCAGACCAATGTCGGGCTGTCCTTCACACTCTAAGTCCACCACTTGACCACCGACCAATCCCGTTGCTGCCACCGCATGCCCCAACCGCGCCACAATTTTCAGCAGATACTCCGCTGGCACATTTTTGGTTTGTTCCACCACATATTCAAAGGCATACGCCAATAAGCCATCCCCCGCCAGAATGGCAATATCCTCGCCATAGACCTTGTGATTTGTGAGCTTGCCGCGACGGTAGTCGTCATTGTCCATGGCCGGCAGATCATCGTGGATCAGCGACATCGTATGGATCATCTCCAACGCACAGGCAGTGGGCATCGCCATTTCCACGGTGCCCCCCATCAGTTCACAGGTGGCCAAACAGAGAATCGGGCGCAGCCGCTTGCCCCCCGCCATCAGTGAATAGCGCATGGCATCGTAAATTTTCTCCGGATAGGCCACCGGAATCGAGGCTTCAAGGGCAGCTTCCACAAGGGCTTGGCGTTCTTTGAGGTAGGCCTTGAGATCAAATGTGCCGGCGGGATGAACTTGGGGGGGATCAGCGGAAATCATGAACAACTCCTCAGCGTGCGGGCGGCATAGAGGTCAAGGAAAGGAGGGGCTGGTGCCAGTTGTGACGGCGACAGTAGCTCCATACAGTATTGTGCAACAACATGGCAACGGTCATCGGACCTACGCCCCCCGGAACAGGGGTAATATAACTGGCCACCCCACAGGCAGCCTCGTAGTCCACATCGCCCCAGAGACTTGATTTGCCATCGGAGCGTTGAATGCGATTAATGCCCACATCAATGACCACTGCCCCTGGTCGGATCATATCGGCCGTAATGCGCCGCGGCTGCCCCATCGCTGTGACTAAAATCTCGGCACGACGGGTGACACTGGCGAGCTCAGGGGTGCGTGAGTGGGCGATCGTCACCGTTGCATTGGCACTGAGCAACATCAGCGCCAGGGGCTTACCGACCAAAATACTGCGACCCACGACCACTGCTGAGCGACCTACAACATCAATGCCATAGGCGGCCAACAACTGCATCACCCCCGCGGGCGTACAACTGCGCAGTCCCGGTTCATCGCGCACTAGCCGACCCAGATTTTCTGGATGCAGGCCATCCACATCTTTATCGGGATGAATGGCGTATAGCAGGGGACGCGGATCAAGGTGGGGCGGCAGGGGCAATTGCAGGAGAATGCCATCCACTCGTTCGTCTTGATTGAGCTCAGTGATTTTGGCCAAGAGAGCTGCTTCTGTGATAGTGGCCGGCAGGTGGGCACCAAAGGATTGAATCCCGACGCGGCCACAGGCCTGTTCCTTGGCACGGACATACACCGCACTGGCGGGATCATCGCCAACTCGCAACACCGCTAATCCAGGCGATCGCCCCCACTGGGCTTGAAACGTCCGCACATGGTCAGCCAACTGGCGTTCAATAGACTGGGCTAAGGACTTGCCATCAAGGCAGGCAGCGGAATTTGCAACCAAAGGACACCTTAAAAATTAATCGCTCACAAAAGTCTAGGGTTTAGTTGCCCAATACGTTTGCATCGGTTGGCAACAACATCGAACTAGTTTACCCCAAATGGCGATCATGGGCGCCCGCTTTGATTCAGTTCTTTACTCAGTTGTGCCAAGGGCTTAACACTCCCTAGGGGCGATCGCCTGAGGGGGAGGTTCGCTCCACTTGAATTTTGGAAATCGCAGGGGTGGTACACAGGTACGTCAGCACATCCTCTGCACTCATCAGGCGCTTTAGCACCACTTGGCCAATAGTTGAGGCAGGATCAGGATGGCTCGGCTTGACTTCCACCATAAGAACCATGTCCTCCACTTGGTAAAGCCAGAGCTTTTCTTCCCCCTCTAGGATGTAGAGGCAGGTACGGGTGATCACGGGCGATCGCCGCCACGCTTGCTCATTCCAGAGGCCTTGGGGTTCCCACACACGGCCAATGTGCCACCCCTCAGTGAGGAAAAAGTATTTCATGCCACGGGTGGCGATTCATTCCCTTGGGCACTGGAGGTCTCCTCGGGTTCCATAGAATTAAAACAAGCTGCCGCCATCAGCAAAAAAGGCGTTCCTGGCACTAGGGGTAAGATAAAGCCCACAACCCCAATAATTCCAAAAATCACACCAAGAACCATACGCGCTGTGTTACGGATGTTTTTAGTCACAGGCACTCCTTTCGAGTTCCAAATAGGCGAGGATGATTCACCTCTAACGTAGCCCGAACCTTGTCTTTTCACAAGTTGTTGGTTCTAAGCTTTATCGAGAATCGCATCCCGCAGATCCATGCCATCCATTTCTGCTTTGTAGAGGTTTGCTCCCTTAAAGTTGGCACGGCGGGCATTGGCCTTTGACATCTTGGCAGCAATGAGAACGGCATATTCAAAGTTCGCCTCAATGAGACTGGCGCTTTCGAGAATCGCCTCCTGCAAAACTGCACCCCTGAGATCAGCTAAGTGCAGGTTGGCCTGAAAAAGATTGGCACGGGTGAGGTTGGCATAGGCAAGGGTTGACTCTATTAAACTCACTCGCCGCAGTAGCGTGCCCACTAAGTTGGCTTGGCGCAGATCGGCCATAGCAATGTTGGACTTGTAGAGATCGGCACCCGCCAAGGTGGCTCGCTGTAAACAGGCACCCTGCAAATCCGCCTCAATCAGGTCACTCATGTAGAGGTTGGCTCCTACCATGTAAGCATCCTTGAGCAGAGCGTTGCGCAGATCAGCCCCCGCTAAATTTGCCTGATCGAGATTGGCATTGGTGAGGTTGTACAGCTCTAAATTGGCGCCAGTGAGATCCGCCTGTCCCAGATCAGGGCAAATATCACTGTTTTGCTCCCGCCATTGATTCCAAGCGGTAACCCCCTGCTTAAGAAGCTGAAGATGTTGGGGATTGGCCACGGCAGTTATCCTTGGGCCCTTGGCTCAGTGTTTTGATAACCGTAAAAATCAATGCGATAGTCAACAATTTTCACACCAGTTTTTGCTTCAATCTCAGCAATGAGAGAGGGAGGTAGCTCAACGTGAACGTCAATAATCTTCTGGCTATCGAGACAATTTACATGGCTGTGGCTATCACTGATATTGCCGTAAAGACGGCCATCGGCGCGCTCAACGCACTCAATGATGCCATGCTCTGAAAGGGCTTCCAGATTTTGATACACAGAAGTATGGCCGATGTCTTTGCCCGCTTGATTCAGGCGATCGTAGATCTGCCGTGCTGACAGGTGATCCTTAGCATCCCAGAGCAGTTCGAGAATAGCACGCCGCTGCCGACTAAGGCGCAGTCCTAGGCGTTGACAGCGATCAATCGCATCCTCAAGGGAACGAATGGGGGGTAGAGAACTGGGAGCAGGAGACGTGAACACGGCGCTATCCTAAAAAATAAAACTCAAACAGCAGATTTTGCTTAGTTAAGTAGCCTATTGCGATTTAATCGCAGCTTCAGGATTATCCATTTGCTAACCTGTAGTCACTATGATAATCAATCCTCTGGCTATAATCAAATTTGCTCCTTGTCAAGGCTGTCAGCCGTTGTTTGAGATAGCAAATAAAAACCCAGAAACGCAAACATCATTGCAGCGATCGCCTTGACCACCTTAACGGGGATCAATGTGGCCATCCCACTGCCCAAAAGCACACCCAAAAACGTTGTACACACCAAGCCAGAGGCGACCCCTAAAAACACGGCAGTAGCAGAGCGGGCATTACTCCCTAAAGTAATCGCCACCAGTTGACTTTTGTCCCCCAGTTCCGATAAGAAAACAATCGCAAAACTTACGGCCAAGGATTGCCAGTCCATCCGGTCTCTCCAAAGATGTTGCTGCTATAGGGCAACGTAACAGTATAGGCAGTAACAGCCAACGAGGGTCATGGTTCAGCGTGGCCGGATCAGCTTAAAGTAAGTTACAATTCTTAACATCAGTTCTGCGTATAGTCATAGCCCTGTTCAATGAGGGTGGAGGTACTCCTGTTGAATACCACTGATGGATTGAACGCGATCGCGCCGCACACCACTTCCTTGACTAGTCTGGCACAGGCTTGGGCAAAGCGCTATATCACCAACCTCAACACCACTGCCCTTGCGGAGGATGATCCGGCAGCGGTGGCTCCCCGACTCTTGGCCGAACTGCGGAATGCCAGCGTCAAGGCTTGGCAGCGCACCGAAGGCTTTTTGGCTGGAGAGATGATTCGCCATGGCATCCCAGCGGAACTGGTGGATCCCTGGAGCATCTCCAAAGACATTCATGACATTTATCAGCGCACTCTGAAACTCTACGCAGCTGGCAAGGGCACCCCGCAAATGACTGCCAAGATAGGCAGTGCCGTCAGTGAGATCCGCAGCCGCTATACAGCGGTCGATCCCCGAGTGATTGGCTTTGTGAGTCTGCAATTTCATCACACGGGGGTATTACTGCTGGAAGTAGCACCCCCAAGCCAACGTTCCATCCTCAGTAGCTTCTTCAAGGTCATTGATGATCACCTCTACATGCCCTTGCACCGCGCCTATAGCGCAGCAGCCAACTACGACTACACTGATCCTGCCTTGGCTTTAGTGCGCCATCTGTTGCCCCAGAGCACAGCGATCGCCACCGCCATTTGTCACCGTGTTGCCGAACTCAACCCCCAGCACCGCTGTTTTAGTGGCCCTTTAACCCAAGCCAGTGTGCGCGTTTCCAGTATTCGCGATGTTGAGATGTTCCAAATCTATCTTTGGGTGTGTCTTTTAGAGCAAAGCCTTGAGGCACTGCAACGGGAACTTTTTCCCCTCTGTTTGATGCTGTATCCTTCTCTGAAGGTGACATGGGAGCTGGTGTTTCAAATGGTGCATCTTTTGGGTAAGGAAATACAAACCCGTGCCACTGGGCATGATACAAGTGTGTTTACACCCTACTATTTATCTCTCCGAGAAATGTTTGATCCCAAGATTTTTCAAGGACTCCTATGATTCCCAATTTGCCACAGGTTTCTTTCTCCCCCATTGCCATTGCGGGGTCTGGTCTGTGGGCGATCGCCCTCTACTGGGGGTTTTATCCCACGGGGCAAGCCTTCATGCAGCGTTTAGTGATGTGGCTAGGGGGTGAGGCAAACCAAAGTGCCGAATTCTGGGCAGGGATGGTGGGGCTCATTCCCTTTATTCTTGTGGGTACGGGTTGCTTTATCCTCTGTAGTTTGGGCTTGGGTCAAAGTTGGGCCTTGAGTTTAGGCCTGATGGCAACCATCGCTGGGGCAATTTACGAACTCGGACGGCGGGATGGCCAGCGCTCCTAGGCTGGGCTCCGGATGAGAATCCGCTAACATTTCAGTTAACCTTTATGTTAGTTACTCTTTAAGCATCCTCTCTAGTGTTTCCCCTCTAGGAAGCGCAATTCACTGCCCTTAAGAATACTCGCCGGTGATTCAATGAAAGCGTCTGCGGATGCCAGTTCTCCCCAAGAAACGACACCGCCGCTCAGTTTGCTCCTGTTTGTTGCCAATCGTCCGGGCGATGAAGAGGAAACCGCTGCCATTCAAGCTCACATTCAGCAACTGCCCTCGAACTTTAGCTTTGAACTAAAAGTGGTGCCCATTGGTGAGCAACCCTACCTCCTAGAGGAGTATAAGCTAGTTGCCACGCCTGCCTTGATTAAAGTCCGTCCTGAGCCGCGCCAAACCCTCGCGGGTCGTAAGCTCCTGCAAAAGGTGGACTATTGGTGGCCGCGCTGGCAGCGGGAAGTGGCCCTTTGCCTACAGGCAGATATGCAAAAGTCGGCAGCGGAGCAGTCAGATTGCTCTATAGAACTCAGCCGCCTTAAGGATGAGCTGTTTCAACTGCGTCAAGAACGCGATCACCTGGCCGAACAACTGCAATTCAAAGATCGGATTATTGGCTTGCTGGCTCATGAGTTGCGTAACCCCCTCACTGCTGTTGGGATTGCCCTTGAAACCCTAGAGTCCAACCTTCAGGAGGAGATGTGCCAGAAACTCAATCTTGAAGAGGTGCAGCGGCTGTTTCACCATGCCCGCGGCCAAACTCAAGTCATGGGACAACTAATTACGGACCTACTCTTGGCGGCCCGCGGCCCGCAGGACAAGCTGCAAGTTATAGCACGGCAACTGGATTTGCGAAAACTGTGCCAAGAAACCGCTGAGGAGGTCCGCTTAAATTTTGAGCGTAAAAAGCAGCACTTTACCACCGATATTCCTTTGGATTTACCTTTGGTCTATGGCGATGGCAGTCGCATTCGTCAGGTGCTGGTCAACCTACTGGACAATGCCTGTAAATACACTCCCGCAGGGGGCAAAATTCACCTGAGTGCTTTTCATCGCATGACCCAAAAGGTGCAAGTTACCGTCTGTGACACCGGCCCGGGTATTCCCATTGAACAGCAGGAGAAAATTTTTGGCGAAACGGTTCGCCTCGATCGCGATCGCGCCATTGAAGGCTATGGCATTGGCCTTGCCCTTTGCCGCCAGATTATTCGCATGCACTATGGCCAGATTTGGGTGGACTCCCAACCGGGGAAAGGCAGTTGCTTCCACTTCACACTGCCTGTCTATAGCTAGGGCTGTCCTTCCTTGACCAGGCGGGCGATCGTTTCGGCACGCAGATAGGGATCAGGCCCAAAGGGCAAAATTTCGTAGAACTCATTATCCGGCAAGCGCATCAGTTGAAGGGATTCCTGCTCGCGATAGATCACATAGACTCCCGGTGGCCACGTTTTGGCACTGCGCACTGGCACTGGAATGTCGCGGCGCTCTCCGCCGACGCAGGCTAGGCGTACCACCTGTGTATTGGGACGATAGACCACCTTATCTTCGCGGGTACGCCGAAACAAAAAGCGATCCAAAACCTTAGGTAGGATTTCTGTTTCTGTGCCTCCCAATTGCAAATTTAACTCTAGCAATTTGTCTTCGAGGGTGAGTTCAATGATATGGGGCTCAGGGACAAGGGGCTGAGAGTGGATCTCAATGGTCTCTTGGGGCGGCGCGGCAGTCGGTTTTACCTTCTGGACGATTTGACTGATGTACTCTAGATCCACTGTCGTAATTTTCTTGAAGGTGACAAACCAAGAGAGCAAACTAATGGCCATCCCCGGTTCCAATGTCGTAATTAAGGTGGCTAGGTCTAAGTCATCCAGACGAATGGCCTTAAGGGCAGCATCGGTTTGGCCTAGAACAATGGCGGCATCCCCCGGACTTAAGTGTTGGAGGCTCGTGTAGAGCAACCTCAGATCAATTGTTTCTTGGCAGCCTTGGGTTGAAATGCGGTAGGTGATGTCGTAGAGCCAATCGAGTGTCACCAAGTCATGGTTGAGCATCCAAAGAGCAACATTAAAGGCGGTTTGGGGAAAGGCAGCTTGGGCAAGACTTTTGACAATGACTTGGGCGCGATCGCGCTGAAGCAAGGAGATCAAGGCCGCCTGTCTTTCTGCCTTGGTTGTGAGCTCATGATAGCCAAGGAGGTCTTGGAACAGTTTTTGATCGCTGGGCAGTAATCGAATTGCCGCTGGAGGAGTCATAGACTTAGTGCCGCAGATTGATGTGACTCATTTTCCCTCACCCTCTGATAAGGGCTAGACAGGGCAACGCTAGTCCTTAATTCCACTATAGAGGGTGGCTAGAGTATCGATGCTATTCCCCCACCTTAGCTTCCAATTTGCGCACTCGCTTGAGGAGCTCTGGCAATTGCTTCACTGCGGCTGAGACCTTGAGGTAGAGGGTTTGATCCATCGCCGGGATCCCCCCCATGCGGCTATCTGGCGGTACCGAGCTACTAATGCCGGATTTGGCGGAGACAACAGTGCGATCGCCAATGGTCAAATGACCCGCTGCCCCCACCTGCCCAGCCAAGACCACGTGATTACCAATGTGGGTCGAGCCTGCCAACCCCACTTGGGCACAGAGAATGGCATTTTCACCAATGGTGCAGTTGTGAGCCACCATCGTCAGGTTGTCAATTTTTGTGCCATTTGCCACGGTGGTCTCTCCAAGGGTGGCGCGATCAATCGTTGTGCCAGCACCAATTTCCACATCATTGCCAATGACCACGGTGCCCACTTGGGGAATTTTGTAGTGACGACCATCCGCCAGGGGGACATAGCCAAAGCCATCACTCCCTAAAACCACGCTGTTTTGCAAGATGACGCGATCGCCCAGTTGCACTCGCTCCCGCAGGGCACAGTGGCTGTAGATACGACAGTCTGAGCCAATGACCACATCGTCGTAAAGGGTGCAATGGCTATCAATGACCGTGCGATCGCCAATGCGGACGCGATCGCCAATCACCGTATAAGCACCAATCGTGACCTCAGCTCCCAAAACCACATCAGCTCCCAGAATTGCTGTCGGGTGAATTTTGGCGGCAGGTTTGGGTTGCGGGTAAAACCATTCAATACACTTGGCAAAGGCAAGGTAGGGATGGGGCACCCGCAGCAGAGGACAGGCCGCCTCCCCTTGAAAGTCGGGACGCACAAACACAGCAGCCGCTTGGGTGATCTGCAACAGGGCGGTGTACTTAGGATTGGCCAGAAAAGAAATATCCGTTGCTGTTGCTGTTTCTAGGGGGGCTACCCCCAACACCGGGCGATCGCCTTGCTCTGGACAGTCGAGGGTTGCCCCAAACCGTTCGGCGACATCTGCCAACCGCATCTTGCCGTCCTCATCATTGAACTTGAATTTTAGCTCAGTCTATCAGGTCTCATTTATGAAACGGATCAAGAATTTCGTGAAATCGTTCATACTGAACATTTTATCCTTTGCGCAGGTGATATCCATTGAGTGGCAACTTTGTCAATGTGTTTGTTATATTTTTTAACACCTATACCCGATGACATGGAATAAGGAGTACGTTCTATGGAGCAACGCTTCCCCGAACTGAATGTTGACCTCAGCTTTGAACAGGAGTTTCAAATGCGGGTCATGGAGGAGCAAGTGAGTGCCATGAGCCTTCAGGAAGCTCGTGAGCTACTGTTGCAAGCCTCTCGCCTATTGATGATGAAAGACAACGTCATTCGCTCCTTGGTCAAACGCGCTGCCTAAGTCACCAATGTGTGGGACGGACCTCTTTCTCCACCTTGCTTCCGCTCGCGAATCAAGTAGGGGATATGGGGCTGCACCACAATTTTTTTCTATGGGTAAGCGCTTCATTGCAAACCTCACTTACCTCGTGAATTTTTGCTTGCATCTATTGTCATCTAGCTACAGCATTTCAGTTCACATTAGCCAGACGCGCCGCCAAGATAGTTCTCCAGGGCAAGGATTTTGCAGTTTCCAAGAGCTTCTAAGATGTAGGTAGGGGAAATTCCCCTTGCGATCGCTCCTAGGAGGTATTGATTGATGACCCGTCTACTGCGAATGAGCGTAGCGCTGACGGCGATATTCTACCCCCTTGCCACGTTGGCCACTCCTCTGCCCCCGCTCTTTAATCCCATTTCCCCGACCACTGGCTTTGCATCCTCAGAAATGAACCGCCTTTGGCAAAATCAGGGGCGTTCTAAAGACCACCGCCAGGGCAGTACCACACTGCAACCATCCTCCGACAAGGTGCTACAAATTGAGCTGGATGGCCAACGCCTGACCCCCAGCCAAGCCCAACAACTCCTGCTGCGCCAAGAATAATTCCGAGGGGCTTAGACTATTAGCGGGAACATTTCACGTACTCGTTATGCGCCTAACCCGTCGTCAAACCCTCAGCCTCCTAGTCGGCAGTGCTGCTGCACTGTGGTTGCGATCGCGCCCAGCCGTGGCGGCAGGTGAGCCATCAGAAATTTATACGCTGCCGCCTTTGCCCTATGACTACGAGGCCCTAGAGCCAGTGATTGATGCAGAGACAATGCGTCTGCACCACGACAAACACCATGCAGCCTATGTCAACACTCTCAACAAGGCACTGACACCCTACCGTCAATGGCACGGGCTGGCCATCGAAGAACTCCTGCCCCACCTTCACCAACTCCCCACCGCTATCCAAGAAACTGTGCGCAACCACGGCGGTGGCCATGCTAACCATTCCCTCTTTTGGCAAAGTATGGCACCGAATGGCGGCGGTGAGCCCACGGGGGACCTCGCCATAGCAATAGAAGACACTTTTGGCTCGTTTCCAGAGTTTCAAACCCAGTTTCAGCAGGCAGGTCTGCAGCACTTTGGCAGTGGCTGGGTCTGGCTTGTGCTTACGCCCCAAGGGAATTTGACTATTACCACCACGCTAAACCAAGATTCTCCGCTGATGCAAGGGCAAGTGCCCCTCTTGGGCAATGATCTGTGGGAACATGCTTACTACCTGACCTATCGCAACCGTCGCGATCAGTACCTAGAGGCTTGGTGGCAGGTGGTTAATTGGCCTTGGGTGAGCGATCGCTATGCTCAGATGCGCGATCTTTTGGCTTAGGGCACAAGGCCTGCTCATGGCGATCGTAGGCATCAATAATCCGCTCGACAAGGGGATGGCGAATTACATCCCCCTTGGTTAGATAACAAAATGCGATCCCCTCGACATCCTTGAGAATTTTCGTAGCCACACTGAGGCCAGAGGTTTGATGTTCTGGTAGATCGGTTTGCGTCAAGTCCCCGGTCACCACCAAGCAGGAGTTAAAACCAATACGGGTCAACACCATTTTCATCTGGGCAGGAGTGGTGTTCTGAGCCTCGTCGAGGATGACAAAGGCATTATTCAGCGTACGCCCCCGCATATAGGCCAAGGGGGCTACTTCAATCACGCCCCGCTCCATCAGGTTGCCAATTTTCTCCGGCTCTACTAGCTCGTAGAGGGCATCGTAGAGGGGGCGCAGATAGGGATCAATTTTTTGCTGTAGATCTCCCGGCAGAAAGCCAAGCCGCTCACCCGCTTCCACTGCAGGCCGTGTTAGAATTAACCGCTCATAGGTGCCCGCCAGTAGGGCTTGGACCGCTAGGACCGTGGCCAAGAAAGTTTTGCCGGTGCCCGCGGGCCCAATGCCAAAGGTGAGGGTGTGGCTACGAATTGCTTGAACGTACTGGCGCTGGCGAAAGGTTTTAGCGCGAATAATGTCACCGCGGCGGGTGCGAGCTAGAATATCCTGTTGCAGCTCTTGGAGGGCTTCCCGCTGCTGAGTATCGTAGGCATGGCGGACCGTGAGAATATCCACCCCCGACACAGGACGCCCCTCCCGCCAGAGGGTACTGAGGTCTTGAATGAGTTGTTGGCAGAGTTGGATTTGAGCAGGGGTGCCAGTGATATAGAGATCCCGTCCCCTTAAAACAAGGGTCGCCCCTGTTTGGGCGGCAAAGATGCGCAGGTTGGCTTCTTGCTCACCGACAAGGGCGATCGCACTCTCAATGCTGTGGAGGTCAATGGTGAGGCTTTCCCTCGTGGTCATACCCTAAACTTAGCGATTGCGCTTGCGGGCGGCCTCCTGTTTGCGTTTGCGGCGCAGGCTGGGTTTTTCGTAACGTTCACGCCGCTTGACTTCCGAAAGAATACCTGCTTTTTGGATTTTTTTCTTGAATCGCCGTAGGGCGGACTCAATGGATTCGTTTTCACCTAAACGGACTTCAGCCACGCGCTAACTTTGCCTCCTTGATGATGGATAAAAACGACGACGGGAGCGCCGTGGGCGATCGCTCCTTTGATGATCTATTTTAGGCGTACTTTTGGCAGCGTCATAAACATCTAAGTAAACCTGCTGACCAGCGGCTTGGGCAGCAGCCTGTAAAACCGCTCGAATGGCCTGGAGATTGCGACCGCCACGACCATAAACCCGGCCTTTATCCTCGCCAGCAAAGGCAAGACGTACCCAAATGCGAGAATTAGCAGGGGAAAATTCTGCATGGAGCCGCAGGGTTTCTGGTGCTTCCATAAAGGGTTCAAGCAGGAAGCGAATCAAGGCAGCGTAGTTGGGGGCAGCCGACTCAGTCATTGCCTATTTTTGGGCAGTTTCGGGGAGAAGATTCGCCTTGACAAAGAGCCGCCGCACCGTATCTGTGGGTTGTGCCCCCTGCGCCAAACGCCGCTTGATAGCCTCTTCGTTGAGGCGCACTTCATCATGGATTGGATCGTAAAAGCCCAATTCTTCAAGGGCACGCCCATCGCGGCGATCGGTATTATTCATGGCCACAATACGATAGGTGGCGTTCCGCTTTTTACCGTAGCGTTTGAGACGCAGTTTAATCATGTCAGCCTATGGAGATAGAAGGGGTGGGTTTTTCTTGACAATTTTCTAGTATAACGGACCTCCCAAATCGGGTAAAGTAGATTGCGGTTTGAGTTGAGCACTGCCGATGACAAAGACAGCGTGGTTATTTCCCGGCCAAGGGTCGCAACATCCAGAAATGATGGCGGATTTGCTGACAGCCTATCCCCCAGCCAAGGAGCGGTGCGAACAGGCAGCGGCCATTTTAGGGTGGTCGGTCATTGACTGCTGTACGGGTTGCATCGGCAATTTAGATCAAACGCTCTATACCCAGCCCAGTTTGTTTCTCGTCGAGAGCCTACTGGTGGATGCCCTCAAGGAACGGGGAGCTAAGGCGGACTTCGTGGCAGGCCATAGTCTCGGTGAATATGTTGCCCTCTATGCGGCAGAAGTCTTTGATTTTGAAACGGGACTCAAATTGGTGCAGCGGCGCGCCGCACTGATGAATGCCGCCGGTGGAGGCAAGATGGTGGCCTTGATTGGCTTTGACCGCCAGGAGTTGCAGCAGGCGATCGCCAGCACCCCCAATGTGGTTCTGGCCAATGATAATCATCCAGGACAAGTGGTGATTTCGGGGCTGCCCGAGGCCGTTGAAGCCCTACTGGCAAAGATAAAAGTCAAACGGGCGGTTCCTTTGAATGTCAGTGGGGCCTTTCATTCCCCCTTTATGGCGACGGCCGCGGCAACTTTTGCCACACTGTTGGATGAGTGCCAGTTTCAAGCGGCTGTCTTTCCTGTCCTGAACAATGTCGAACCCGAACCAACAACGGATGCAGCACTGATCAAGGCACGGTTGCGATCCCAAATGACGGGTTCTGTGCGTTGGGTAGACACTTGCCATGCCCTGGCGGCGGCGGGAGTGACCCAAGCCCTGGAGATTGGTCCCGGTAATGTCTTAGCTGGCTTGGTCAAGCGCACCACCCCAGAGATCAATGTCAGAGGTGTGGCAACGATCGCCAGTTTGGAGAGCCTGGTGTGAGTCGCGATCGCGAGCCGCTGATCAGCCTGCTCCTCTACCATCTCTTCAAATGGTCAGTGGTGAGTCCACTCCTGCACACCTATTTTCGGGGGCGCATCTATGGTGCCCACCAGGTACCGCTGCGAGGACCACTAGTGGTGGTAGCCAATCATGCCAGCTACTTTGATCCGCCCCTCATCTCCAACTGTGTGCGCCGACCTGTGGCCTGGATGGCTAAGGAGGAATTGTTCCACATTCCCATTTTTCGAACATTGATTAGGTGGTATGGCGCCTATCCTGTGAAGCGAGGCGCGGGCGATCGGCGGGCATTGCAGGCCGCCCTCAAAGCCCTAGAACAGGGTTGGGCAGTAGGAGTCTTTTTGGAGGGCACCCGCACTAAGGATGGCCGTATTTATAACCCGAAACTAGGAGCAGCGTTGATTGCAGCCAAAGCGCAAGCACCCCTGTTGCCCGTTTGCCTTTGGGGCACCCAGGAGATTCTCAAGAAAGGGACGTTGCCGCGACCGGTTCCAATTACGGTGCGCATTGGTGCAGCCATTCCACCGCCCGCTTCGGGCGATCGCCCTGCCCTAGAAGCGGTCACTCAGCATTGCTGCGAAGTCATCCACAGCCTCCATGACTTGGGTCGCTAGAGCAGACCATCCTTTGCGGCCATCAATTTGAGCAGATCCACCACCCGGCAGGAATAGCCCCACTCATTGTCATACCAGGCCACCACCTTAAAGAAATTGGCATTGAGTTGAATCCCCGCCGTAGCATCAAAGATACTGGAGCGGCCATCCCCGATAAAATCACTGGAGACAACCGCTTCTTCCGTATAGCCGAGAATACCCTTGAGTTCCCCCTCAGCCGCCGCCTTCATTGCCGCACAAATCTCCCCATAGCTTGTAGCCTTCTCGGTTTTGAAGGTCAAATCCACCACAGAGACATCGGGGGTGGGAACACGAAAGGCCATCCCGGTCAACTTGCCCTTAAGTTCGGGCAACACCAGCGTTACTGCCTTGGCGGCTCCTGTAGAAGCCGGAATAATATTTTGGCCAGCGCCACGGCCGCCACGCCAATCCTTTTTGCTGGGGCCATCCACGGTGGGCTGGGTAGCAGTGACGGAGTGCACGGTGGTCATCAAGCCCTCTGCTAAGCCAAAGCTTGCGTGCAACACCTTAGCAACTGGGGCTAAGCAATTGGTTGTGCAACTGGCATTGGAGACAATGCGATCGCTCGACGGGTCAAAGGTATCATGGTTAACACCGACAACAATTGTTTTCACCTTATCGGCATCCTTAGTGGGGGCTGAAATCACCACTCGTTTGGCACCAGCTTGTAAATGCTGAGCCGCCCCCTCATAGCCCGTAAATAACCCGGTGGACTCAACGATATAGTCTGCACCAACGGATTCCCAGGGCAGTTCTGCTGGATTGCGAATGGCCGTACAGGGAATGAACTTACCATCAATTTCAATACCCTCCGCTGTGGCCTTGACGGTACCTGGATAGATGCCATGGGTGGAATCGTACTTAAAGAGATAGGCTAGGTTATCCGCAGGCACGAGATCGTTAATGCCAACAAACTGAATATTGTCGTAGGCAAGACCCGCCCGTAGCACCAAGCGGCCAATGCGGCCAAAGCCATTAATACCGACTCTCAACGTCATGAAAACTCTCCCAAATTATCCACTAGTAACGGGGAAGGGTTGGATCCACTACCGCAGCATAGGCATCAATTCCACCAACAATATTCTTGACATTGCGAAACCCCTGCTGAATTAACCAGTGCCCCATCTGGGCAGAGCGTACACCATGGTGGCAGAGCACCAAGGTTTCCCGGTCTGGATCAAAGAGCTGACAAATTTGGGGCGACCATTGGGGAAACGCGCTCAAGGGCAAAGGCGTAAAGTGAGGAAGATGGGCGATCGCCCACTCCTCGGGTTCCCGCACATCAATGAGTTGCAAGGTATCCGCCTCTGTGGCTAGGCGTTGCGCCAATTCCACCACTGTGACTTGTCCTAGCATGGTTTTACCCTGATTCTAGGAGGATAGATGGGGGATCGGAATTGAAATCATCCTTAAGATTCGCCTGCCGGCGCTAGAGTTTGGTAAGTGACCGCCATAACCCTTGGTTGATTAGCCAGTTGGGGCACATCCAATACTGCCGTATTCACCAAGTTGAAGAGGGGATTGGCCAAGATGCCCGCTAAGGAGGTGGCAATCACCGTCATTACCAAACCCACCTGCAAAGGTCGCAGGCCAAAACTTGACCAAGAGACTGCGGGATAGTTGCGCACCGCCTCTGACATTTCTTGGGGCTCCTTGACCACCATCATCTTGACAACGCGGATGTAGTAGTAAATGGAGATCACACTGGTCAATAGACCCAGCAGCACCAGACCATAGGCACCTGCTTGCCAACCGGCCCAGAAGAGGTAAATCTTACCAAAGAAGCCCGCCAGGGGCGGAATCCCCCCCAGAGAGAGCAAACATAGGCTCAGGCCGAGGGTCAGGAGGGGGTCTTTTTGATAGAGGCCCGCATACTCACTAATTTGATCGGTGCCGGTGCGCAGGGAGAACAGAATCACACAGGTAAAGGCACCAAGGTTCATGAAGAGGTACACCAGCAAGTAAAAAAGCATACTGGCATAGCCTGCCTCAGTGCCCACGACAAAACCAATCATCACAAACCCGGCCTGACCAATGGAGGAGTAGGCGAGCATCCGCTTCATACTGGTTTGGGCGAGTGCCACCACATTGCCGAGAATCATGCTTAGGATCGCCAGCACCGTAAAGATGAGTTGCCACTGATCGGTGACACTGGGGAAGGCCAAGGTCAAAAAGCGAATGGCAAGGGCAAAGCCAGCGGCTTTGGAACCCACCGAAAGAAAGGCAACCACAGGGGTAGGGGCACCCTCATAGACATCGGGCGTCCATTGGTGAAAGGGTACTGCGGAAATTTTGAAACTAATGCCGGCAATAACAAACACTAAGGCCACGACAAGGCCCAAGGATTCGGAGGACAGGGCTTGGGCAATGGCTGGCAGTTGCGTGTGCCCACCGGAAAGGCCGTACAGTAGCGATGAGCCATAGAGGAAAATGGCAGAACTGGCCGCACCAATCAGGAGATATTTCAAGGCGGCTTCGTTGGAGCGGCTATCGCGCTTTGTATAGCCTGTGAGCAGATAGGAGGCAATACTCAGGGTCTCTAGGGCCACAAAGATAAACACCAGTTCTTGGGCACCGGCAATGAACATGCCACCCACTGTGGCCGTCAACAGAATTGTCATAAATTCGCCGAGGGAACTGCCCGTTTGCTCAACATAACGAATGGACATGAGAATCGTGCCCAAAGCGGAGAGGGCAATCAGTCCCCGGAAGAAGAGGCTGAGGTGATCGGAAATAAAGCTGCCAAAGAAACTGACGGTTGCGGGCTGAGTCCACAGGGGAATCATCGTGGCGATCGCCCCCCCTAAACCAACAATTGCAAAGTAGGGTGTCCAGCGATCGGCCTGACGTCCCTGAATCAAATCTGCCAACAGGACGACAAGCAGCGCCACAATCACGATGGTTTCCGGCAAAATGGTGCCTGCATTGAGCTGTCCAGCCAGTGTCACCAAATCCATAACTCTTTACGTGCCTTGATGGAATCCCCCATATCTTATCACTCAGATTTTCATTTCATTGTTTACTCGCGATCGGCTTGTGCTTATAGGTTCGATTAGTTTTGGCCCCCCTTAACAGCGGCGCATCGGGTATTTCGATGCCTTGTCAGCTTGTGATTTACTTGTTGTCAGCTTGTCAGAGTAATAGCCGCAAAGAACCGCGATCGCCATCTAGCTCAGCCGCCACCCCCACTGGTAATGTGGCATTGACCCCCTCATGGCCAAACGGCAAGTCACTAACAATGGGAATTCCCAAATCCCCCAAGCGATCGCCCAAAACCTCAATCAGCCGAAAATTCGGTTGCGTGGTGGGATCCTCACAACGACTAAAACGGCCAAGGGCAATCCCCTTGATCTGATACAACGCTCCACTACGGCGCCACTGCGTCAGCATACGGTCAATGCGATAGGGGGCTTCACCCACATCCTCTAGGGCCAAGATCACATGCTCAAAAGGCGGGCAATCAGGTGTGGCCAGTAAATGAGTTGCGACCGTTAAATTTCCCACTAAGAGGCGCCCCTGCACCACACCGCCCCCCCAACCGCTTCCCCATAGGGGCTCTAGGGGCTTGCCCTGGACCAGATCAAAAAGACGCCGCTGACTCCAAAGGGGCTCTTGCGCCAGTGTGGTGAGGACTGGACCATGGACGCCGGCCACCCCTTGGGCCGCATAGCTCCACAGAAGAGCCGTAATATCTGAAAAACCAATTAGCCACTTTGGGGGTGCTGAAGGCCACTGCCACTGCTCCAACAGACGAGTTGCCCCAAATCCCCCTCGCCCGCAGAGAATACCCTTAATAGAATTATCTTGCAATAAGTGCCGTAGGCGATCGCGCCGCTGTTGATCAGAACCCGCAAGGTAGCCCCAGCCTGCAAAGTCAGCCTCATTAACAATGACCTCATAGCCCTGGGCTTGCCAACAGGCCACCCCCTGCCAAAAAGTTTCCCCTTGGCGCAGAACACCACTGGGAAAGGCGACGGCAAGGCGATCGCCCGGCTGCAGGGGAGGCGGTAATGTTGCAACAGCGGTCACGTTAGCAAAAAATTAGAATTGCGGTAAAATTGCAAGCCACCCGTAGCGATATTTTGACCCAAGGCGCGATCGCCCATAAAAGCACAAAGGCGTTGGGGCAACCAGTAAATGGTCTCAATGCCCGGCGGTTGCTGAATCTCAAGACGGGCAAGGGGGTCCCCTGCGGTGGTCGGTATCCGAACAACGAAGTTGTAGGTGGTATTCCTGAGCCACACTTGAGGATAGTGGGTATGGGCTTCAAGAACAACTTCAACACAAACAGGGGGCTGATCAAAGACCATCTGCCCATGGGGAAACTCCACCCCCAGAATGTTAGGGATTAAAACAAGGGCAATCCCTAGAGGCCGTAACATCCCCTATTTACCCCGCGAGGGGGGTTCCGTCCCGTGGGCGATCGCGCGACTACAGACCCAGTTTTCCGGCAGTCCCGGGTAACCGCGCCGCAGCGCCTCTGGACAAATGGTATAGATCGTCAGTTGGCAATCAATCAGTTGCAGACCATATTTCTCCGTTTGCTTCAAGGCCTGCTTGAGAATGGAGTCATTATCAAACTCAATCGTGTGGTTGCATTGTACACACACCATGTGGTGATGGTGATGCGGAGACATGGTATTTAATTCGTAGTGCTTGTGTCCCTCAGCAAGTTCCAACTCCCGCAGAATACCCATCCGTGACATCAACTTCACGGTACGATAAACGGTGGATAAACTAATGGAGTGTCCCTGTTTGCGCAGCTCATGGTGCAGGTCCTCAGCACTTAGGTGATTGCCCTTAGGCAGATTTTGGAAGATATTGAGAATGGTTTCTCGCTGTGGCGTCAACCGCCAACCCTTCTCATTCAGTTCCGCCTTCAAGGCTGCTGCTGTATAAAGTGGCATAGGAGATTCGCTTGATCTGCCGGTATTGGTTTGCATGATAGCCGACAACAAGTGGCATTTGCAACAACCAGAGCTTATTGAGAATAATTACAATGGTTTTACTAGACTTTTTGCCAATGAGTTGCAACGCCCAACCAGCCCCCATAACCTACGCGGCCTCCGCCAATGCCAAGATCAATCCCTGAACCGCTTCACCCTATGGGGGATCGGGAATTGCACCAGCAGAGTTAATTTTTTTGCCGCTGCGGCTTGGGTCGCTGGAACTTCGACATCGGGGTAAAGTCCTCCACAGGCACATCCTTGAGGGCCTGAGCCATAAAATCTCGCCAAATGGGTGCCATAAAACCACCCCCCGTTGCCCCCTGCCCCAAGGGCGCATAGTTGTCATTCCCTGCCCAAACAGCCGCCGAGAGTTGCGGCACATAACCAACAAACCAAATATCCCGCTCAGAAGAGGTGGTGCCTGTTTTTCCTGCGGCAGGCCGGCCAATGTTGGCTGCTGTCCCTGTGCCACTGGTGATCACACTCTGCATTGTGTTATTTAGGGCGGCGGCAGCCCAAGGATCAAGCACGAGTTTGGGGCGCGGTGTGTGATCCAACAGCAAATGACCGTTGTTATCGGTGACTTGAATAATTGTTGTCGTGGGAGATTGCCAGCCATTATTGGCGAATGTGGCATAGGCAGCGGCCATTTCCAAGGGGGTGAGATCCACCGCTCCCAAGGGCAGGGAAACCACCGGCAGCATTGGACTGGTAATGCCAAGGGTACGGCAAATTTCAATTACGCGCTCAATGCCGACCTCTTGGCCAAGGACAATTGCGGGAATATTGCGGGACATGGCCAAGGCCAGGCGCATAGACATTCCACCCATAAATGAGCCATCGTAGTTGCGAGGCACATACCATCCGTCCCCATCCCGGTACCGCACTGGCGAGTCGCTAATGATTGAATCGGGGGTATATTTGCCACTGGCATAGGCGGCATAATAGACAAAGGGCTTAAAAGCAGATCCCGGCTGGCGCAGGGCTTGGGTAGCTCGATTAAATTGACTGCGGCTGTAGTCTACTCCCCCCACCAGCGCTTTGACATAGTGGGTACGCGGATCCACGGCAGCTAAAGCTAACTGATCTGCACGCACACCACTGGCTTGCAGGCTTTCATATCCCCGTCGGATGGCATCTTCCGCCATTTTTTGCATTTTGAGATCAAGGCTGCTTTGCACCCGCATGCCACCACGAATGACAGCTTCACGGCCAAATTGGCGGGTCAACTCCTGCAACACAGCATCGGTAATCCAAGGGCTACGACTGCGCTGGAAGGAGGTAATTTCCCCCAGCTTGATGGGTTCTTGGGCAGCGGCAGCAGCCTCTTGGGGGGTAATCCAACCCAACTCCACCATCCGCTCCAGCACCAATTGCTGCCGTTCCTTGGCGAGATCAAAATCCACAAAGGGGCTATAGGCTTCTGGAGCTTGAATAATCCCAGCCATCATCGCGGCTTCGGCAAGCGTGAGATCTGCGGCATTTTTTTGAAGTAGCTTTGGGCTGCAGTTTGCACGCCGTAGGTGTTATGTCCCCAATAGACCTGATTGAGGTACATCTCCAAAATTTCGTCTTTGCTGAAGAGCTGCTCGAGGCGCATGGCCAAAACAGCCTCAGCTACTTTACGGCTCATGGAGCGATCGCGAGACAAAAAGAGATTTTTAACCAATTGCATCGTCAGGGTAGAGCCGCCCTGCACGGTACGCCCAGAGGTAAGGTTGACCATCAAGGCACGGGCAATACCAATGGGATTAATACCGCGATGCTGGTAGAAACTGCTGTCTTCGATCGCCAGCACAGCCAGCTTCAGATTGGGGGAAATTTCGTTTAGGGAAACGACTTCGCGGTTTTCTTCATCGTGAAGGCTCACAAGGAGTGTGCCCTTGGCATCGTAAATGTGGGTGGTTTCAGTGGGGACATAGCCCCGTAGCGATCGCACATCCGGAAGATTCCGAAAGCTAATCGCTAGGCCCAACAGGCCACCTCCAATAGCCGCACACCCAAAGGTCATCCCCACCAGGAAGGTGCGGTTAGCAATTCGCAGTACCCCACGCCAGAAGTTTTCATCTTGGGGGCGGGTTTGGGAGGGATGTTTGCCAAGGGTAGTGGTGGACACGATAATCGCTGCCTCAGGCCTATTATTTTTTGCTTCGTATACGATTTTTATTTGGATAAAAGTCGGGAATGGCAAAATTGCCGCGCGATCGCCATTGATTGCTATCATAGCCATCCTAGACCAGAAAATGTCCTCACCCCAATAAATGCCCATAAATGCCCAATCAAATGATGTCTTCAGACCTTGAGGCCACCATTGCACGGCTCCAGCGCGGCGTTGTGGAAACGTTCCCCCATGTCCCTGATTCCGCCAAACCCGAGGAAAATCTCTGGGCCTATTTGCGGCAAACGCAACGCCCGCTCCGAATTAAGTTTGGCATTGATCCTACCGGCAGTGAAATTCACCTCGGTCATAGCATTGTCCTGCGCAAGCTGCGCCAGTTTCAGGATGCGGGGCACTGTGCCGTGCTGATTATTGGTGACTTTACGGCTCAAATTGGCGATCCCACGGGGAAGTCGGAAGTACGCAAACAACTCAGCCCTGAGGAGGTAGCAGCCAATGTGCAAACCTACCTTGAACAGGTGAGGCCGATTTTGGATTTTGAGACCCCCGGCCGCTTAGAAATTCGCTACAACTCAGAGTGGCTTGCCAAACTGGATCTGCGCAAAGTGCTTGAGCTTTTGGGAACGATGACCGTGGGCCAAATGCTGGCCAAGGAGGGATTTGCGGAACGTTACGCCAAGGAAACGCCTATTTTTCTCCATGAGTTTCTCTATCCGCTGATGCAGGGCTATGATTCGGTGGCGGTGGCCGCAGATGTGGAATTGGGGGGAACCGATCAAAAGTTTAATATTGCCGTCGGTCGCGATTTACAGCGTCACTTTCGTTTGCCAACCGTGCAATTTGGCCTGCTGATGCCGATCCTAGTGGGTACGGATGGGGTACAGAAAATGTCCAAGTCCCTTGGCAACTATGTGGCGCTCACGGAGTCGGCAGCCAGTATGTACTCCAAGCTTGAAAAAATTCCCGATGCTTTGGTGAACCAGTACATTGAGTTGCTTACGGATTTGCCTTTGGACAGTTTGCCCGCTCATCCTCGCGATCGCCAGAAGGCCTTAGCCCTAGAAGTGGTCAGTCAATACCATGGGCGAGAGCTGGCCCTGCAAACCCAAGCAGAACTAGCGGCGATCGTCACCCAAGGGCAAACGGCACAGGCGGGATCAATTCCAGAGTATTCCCTTGGCGAGTTTCAGTTTCCTGTAAAGCTAACCTACGTGCTCAGTCACACCAAGCTCTGCCCCAGCAGCAGCGAAGCACGGCGGCAAATCCAAGGGGGTGGTGTCCGGCTCAACAGTGAGAAAATTACCGATGTGGATTTTACCCTCACCGCGCCAGAACCCTACGTCAACCAAGTGCTGCAAGTGGGCAAGAAAAAATTCCTGCGCTTTGTGCCCTAGGCGTTTTTTTCACCCGCTCTGCCAAGATTCATTCAAGATAGAGAGAACCTGCGGGGCAACTAGCAGATGGGTGATCAGGAATTTCAAGCCAAGGTCCTTAGAGAGTGGCTGGCCTGGGGCGCAGAGGTGCCGAAAGCAAACAGATGTACTTTTCTTCCTCATCTTCAGACGGACCTGCCCAAGCTCCAAGGTGATGGAAGTGAGTTGGCAAGGGTACAAGTTTGAAGTCTATCTGTGCGATCGCCTGGTGTGGATGGCAACAACGATGAAACAACAATCGCAACAACAATAACAACAATCATGATGGCGGCAGCATCAGGGGTGGTTCTGGCGAGTCCTTCTGCGGCGATGAGGACTTCTGGGAGCGCGATCGCCCCCCAAGGCAATTAAAAGGCAATTCAGTGAAACAATGATCCTAGGGCTCACTCCAAAATTCGTTAGAATCTTCTTATTTGTTGGCTTGATGCTCTTGAGTACCAGTTTAGCTGTAATTTTTCCCCTGGCCATGGTAGAAGGACTCGGTAGTGGCGTGACCAAAACGGTCTTAGATAATGGCCTGACCGTTCTGATTAAGGAAATTCCCACGGCGCCCGTTGTGAGTTTGCAGGTGTGGTATCGCGTGGGGTCTCGCCATGAACCCAAGGGAGAAAACGGGATTGCCCACCAGCTAGAGCATCTGATGTTTAAGGGGACCCAAAGCCGACCGGTGCAGTTTGGGCAACTATTTTATGCCCTGGGCAGTTCTTCCAATGCCTTTACCAGCTATGACCTGACGGCCTACCACCACACGGTGCGCGCTGACCAACTGGAGCCACTGCTGATCCTTGAAGCCGATCGCCTGCGCCATACCCTCATCACCCCCGATGCCCTTGAAAGTGAAAAGCGGGTGGTGATCTCGGAGCTGCAAGGCTATGAAAATAGTCCTGAATATCGCCTCAGTCGTGCGGTGCTAGCGGCCCTCTATCCCAAGCATCCCTACGGCTTGCCAGTGGGGGGAACAGCCAGTGATGTGGAGCAGTTGACGCTACCGGCAGTCAGGGGTTTTTATCAGCAGTACTATCGCCCCGATAATGCCGTGGTGGTGATTGCTGGCGATGTCTGTCCTGCGAGGGCACTGGAGCTGGTCAAGAAAACCTTTGGGGCAATTCCGCAGCCGCCAGAACCTTTGATCGATCCGCCGCTGCCGCCGCCTGAGGCCGGCTCAGCCCAGCGAATTCGCCTCAGGGAACCGGGGAGTGCGCCGCTACTCCAGATTTTGGTGCCTATTCCAGGGATGACCCATCCGGATCAAGCGGCCTTGGATGTCCTGGATATGCTCCTCAGTGGCGGCCGCAGTTCGTACCTGTATCAGGAACTGATGGAAACGGGGCAAGCCAGCTCGGCCTACTCCTACGTAGCTGCCTTGCAGAAGGGGGGCTGGTTTGAAATGGGGGCGATCGCCAGCCCCGATCAATCCCTTGAAACCATTGAGCAGACCATTGGCAAGATTTTGCAGCAAGTGGCGGAGCGTTCCCTCAGTCTGGGTGAATTGCAACGCGCCAAACAACAGCTTAAGGCCAATTTTATTCTCCGCAATCGCGATATTGATGCCCAAGCTAGTCAACTGGCCAATGATGAAACCCTCACGGGCGATTACCGCTTTAGCGATCGCCACCTGGCGGCCATTGAAAAGGTCACCCCTGCCGATGTGCAACGGGTGGTGCAAACCTATTTTGGGCGCGATCGCTGGATTGTCGGGGAATTTATTCCCAGTGAATTTGTCGATGTGGAGCTGTCGGGTCGGCCGGCGGTTCAAACCACAGCCCACAATCTGGTCGGTGAACCTGTGGATCCCCAAACCATCGCCGCCTATTTACCCCCAGGAAGCACCCAGGCTGCCCCGGCGGTCAAAACCAATGGGGTGGAAACCTTAACGCTGCAAAATGGTCTGCGGGTGCTCTTACTGGTGGATCGCAGTACCCCCACGGTTACCCTGGCGGGGCGGATTGATGCTGGCACGGGCTATGATCTGCTAACGCAGCCGGGGGTTGCCAACCTCACCGCCGCCAATTTGCTTAACGGTACCCGCACCAAAACTGCCCTCACCTTAGCTCAAACCCTTGAGGATCGCGGCATTAGCCTTGAATTCAGCGCCCTTCGCGACGGGGTTGATGTCGAAGGCTATGCCCTAGCTAGGGAGCTACCCACCCTCTTGGCCACCCTTGGCGAGGTGCTGCAGGAAGCCACCTTCCCAGAGGCAGAGTTCAAACTGAGTCAGCAGCGCTACCTGACAGCCCTGGGTCTGGAGGCGGATGATCCGGTGCGCTGGGGGCGCCGTGTCCTGCAGGAAACCCTCTATCCAGCCAATCATCCGCTGCATCCCTTTGCCACCCCGGAGTCGGTGCAGGCTATTCAACGCCAAGACCTCCTGAACTTTTATCGTGCCGCCTATAGGCCGGATCGCACGATTTTGACCCTCGTGGGAGATTTTGACCCCCTGGCGGTGCGATCGCGCCTCAATGACATTTTTGGCGCTTGGCAGCCCCAAACGGCTCCCCTTTCCCTCACCTTTCCTGCGGTTTCGCCGCCCCCGCAAACCCTCTTTCGGAATGCGGTCATTGCCGGTAAAAGCCAAGCCATTACCTATTTAGGGGCACCGGGGATCGATCGCCGGGATCCTCGCTTCTATGCCGCGATGCTGATGAATCACATTCTCGGGGGAGATGCGCTGGCCAGTCGCTTGGGTACGGAGATTCGCGATCGCCAGGGGTTAACCTACGGTATCTACAGTTTCTTTACGGCCAGTCGTCAGGCCGGACCGTTTATGATTCAGTTACAAACTGCCCCCGAAGATACCGCCAAGGCCATTCAAGCGACACTGCAACTGCTGCGGGAGGCGCGCCGCCAGGGATTCACTGCTGCCGAACTCGATGCGGCCAAGCGTAGCCTCAGCAATACCTATATCGTGGAGTTGGCGAATGTGGATATGGTGGCACGGACGTTGTTGGGGAATGCTAGTGTGGGTTTACCGCCGCAGGAATTGCAACAGTTTAGCGATCGCTTGCAGCAGGTGACCTTAGAGGAGGTCAATCAAGCCCTACGAGAGCTAATTGATCCGGAGCGACTGGTAATTGTCACTGCCGGGCCTGCCGTTTCCTTTAGCCCCTAAAACCATGGCCAGCCTCAGCCTAGGACTCTACCAACTGGAACAGTGGGCCAACCAGTGGGTGACCGGTCAACTCCGTGATCTAACGGTGATCAGTGTCGGTATCGTCTTTTTGGCGGGACTGCTCACCAGTCTGACCCCCTGTACCCTCTCCATGCTGCCGATTACGGTGGGTTATATCGCCGGCTATGCCAGCAAGCAACATGGCTCCGTGTTGCGCCAGTCCCTTTGGTTTGCCTTGGGTCTTGCCACCACCTTAACGGTATTGGGGATGACAGCGGCCTTGGCCGGGCGCATCTACGGTCAGGTGGGCTGGGGGTTAACCCTTGTGGTTAGTTTGGTGGCCATTCTCATGGGGTTAAATTTGCTCGAGGCCTTGCCCCTCAGCTTTCCCCGCAGTCGCTTCCTAGAGGAACTGCCGGATCGCGTCCCTGCGGGCTTGCAGTCCTATACCCTAGGGGCCACCTTTGGCATAGTTGCTGCCCCCTGCAGCACACCCGTCTTGGCAACGCTGTTGGCGTGGGTGGCCACAACCCAAAAGCTCTGGGTGGGGGCAGGTTTGCTCTTGGCCTACACAACAGGTTACGTCGTGCCCCTGATCGTGGTGGGTACCTTTAGTGGTGCCCTACAAAAGCTACTGGCCCTGCGGCAGTGGTCGAGTTGGATCACCAGAGTCAGCGGCGTGCTCCTCATTGCCTTTGGAGTCATTGCTTTGGCCATTCGGCTGTAGCGATCGCTCCTCTTCAGACTTGCCATTGGCTGGCAATGCAAGCACCTCTGGATTCCAATATTCGCCTAGTTCAGAAATTTTACCTCACCCAGACACTATCCGCCTTAGGGGCATTTCTAATAGATTTGGAAGTGCTTGAATTTTCTGCAAACCAGTTCTGGCGAGGGATTGCGCCCCCGGGCAGCCGTGGAGCTAAAATTTTACAAAAACAAAATAGAAACCGACAAGGAGAAATGAGACAAGGTGACCAGGTGGTGCTGGGAGCCTTTCCCAGCCAAACTAATAGAAACCACTTCACTGGGAAGGCCGAATTAGCACAAGGGGGGTTTGCTCATCGGCATTGCCGGCGGGATTTTTCCTTAAGGCTTTGATCAGCAGCTCATGGGAAACCCCTTTGCTTGCGGCCAGAACTTTGACTGCTCCTAGATCATTGACATCAACAATGGCTACGCCAAGGCTAGTTTGGGCCGCCAGATCATCTACGATGGCTTGGGGGTTGGCAGGTCCCATGACAATAAATTGGTCGTAGGGGGGCAGCGTGCCGGTGACGTCGTCAATGAGGCGAGCTTGCTCACCAGCCAATTGATAGAAACCGCCCTTGTGGCCAAAGATTTTGGCGATCGCTCCCCCAACAAAAGCCAACAGCACCCGCAACTCTCCCACCTCTTCAACTAGGGCTTGCATGCCACAGGCTGTGGCCAAACTGGAGGTGGGTAGAAAGAATTGACAGACCCGCGTTGCTACCCAGCCGGGGCGCAGTTGGGCTGGATCCTTAAGACGGCCTTGAATAATGGCAATGGGGGTTTCACCAATGGCAACAATATCTCCCGGTTGGGCATGGGGCATGACGTAGCGATTGAGCACCTCGGGGAGAATGTCCAAGGGCGTCAGTAAATGGGTGCGAATGGGTAGTACCGCCGCCCCCTCTGCCTGCCGCCACACACCCGTATCTCCCTTGGCAGGAAATTTCAGGGGGATAAATTCATGATGGGTTTTCAGGAAGCGACCATGGGGGCCATAGGCAACGTAGTGAATCTTGACCCAAGCCGCCTTGACCTCGCTCACGCCAATTCCCTGCAAATCCACACAAATCTCGACATTTGTCTGCTTTGTGGACTTGACAATATAGGCAAACCAATAGCCATCGGCACGGGGCGGGAACTCTGGCTCCGGGTGGCGGGGGATAACCTGTACATGCGTTTCAATGCCCTCCACGCTGCCATCAGACAGCAACACCACCTCTGCCTGCAACTGTGGCACCATCACCTCAAGGCCGCGGTGGGGATTGCTCAACCCCAGTAGCCCAACAAAACGGTAGTGGGTTGGCTCGTAGATTTCTAGATTCCAAGTAGCACGGATCACTTCCAGGGGATGGGCTGGCCGCTGGCGATACCGCCATTCCAGGGCGATCGCCCCCAAAAGGGCTAGGGATCCTAGGGCGGCTGCCCCTATCCCAATCACTGTTGCAATCATCACGTGTCCTGTACCACTGTATTTCCCGTATTCGCTAGATTACAGTCAGTTAGGCATTTTTGGAGTGATTGGATTTTGGAGTGGCAAGAGGTTCGCGGCAATTGGCTGTGTATTCCCCAGCGTCCCTTGGGGTGGATTCACTTTCTGGGGGGAGCCTTTGTGGCAGCGGCACCGCAATTGACCTATCGGCGCTTATTGGAGCACCTAGCGGAGGCTGGCTATGGCATTATTGCCACACCCTTTGTGAATACTTTTGATCATGGGGCGATCGCCCTCGATGCCCTCAATAAGCTCGAGTATGCCCTTGATTGGTTGGTGTACCGCCAAGGCTACCCGCCAGCATTGCCCATCTATGGTCTAGGGCACAGTATGGGCTGCAAGCTCCACCTGTTGATCAATAGCCTCTACGATGGCGATCGGGCTGGGAATATGTTCATAGCCTTCAACAACTACCCCGCCAGTCAATCCATTCCTTGGATGGAAAACCTGACCCCCGTCGGTGTTGAATTCACCCCCAGCCCAACCGAAACCGAACAGCTCATTCAAGAGCGCTATCCCGTGCGCCGCAACCTCCTGATTCGCTTCCAGGATGATGACATTGACCAAACGGCGCGCCTGCGCAGTCTCCTCAGAGCTAAATTTGGCGATATGGTCACTGCCCTCAGGCTACCGGGGAATCACCTCACCCCCCTTAGCCAAAACCTCAAGTGGCAAGTTGGTGCAGAATTTTCTCCCTTGGATGCCCTCGGCCAGTGGTTCAAGCAAAGTCTCTTTCCCGAAATGCAAGTTCTTGAGGCCTGCCTATTGGAGTGGCTCAATCCCTTGGGCACCACCCGCCGTTGCCGCCCGTAACGTGGCACAATCGCATAAGAAACCCTTAATAAAGAAAGGAATTTGCCCGTGACTGTTGCCCCCTCTGCTGCCCTCAGTGCTACTGCTCGCCCCGATTCCCGGGGTCGCTTTGGTCGCTTTGGTGGCAAATATGTTCCTGAAACGCTGATGCCCGCCCTCAGTGAATTGGAGGCGGCCTTTGCCCACTACCGCCAAGACCCTGACTTTCAAGCAGAATTGCAGCAACTCCTCCAAGACTATGTGGGTCGCCCAAGTCCCCTCTACTTTGCCGAACGTCTCAGCGCCCACTATGCCCATGATCAAGCCCAGCCCCAAATCTATCTGAAGCGGGAAGACCTCAACCATACAGGTGCCCACAAAATCAACAACGCCCTCGGGCAAGTGCTCCTGGCCAAGCGCATGGGCAAACAGCGCATTATTGCCGAAACAGGTGCCGGTCAGCATGGGGTAGCCACAGCAACGGTGTGTGCCCGCTTTGGCCTCCAATGTGTGATTTATATGGGGGTGCAGGATATGGAGCGGCAGCGGTTAAATGTGTTGCGGATGCGTCTATTGGGAGCAGAAGTGGCCCCCGTCAGTGCCGGCACAGGAACTCTCAAAGATGCCACCTCAGAAGCAATTCGCGATTGGGTGACCAATGTTGAAACCACCCATTACATCTTGGGTTCAGTGGCAGGCCCCCATCCCTACCCAATGCTAGTACGGGAATTCCACGCCGTCATTGGGGCTGAAACCCGCCAGCAGTGTCTTGAGAAATGGGGCGGTCTGCCGGATATTCTCCTTGCCTGTGTTGGCGGTGGCTCCAATGCGATGGGACTTTTCCATGAGTTTGTTGAAGAACCCCAAGTGCGCTTAATTGGTGTGGAAGCGGCAGGGCAAGGGCTGGACACCGGTCACCATGCCGCCACCCTCACCAAAGGCGAAGTGGGGGTGCTCCATGGTGCCATGAGCTATCTATTGCAGGATGCCGATGGTCAGGTGATTGAGGCCCACTCCATCAGCGCCGGTTTAGACTATCCAGGGGTGGGGCCAGAGCATAGCTACCTCAAGGACATTGGTCGGGCAGAATACTACAGTGTCACCGATGCTGAGGCGGTGGCTGCCTGTGTGCGCCTAGCTCAGTTGGAGGGGATTCTCCCTGCCCTTGAAACCGCCCATGCCTTAGCCTATCTGGAAACCCTATGCCCTCAATTGACGGGGCAGCCCCGCATTGTCATTAACTGTTCAGGACGCGGCGATAAGGACGTGGAAACCATTGGCCGTTATTTTCAGGCTCAGTAGGTACTGTGTATCCTTAAAGTCACCGGCATTAAAGTCACCTGTAGATTGCGGCCATGAACACTAGTAGCCCCATTTTTATTTTTATGGTTCTTTTGGCTGTCATTTTAACCATTCCGCCGGTGTTTGAGCGGCTGCGCTTACCGGGGCTCGTGGGTCTGCTGTTGGCTGGTGTGCTGCTTGGACCCAATGGGCTACAGTTCCTAGAACACGACAGCGACACCATCAAACTCCTCTCAGGCATTGGCAAAGTCTATTTAATGTTTGTGGCGGGGCTAGAAATTGATCTGAGCCATTTTCGCAGAACTCGCGATCGCTCTTTGTTGTTCGGTGCTTTGACCTTCATTGTCCCCCTGGCAACCGGATTCACCATTGGCCACTGGTTTGGTTTTGATTGGAATGGCTCGCTTCTCATTGGCTCACTGCTGGCTTCCCATACCCTCTTGGCCTATCCAATTGTGCGGCAGTTGGGGGTTGTGCACAATGAAGCCGTGACCATTACGATTGGCGCAACCATTTTTACCGATACCGCAGCGCTGGTGGTGCTGGCCATCTGCGTGGGCATTAACCGCGGTGAATTCACGGTGCTGACTCTCCTCAACCAATTGATTGCCCTTGGTCTGTATTGCTTTCTAGTTCTGTGGGGGGTTGACCGCATTGGTAAGCAATTTTTCCGGCGATCGCACGATGCTCAGGGGAAGCAATTCCTTTTCATTCTTTTGACATTATTCGTTGCTGCCATCGGTGCCGAAATCATTGGCATTGAGCAGATTGTCGGTGCCTTTTTAGCCGGTTTAGCCGTCAATGATGTTCTCGAGGACAGTCCCGTCAAGGAAAAAGTTGAGTTTATCGGTGGTGTCCTCTTTATCCCCTGCTTTTTTGTGGACATGGGGCTGCTGATTGACATTCCTGCCTTTGTCAAGACCCTCGCCTCCATTGGCATTACGGTTGCCATTGTCGTCGGTCTCATTGGCAGCAAGTTCATTGCGGCTTGGCTGGCTGCCCGCTGGTATCGCTACACCTCAATGGAAATGTTGACAATGTGGTCGTTGTCTTTGCCTCAGGTGGCGGCCACCTTGGCGGCAACCCTAGTCGGCTTCCAGGAGGGGATTCTCACCCAAGACATTCTCAACAGCGTGCTGGTGCTAATGGTGGTCACCTCAATTCTTGGCCCGCTGGTTACAGCACGCGCTGCCAGTCGGCTGCCAATTCCCCAGCCCGAGCAGGAGGAGATTGAGGAACTGGCAACGTGGTGGGATGGCCACGAGGATCCCCAGCCCCACACCTTTACTGTCGTCGTTCCCATCCACAATCCCCAAACCCAACGCCCCCTCATGGAATTGGCGGCACTGCTAGCCCATCATGAGGCGGGGCGAGTTGTGGCAGTTGCGGTTATTCCTTGCCAAGTGCACATGAATGATCCCCGCCTCGATACCAAGCTCCGTCGCTCTCGCAAACTGCTGCGCCGCGCCGCTGAACTGGCGGCACCCTACAACGTCGAGACAACCACTGCCATCCGTATTGATGAAGATATTGCCCTCGGGATTAGTCGCTTTAGTCGTGAACAGGAGGCGAGTCTCATTGTCTTGGGCTGGCCAGAAACTAGTAGTTGGCGCGCCCAGCTTTTTGGCAGCATCATTGACCACGTCCTCTGGTCAAGCCCCTGTCCTGTGGCCATTACTCGCCTATTGGATGATCCGGAGAATATCCGTTCAATTTTGGTGCCGACCCGAGATCTCAGCCCAAGAACTCTACGGATTATTAGTTTTGCCCAAGCCCTTGGCAGTGCCAGTCAAGCAAAGGTGATGCTGCTGCACGTGGCCCTGCAAAACACACCCTATGAACAAATGGCGCAGTTTGAGGAGGATTTGCGCCAGATTCTACAGGAAGCTAAGGGAGCAAGTCTCCTTGACGTGCACATTAAAACCGTTGCTAGTAGTGATATTCCCAGGACCATCCTCGAAGAAGCAGGACTCTATGACTTGGTTTTAATGCGTTCGATTCGGCGCGGCACAGCAGGTGGGCTGGCGGTGAGTGACATCACTACCCAAGTCATCCGAGAGCTGCAAACCTCAATTATCCTCTTTGGCGAACCGCCGCGCCTGGGCTAGAACTCGGCATTGCCCGGCGTCCGTGGAAAGGGAATGACATCGCGGATATTGTCCATGCCCGTCATAAACTGTACGAGCCGCTCAAACCCAAGGCCAAAGCCGGCGTGGGGCACACTGCCATAGCGACGCAAATCCAAGTACCACCAGTAGGGGGCAGGATCTAGGCCTTGGGTCACAATTCGCTCCTGCAACACATCAAAGCGTTCTTCTCGCTGAGAGCCGCCAATGATCTCGCCAATTTTGGGTGCGAGGACATCCATTGCCGCCACGGTTTTGCCATCGTCATTGAGGCGCATATAGAAGGCTTTGATGGCAGCGGGATAATCATAGACAATTACGGGGCGTCGGCAGTATTCCTCAGCAAGATAGCGCTCATGCTCCGATTGCAGGTCTAGTCCCCAAGCCACCGGGAATTCAAAGGCACGGCCGCTCTTTTCAAGGACTTGAATCGCTTCACTGTAGCTGAGGCGGGCAAAGGGTTGAGTGGCCATCTGTTCGGCAGTGGCTATGACGCTATTATCAATCCGCTCCTGAAAGAAGGCCATATCCTCTGGGCAGTGGTCAAGGACATAGCGAAAGATAAACTGCAAAAAGGCCTCCGCCAGTTCCATATCCCCCCTGAGGTCACAGAAGGCCATCTCTGGCTCTACCATCCAAAACTCGGCAAGGTGGCGCGAGGTGTTGGAGTTTTCAGCGCGGAAGGTGGGGCCAAAGGTATAGACGTTGGTAAAGGCTGTGGCCATAATTTCTGCCTCCAGTTGGCCACTGACGGTGAGGTAGGCACGACGGCCAAAAAAGTCTTGACTGAAGTCAATCTTCCCCTCTGGGGTTTTGGGCGGCTGGGTTAAATCCAGTGTGGTGACAGTAAAGAGTTCCCCAGCCCCTTCGCAGTCACTGGCGGTAATGATGGGGGTATGCACCCAGAGGAATCCCCGCTCCTGAAAGAATTGGTGAATGGCAGTGGCACAGGCATTGCGCACTCGCATCACAGCGCCTAGGGTATTGGTTCGTGGTCGCAGATGACCAATGGTGCGTAGAAATTCAAAG